>CAZGVY010000296.1:0-1011 GCA_964529215.1 uncultured Mordavella sp. | reverse complement strand
AGATCCGGAAGGAGGACTCCGGGATGATCTGTGTGTAATAGATCTTTTTACACAACGGTTAGTTATAACTTACAAAAGAGAGCCTAAACGAACAGGAAATGAAAAGGAGAGAAAAAATGTCAGTAAAAATTGCACTTGCGGGGAATCCGAACAGTGGGAAGACAACATTGTTTAATGCCCTGACCGGATCTAATCAGTTTGTTGGAAACTGGCCGGGAGTCACTGTTGAGAAAAAAGAAGGAAGATTAAAAGGACACAAGGATGTAGTAATTATGGATCTGCCGGGGATCTATTCCCTGTCCCCTTATACGTTAGAAGAAGTTGTGGCGAGAAATTATCTGATTGGAGAGAGGCCGGATGCGATCATTAACATCGTAGACGGAACCAATATTGAACGGAATCTGTATCTGACGACGCAGATCATGGAGCTTGGCATTCCGGTGATCATAGCAGTTAATATGGCTGACCTTCTGGAGAAAAACGGAGATACCATACATACGGATCAATTGGCAGAGGAGCTTGGCTGCGAAGTGGTAACCATTTCCGCCCTGAGAGGAACAGGTATCAGGGAAGCCGCCGAACGGGCCGTACACCTTGCGGGCACAAAGCAGGTGGCAGAGGTAAAGCATGAATTTTGTGAAAAAGCGGAAGAGATCATTTCGGCAGCAGAGTATAAACTTGAGGGCAAGGTCCCGGAGTCTCAGAAACGGTTCTTTGCGGTCAAGCTGCTGGAGAGGGACGATAAGATTGTTTCCCAGATGGCAGAGGCAATAGATGTGTCTGCTGAGATCGAAGCAATGGAAAGCGCATTTGACGATGACACAGAGAGTATTATTACGAACGAAAGATATACGTATATTTCTTCTATTATTGGAGCGTGCGTGACGAAAAACAGGAAAGCAGGCATGACCGCTTCCGATAAGATTGACCGCATTGTGACAAACAGATGGCTGGCGCTGCCAGTCTTTGCAGCAGTTATGTGGCTGGTATATTATGTGTCTGTCACGACGG
>CAZGVY010000295.1:0-1038 GCA_964529215.1 uncultured Mordavella sp. | reverse complement strand
GCAAAAACTGAAAATGTAAGAAATGTCACAGCCTTGACTGCTAATATCCCTCCAAATAATTCCATGTCTCAGGACTCCCTTCTACTTATGTTCCTTGAGATAAGCAGCACGCCCGCTTTCGTACAGATTATTTCCCTCGCTGTCAATAATAACAACCAGAGGCATATCTTCTACATACAGCTTTCTTAGGGCTTCTGCCCCCAAATCTTCATAAGCGATCAGTTCTGCCTTCTTGATGCACTTTGCAAGAAGCGCTCCCGCTCCGCCGATAGCTCCAAAATAAACGCCGGAATATTTCTTCATGGCGTCCACCACCTCCGGGAGACGTGCGCCCTTTCCGATCATGCCTCTGGCTCCCACAGACATCATGGTCGGCGCATAGGCGTCCATACGCCCGCTGGTGGTCGGTCCTGCGGAACCGATGACCTGTCCCGGCTTTGCCGGAGTCGGCCCTACGTAATAGATGGTTGCGTCTGCCGGGTCAAAGGGAATCTTCTCTCCCTTTGCCAGGGCTTCGCACATCCGCTTATGTCCTGCATCCCGGGACGTATAGATCGTTCCGGTAACAAGTACGCTGTCTCCTGCATGCAGGGTCTTTGCAAGTTCCTCAGTAAGTGGTAATGTAATCTTTCTTGCCGCCATCTAAATCACCTCCGTTTTATGACGTGTTACATGGCAGTTGATATTGACTGCACATGGCATGCCTGCAATATGAGTCGGCAGTGTCTCAATATTCAGTCCGATGGCCGTGGTCTTCCCGCCAAAGCCCTGGGGTCCGATTCCAAGCTCGTTGATCTTCTCTAACATCTCCTTCTCAAGGTCTGCATAGAACGCATCCGGGTTGGAGGAATCGATCGGGCGCATCAGAGCCTTTTTCGCCAGAAGCGCCGCCTTATCGAAGGTTCCTCCGATCCCTACGCCCACTACCATCGGCGGGCATGGGTTCGGGCCTGCGGTCTCTACTACCTCAAGGATGAAGTCCTTGATCCCCTGCAGGCCGTGGGAAGGCTTAAACATACGGATCTGGCTCATATTCTC
>CAZGVY010000294.1:0-1049 GCA_964529215.1 uncultured Mordavella sp. | reverse complement strand
TGCTTGAGGATGTGATCAAAGAGCATCCGGTTATGCTGAACCGTGCCCCTACGCTGCACAGGCTTGGAATACAGGCCTTTGAGCCGGTGCTTGTAGAAGGTAAGGCGATCAAGCTTCATCCTTTGGTATGTACGGCCTACAATGCGGACTTTGACGGCGACCAGATGGCGGTTCATCTTCCGCTGTCTGTGGAAGCACAGGCAGAATGCCGCTTCCTGCTGCTGTCTCCAAATAACCTGCTGAAACCGTCGGATGGTGGTCCGGTTGCGGTTCCTTCTCAGGATATGGTGCTTGGGATTTATTATCTGACGCAGGAGAGACCGGGCGCTCTGGGAGAGGGCAAGGCCTTTAAGAATGTAAATGAAGCGATCCTTGCATACGAGAATGACGTATTGACGCTGCACTCACGTATTAAGGTGCGTGTGTCTAAAACGATGCCGGACGGAACGGTGAAGACGGGGATCATAGAGTCTACCCTGGGACGTTTCATTTTTAATGAGATCATTCCGCAGGATCTGGGCTTTGTTGACCGTGAGATCGAGGGAAATGAACTGCTGCCGGAGATTGATTTCCATGTGGGGAAGAAGCAGCTGAAGCAGATTCTTGAAAAGGTCATTAATACCCATGGCGCAACTGCGACAGCAGAAGTCCTGGATGCGATCAAAGCTACGGGTTATAAGTATTCTACCAGGGCGGCCATGACCGTATCTATCTCTGATATGACGGTACCGCCGCAGAAGCCGGAGCTGATCGCCGAGGCTCAGGATACGGTAGATAAGATCACGAAGAATTTTAAGCGTGGCCTGATCACAGAAGAGGAACGTTACAAAGAGGTTGTAGAGACATGGAAGGCAACGGATGAAGCGCTGACGGAAGCGCTGCTTTCCGGGCTGGATGCATATAATAATATCTTCATGATGGCGGATTCCGGAGCCCGTGGTTCTGACAAGCAGATCAAACAGCTCGCGGGTATGCGGGGATTGATGGCAGATACTACAGGCCGTACCATTGAGCTTCCGATTAAGTCTAATTTCCGTGAAGGCCTGGAT
>CAZGVY010000293.1:0-1076 GCA_964529215.1 uncultured Mordavella sp. | reverse complement strand
TTGAGGACGCGGAACCAAGTATTGTAGGAAAGAGGGGATAATGTATGTATAAGATAGCAAAAGAAAATCTTTCCGCATTATTCCGGCTGATCGCGGAAACGAAGGAACTGTATCTTCCGGTGAGGACGGCGGGCCAGACCAATTACGCGGCATGGAGTGAGGATGCAGAGGCTGATCTGGATACCTTAAAGACGGTCAAATCAGCAAAGGATGCATTTTTCCCACAGAGCGAGGGTCTCTACAAGGTTAAAAAAGAGGGAAAAAAGATCTCAGTAGAGCCGGAGGCGTTAAAGGAGCAGGATTTTGTGGTATTTGGCATGAAAGCCTGTGACGTGAAGGGCTTAGAGGTGCTGGACAATGTATTTTTATCCGACCCGGTGGATACCTTCTATGCGGCAAGGAGGGATCATGGGACCGTGGTTGCCATGGCCTGCCATGAGCCGGAGGAGACCTGCTTCTGTAAGGCGTTCGGTGTTGACGCTGCCGCGCCTGCATCAGATGTTGCCGTATGGACGGTAGGGGAAGACCTTTACTGGAAACCGCAGACTGAGAAGGGGGAAGCTCTTACAGACACAGTAAAGGAACTGCTTATCAGCGCCGATGAATCGGCGGTGGAAGCAGAGAAGGAAGCAATCCATAGCATTGTGGAGAAGCTTCCATACATGAACCTCTCTTTGGAGGGATGGAACGGAGACGCCCTGCCTGAGAAGTTCGATTCCCCATTGTGGGAAGAATTATACAAACCATGCCTGGCATGCGGCACCTGTACCTTTGTGTGCCCCACCTGCCAGTGTTACGATATCAAGGATTACAGCGCGGGAAATACGGTTTCCCGTTACCGGTGCTGGGATTCCTGCATGTACTCCGATTTTACGATGATGGCTCACGGTAACAACCGCACCAGCCAGATGCAGCGGTTCCGCCAGCGGTTCATGCATAAGCTGGTGTACTATCCGGCGAACAACGACGGGATGTATTCCTGCGTAGGCTGTGGGCGCTGCGTGGAGAAATGCCCCCAGGCGCTGAATATCGTGAAAGTCATCAAGGCATTTCAGGATCAGGGAGGTGAACAATAA
>CAZGVY010000292.1:0-1082 GCA_964529215.1 uncultured Mordavella sp. | reverse complement strand
GCGATATTAGAGGCAATGGCTGAAATTCATGATTGTAAGGATAAACTGCAATTAGTAGCACCGAACGAAACAGCGGTAAAAGAAGAAGAATTAGCCCAGGAAATTGATACAGAAAGCCATGAAAAGGCAGAGAATTTTTCTTTCACAAAATGTCAGATTCCAATTGGTGCAGAAGTAGAATACTATGATAATCCCGAGATAAAATGCAAAGTTATCGGAGAAAGAAAAGTGGAATATCAGGGCAAGGAGCTGTCTTTAACAGCTGCGGCAAAGATGATTTCAGGAAAGAAGTATTCTATTGCGGGTCCAAGATTTTTTAAATATAAAGGCGAATGGTTAAATGATATTAGGCAAAGAAGTGGATTTTAATTATATTCAAGAGGATATGGAGAAACATTAGTAAAAAATTTAAATTACGACAGTAATTACGGCAATCGATTGGAAAATTAAGCTAAAATATACCGAAATAAGCCGAAAAACGATTTTGGTGTTTCTGTTGCAGAAATGTCGGAAATCCGTATAAATACTGAAAAAACAAGGAGTTTAGCTATATGATAAAAATACTATTCATCTGCCACGGCAACATCTGCCGAAGCACCATGGCTCAATTTCTTTTCCAGGACATGGTGAACCGCCATGGCATGCAGAATGAATTTTACATTAATTCTGCAGCTACCAGCCGGGAAGAAATTGGGCGTGGCCCTCACTATGGAACAGTGCGGAAATTAAAAGAAGCCGGGATCCCAATTCTGGAACACAGGGCGGTACAGATGACCAGCCGGGATTATCACAGATATGATTATCTGATCGGCATGGATGCGGAAAATATGAGAAGCATGGAGCGCATTGCAGGAGGCGATCCGGAAGGGAAGATGTTTAAGCTGCTGGAGTTTGCCGGCAAGGCAAGAGACATTGCGGATCCGTGGTATACGGGAAACTTTGACCGTACCTATGCAGATATACGGGAAGGGTGCGAAGCGTTGTTAAAAAAGTTCTTATAAAGCAAACGCTCCAGCCGAGAGGATTGGCTAGAGTGTCTGTCTAAAAGGATTCTATTGTATGAATAAAAGGATTAATGATTC
>CAZGVY010000291.1:0-1101 GCA_964529215.1 uncultured Mordavella sp. | reverse complement strand
GAAAAACGTTGAACACGGACAGGCACATATCCAGTCATCTTTTAATAACACGATCGTTACATTAACAGATGCACAGGGAAATGCCCTCTCATGGGCAAGCGCCGGTGGTCTTGGCTTTAAAGGTTCAAGGAAATCTACCCCCTATGCCGCACAGATGGCGGCAGAGACCGCAGCAAAGGCGGCGCTGGTTCATGGTTTGAAAACAGTAGATGTTATGGTGAAGGGACCTGGTTCAGGGAGAGAAGCTGCGATTCGTGCGCTTCAGGCTTGCGGAATTGACGTAACGAGCATTAAGGACGTTACACCGGTACCGCATAACGGATGCCGTCCGCCGAAGCGCAGAAGAGTATAATGGTTATCCGTCATTTGGCGGCCAGCAGCAGCGGATTACGTTTGTGATAATATTCGGTATAATTAGGAGGAGATATAGAACATGGCAGTAAATAGAGTTCCCGTTCTTAAAAGATGCCGTTCCCTTGGAATGGAGCCAGTCTATTTAGGAATTGATAAGAAATCCAGAAGACAGTTGAAAAGATCTAACAGAAAGATGAGCGAATATGGCCTTCAGCTGCGTGAGAAGCAGAAAGCTAAATTCATTTACGGCGTATTGGAGAAGCCGTTTCGGAATTATTTTGAAAAAGCCCAGCGTATGAACGGTATGACAGGTGCGAACCTGATGATCATGCTTGAGAGCAGGCTGGACAATGTTGTATTCCGTATGGGGCTGGCAAGGACACGCCGCGAGGCAAGGCAGATCGTTGACCATAAGCATGTCCTGGTAAATGGCAAACAGGTTAATATCCCATCTTATCTTGTAAAAGCAGGGGATGTGATCGAGATTAAAGAAAAATGCAAAGGCTCACAGAGATATAAAGATATCCTGGAGGTTACAGGCGGACGCCTGGTTCCGGGCTGGCTCGAAGCAGATCATGAGAATCTGAAAGCGACGGTAAAAGAGCTTCCGACCCGTGATGAGATTGACGTTCCGGTAGACGAGATGTTAATTGTCGAGTTGTATTCTAAATAATAAGATTTAGATATTCACCCCACAAGGAGGGACTATATAGTGTTTGATTTTAATAAACCAAATATCGAGATAAC
>CAZGVY010000290.1:0-1123 GCA_964529215.1 uncultured Mordavella sp. | reverse complement strand
GAGCTGGATCCGGTCATGGATAAGATCCATGAAAAATTTGACGGTGTAAAACGGAGCAATCTGGGAATCGGAAGTACCATTTTTGCGGTGAAGCCGGGAGACGGCTCTGCCAGGGAGCAGGCGGCGTCCTGTCAGAAGGTGCTTGGGGGCTGGGCGAATATCGCCAATGAATATGCCACCAAAAGATACCGCTCGAATCTGATCAACTGGGGCATGCTTCCATTTGTCACAAAGGAGGATCATGAGCATCTGAGCTTCCGAAACGGGGATTATATCTTTATCCCGCAGGTGAGAAAAGCAGTGAAAGAAAAGGCGGAGGTGATCAGGGCGTATGTGATCGGCGATGAGATTACAGAGCTTGCGCTGACGCTGGGAGATCTGACAGATGTGGAACGGGAGATCATCCTGAAGGGATGCCTGATCAATTATTACAGAGGATAGATCGTCCCTATCATTTTTTAGATATATACAAATTCAATAAATTGCCTCCTTTATAATACTTATCAATTAGACGGGTTGTACAATCTGGGTTAGAATATGATTAATAAGTTTAAGGGAGGCATTTATATTATGAAACGAAAGATGTGGTCACGTATTGTGGCGGTAACTATGTGTATGGCACTTCTTCTGATGGGCTGCGGAAGCTCAGGGTCTGGCTCAGGAGACGCGGAGGATTCCGGCGATGCGGCCAGTGGGGATACATCTGAGCTGCATATTGCGATTGCGGCGAATCCACCGTCATTGGATCCACCATCAGTAAATTCTAATATTGTAGGGGAAATCGGAGTTCATGTATATGAGTCATTATTTGCGATGAACCAGGATTATGAGCCGGTACCGGTTTTGGCAGAGTCCTATGAAGTAAGCGAAGACGGAATGGTTTACACGATCAAGATCCGCGAGGGCGTGAAGTTCCACAACGGAGAAGAGATGACAGCAGACGATGTTGTAGCTTCTATGAACCGCTGGCTTGAGGTTTCCGCGAAGGCGAATACTCTGATCGGCGGCTCCGTATTTGAGAAGGTTGACGATTATACCGTTACTTTGACAGTCAATGAAGCTTCTTCGGATATTATTATGATTCTTGCAAGCCCGATTCAGTTTGCGGCTGTCTATCCGGCAG
>CAZGVY010000289.1:0-1135 GCA_964529215.1 uncultured Mordavella sp. | reverse complement strand
TAGAGGACGGAATCTGCAGCGTTGTCGTAACGATCAGCGTACCGATACAGTTCGTAAGAAGATGCTTCTTAACGATCCTGCCCCCGGTCGCCCCAAGAGCCCGGGCGGCTGTAACATACTCTGATTCCTTTAAGATCAGAACCTGTGAACGGGTGATCCTGGCCATTCCGACCCAGTATAACAGCACGAACACCAGGAAGATCGCGATCAGGTTCGGTCCCATCTTCTGCATCCATCCAAATCCGGGACGGGTTGCCAGATCCTCAAGTTTAGGCTTTAAGGACATAGATAATATAATGATCAGAAGAATATCCGGTATCGTATATAAGATATCAGTAATACGCATCATGATATTATCCACCCAGCCGCCGGCAAATCCTGCGATCGCACCATACGTGGCTCCCACAAGAAGTACAAGCGCAGCACATACGAGCCCTACGCTCAGGCTGATACGGGTTCCCATCATAAGACGGACTGCAAAATCCCGTCCTAATTTATCTGTACCGCAGATATGAGGGAAAACACTCTCTCCCTCGTCGATCAGCTTCTGTTCTTCCCTTCCATATTCAAAAGGAGCTAAATTCTCACTGTATTTGATCTGCTGTTCATAGCTGTAAGGCCAGAAAGAAGGCAGAATATATGCAAATATCATGATCAGGATAATAAAAAACAAACTGACCATAGCAATTTTGTTCTTACGCAGGCGGCGCATACCATCCGCCCAGAAATTAATGCTTTTACGCATTACCACAAGACTTTGTTTTTCCTCTGCCGAAGCGGGAAGAAAATCCTCTGCTTTCAGCTGAAGACTAGGAAATTTATTACTCATCGTACCTTTCGCACCTGCTCTCTATTTTAATTTAATCCGTGGATCTATAATCTTGTAAAGAATATCTACAATCACATTCGCCGTAATAATCAAGGTTGCCAGAACAATCGTAGTCCCCATGATCATCGTATAGTCACGATTGGTTATGGAAGATACAAATTCCCTGCCAAGCCCCGGGATCGTAAAGATTTTTTCCACGACAAAAGAGCCTGTCATAAGTCCGGCCAGCATTGGTCCTACATAAGTAATAACCGGAAGAATCGCATTGCGGAGCGCATGTTTAAACAATGTCTTAAAACTAGAAAC
>CAZGVY010000288.1:0-1171 GCA_964529215.1 uncultured Mordavella sp. | reverse complement strand
GCGAAGGAGCTTGGACTGTATGCGGTGCATCGTTTTTTTGTGCTGGATTCCCGCTCTTTGGAAAATATCCGCAAGCAGAGCGCGGCTACCAAACCGGATTGTATCGAGATACTTCCGGGAATTATGCCAAAGATCATTACCCGGGTAACCAGGGCTCAGAGGATACCGGTCATTGCCGGGGGGATGATCGACGATAAAGAGGATGTGATGCTGGCCCTAAAGGCAGGCGCAGCCGCCATATCCACAACAAAGCAGGAGCTTTGGTTCGTATAGGTGCAGCATAAATTTTGGCAGAATTAAAAAAAGCTATTGCCTGATGTGAAAAATTATGCTATGCTGGTTACAGTTAAATAATGATTGTGGAGAAACGGAGTACAAGAATGACGACAGTAAGTCGGTTTGTTTTTGTACTCTTTTTTTATCCCTGTTTTTGACAAAATAATGTGAGTGGAAGGAAGGGCTGTAAAATGTATGATGTAGTAATTATCGGCGCCGGTGTAACTGGAAGCGCGATTGCCAGAGAGTTATCCAGATATCAGTATAAGACCATCGTTCTGGATAAGAACAGTGATGTATGCGAGGGAACATCTAAGGCAAACAGCGGAATCGTCCATGCGGGCTTTGACAATGAGCCAGGTTCTGTGATGGCGAAGATGAACGTGAGGGGAAACGCTATGATGGAGCAGTTATCCAAGGATCTGGATTTTTCCTTCAAGCGCAACGGGTCTCTGGTGCTTTGCTTCGATGAGAAGGATATGGATAAGCTGGAGCATCTTCTTGAAAAGGGCAAGAAGAATGGCGTGCCAGGCATCCGTATCATTTCAAAGGAAGAAGTTAAGAAGATGGAGCCGAATGTTACGGACGATATGGTTGCAGCGCTGTATGCGCCGTCGGGCGGTATCGTCTGCCCGTTTGGACTTACCATTGCCATGGCAGAGAACGCCTGTGAAAACGGTGTGGAATTTCAGTTTGACACTGAGGTTACCAATATTACAGCAAAGGACGGCGGTTATGTGCTGGAAACCTCTAAAGGCATTTTTGAGAGCCGGATTGTGATCAATGCGGCCGGTGTATATGCGGATAAGTTCCATAATATGGTAAGTGACGAGAAGATTACGATCATTCCCCGGAAGGGCGAGTACTGTCTGATGGATAAGAAGGTTGGAAACTA
>CAZGVY010000287.1:0-1199 GCA_964529215.1 uncultured Mordavella sp. | reverse complement strand
TCACGCAGTATATCAATAATGAAAACCGCCTGTCCTGCGGCATGTGTCAGACGGCCCAGACGCTTTTGGGAATTGCAGTAGCGGAAATGATGCATCTGCAGAAACTGGGTGAACTGATTATTCTATTGGGAGGACGGGTAGATTTTGTAGCAAAAATGCGGGGTGGAAGACAGCAGATGTGGACGCCGGGGTATCTTAATATTCCGGATAATGCCAGAAAAATGCTGATTGCAGATATGGAGGCCGAAAAAGCAGCCATCAATCAGTATGAGGCACACATAAGAATGATCAATGACTGCTATGTAAATGCGGTGCTGGCAAGGATCATCAAGGACGAAGAATATCATCTGATGCTGCTTCAAACGCTTCTGCAAGAAATGAATTACGCTTAAAACACAGTTGTTAGAAGTGATATATTTGTAACTTTTCTATTGAATCAGGTCGGGGTGAGGAGAGAGACGATCATGCGGCTGGAGAAGGCCCAGTATAATCCTTCCCTGAAGCTGGCGATCGATCTGTCAAGGGCAGTGGAGGCTCCCATTGAGGAAATATTTATTTTTAAGTAGAAATGAATGGAACAGATGACTTGAAAAGTCATATCGCAGAAGTTATAATAACCGTTAAGGGTCAGGCCGGACGGCAAGAGGAAGCATCAAGGGCAAATTTGTCGGGCGGCTTTCCCAAATCATATAATTTAAAGAAGAAAGAGGACAAACGGATGGTAGAAAAGACGATGGAAAAAATAGTGGCGCTGGCGAAATCAAGAGGATTTGTATATCCGGGCTCTGAGATTTACGGCGGCCTTGCGAATACATGGGATTACGGTAATCTGGGCGTGGAGCTTAAGAACAATGTGAAGAAGGCATGGTGGCAGAAGTTCGTTCAGGAATCTCCCTATAATGTGGGCGTTGACTGTGCGATCCTGATGAATCCCCAGACATGGATTGCCAGTGGGCATCTGGGAGGCTTTAGCGATCCTTTGATGGACTGTAAGGAATGCCATGAGCGTTTCCGTGCGGATAAGCTGATCGAGGATTACGCCCATGAGAATGGTATTGATATCGGCGACAGCATTGACGGCTGGAGCCATGAGAAGATGCAGGAGTTTATCGCGGAGCATAAGATCCCATGCCCCACCTGCGGCAAGCATAATTTTACGGAGATCCGTGAGTTTAACCTGATGTTTAAGACCTTCCAGG
>CAZGVY010000286.1:0-1219 GCA_964529215.1 uncultured Mordavella sp. | reverse complement strand
ATCAGGTTACTGCTTTAAACGGAATCAATTTGTCCATCGAAAAAGGGGAATTTGTTGCAATCGTCGGGGCATCGGGCTCCGGAAAATCAACGCTTCTGCATATTCTGGGCAGTGTGGACAAGCCCACACGTGGCACGGTAACGGTGGATGGCGTTGACATTGGCGGATTGAATGCTACGGATGCCGCAATTTTCAGAAGAAGGAAGGTGGGATTGGTTTATCAGTTTTATAATCTGATTCCTACGCTGACAGTGGAAAAAAACATTCTTATGCCGATGCTCCTTGATAAGAGGAAACCTGATAAAGAATATTTTGAAACGATTATAACGACATTGGGGATTGCGGATAAAATGGAGAGCCTGCCGAGCCAGTTGTCAGGAGGACAACAACAAAGAGCCGCAATCGCAAGGTCTTTGATTTACCGTCCCGCTATCCTTTTTGCGGACGAACCTACAGGAAATCTTGACCAGAAAAATT
Organism: uncultured Mordavella sp.; assembly: GCA_964529215.1. Lineage (GTDB taxonomy): Bacteria > Bacillota > Clostridia > Lachnospirales > Lachnospiraceae > Claveliimonas. The sequence continues at coordinate 742 of CAZGVY010000286.1, read as the reverse complement.
CAAAGGAAATTATTGATCTGTTAAAACTGTCAAACCGTAATCTGAAGCAGACTATCCTTTTGATTACCCATGATGAAAAACTTGCATTGGAAACAGACCGCATTGTGACCCTGGAGGATGGGAAGATAGTAAGCGACCATTTCCTTAACTCTGCCGAATGGCATAAAGGTATCCCTATGGAGAAGCGGAGGTGAACAGAATGTGGAAAGACTACTCTAAGAGCTATATTAAAAACAACCGTGCATCCAGTATGTCGATTATAGCGGCGGCTTTCGCTGCCACAATGTTTTTGTCGCTGCTTGTCAGCATAGCTTATAATTTCTGGGTATATGAGATCGAAAAAATCACTCTGGAAGAAGGGGACTGGCAGGGGCGTATTATCTGTGAAAATTTTGATGAAGCTGATTTATCTGTGGTACGTCAATTTGCGAATGTAGAAAAAGCGGTCATCAATGAGGAAGCATCGGAACATGGTGAGACTGTAGTTGATGTTTATTTTCAGAACACCCGGACAATTTATCAGGATATGCCGCCCATTTCGGCACAGCTTGGGCTGGAAGAGGATGACATCCAGTATCATTCGCTGCTTTTGTCCCGGTATTTTATACATGACCCAGAAGATACAGAGCCGCCCATGCTTTTAGCACTGTACTTAAGCATATTGCTGATTGTGGCATTATCGCTGGTTCTGATCATACGAAATTCCTTTGAATTATCTATGAATGCCAGAATCCATCAGTTT
>CAZGVY010000285.1:0-1220 GCA_964529215.1 uncultured Mordavella sp. | reverse complement strand
CTGTCCTATCTGCCGTCCGCTCTTGCCTGATCTCTATCGCTCAGGCGGTGATCTGGCCTAATATCTCGCCGATCGGAGCCGATATGGTAAGTTCAGCCCCAACCTCTCTTGCTGTTGTGCTCTTATTGATAACAGCCAGATGTTTCCCCTGAAAATAATCAATAAATCCGGCCGCCGGATATACGACCAGCGAAGTCCCTCCTATGATCAGCATATCTGCCTCACGGATTGCCTGGATACTTCTATTGATCACCGTGGAATCCAGCCCTTCCTCATATAATACCACGTCCGGCTTGATGATTCCACCGCATCTGCATCGCGGCACGCCTTCAGACTCCTTCACATAACGGGCGTCATAAAACTCACCGCATTTCCTGCAGTAATTGCGGTGGATACTCCCATGCAGCTCCAGCACATTCCTGCTGCCTGCCGCCTGATGCAGCCCGTCAATATTCTGTGTGATCACTGCCGTCAGCTTCCCTTTCTCTTCCAGCTCTGCAAGCTTCTTATGGGCTGCGTTTGGCGCCGCGTCCAGGAACATCATCTTCTCTTTATAAAACTCATAAAAATCCTCCGTATTCTGCATAAAGAAACTATGGCTTACGATCTGTTCCGGAGAATATTTATATTTCTGCCTGTATAATCCTTCCGCGCTTCTGAAATCAGGAATATTACTCTCTGTTGAAACTCCCGCTCCTCCAAAAAACACGATCCGGCTGCTGTCATCGATCATTTCCTGAAGCTTTTTTATTTCCTGTCCGTACATTATCCACTCACCCTTTCTCTGCCGCCTTTTCATGAAAACCGGCAGGCCGATTCTGCCTGGAAAGCCGCCTGCAATATATGTACCAAATTTACGAGCCCGCAGAAACGGCTGATCCTGTCTCCAATAGTAACATTATACTTCATAAACAGAAGAACCGAAACGCTAAATTGCAAAAAATGCAAAATATTTACAAAAGTATTTGCAAAACCCGGAAATATATGCTAGAATATCGTTTGTGAGCGGAGATGGCGGAATGGCAGACGCGCTAGATTCAGGTTCTAGTGGGAGTTTATCCTGTGAGGGTTCAAGTCCCTTTCTCCGCATGATACGGAATATAAAAGAAAAGAATCCTTGGTTTTCAAGGGTTCTTTTTTGCCATATGGATCGTTACCACAAAAAGTGCTTTATATTTTCTACTTATTAAACTCTATCGTAATGTGTCCACATGCGGATA
>CAZGVY010000284.1:0-1221 GCA_964529215.1 uncultured Mordavella sp. | reverse complement strand
AACCAAAATCTATAGAGAAAGGCTCAACCGTCATGAATACTATAACATACTCTCAACGATATTTGCCACATGAACTTAATACAAAATTTTATGCAGTCAAACTTTATCGTACCGGTGTTGGGGTTTCTTTTGTCTGCCGACGCTATCATATTTCAAAATCTTCTCTGATGAGATGGAATAAGAAATTCAATGGTTCAAAAGAATCCTTGATCGATAAATCCCATCGTCCTCATTCCAAACATCCCAACGCTCATACGGAGGAAGAATTGAAATGGATCCAGAACTATCACAGACGCAACCCACAGATTTCTGTCTGCGAACTTTATGGCAAACTTCGCGCTCATAAAGGGTATTCTCGCCATCCCGGCTCCTTATATCGCATTTACCGGCTCCTTGGTTATTCCAGCTCAGCGCCTTCTACCAAGAAGAAGCGCAAACCTCAGCCTTACGACACCCCTACTAAGCTGGGCATCAAATGGCAGATGGACGTGAAGTATGTTCCAACCGCCTGCTACTCAGGATCCATTCCCCAGAAGTTCTATCAGTATACGGTGATTGATGAAGCCTCTCGGGAGCGGTTTATCTATCCATATATGGAACAAAGCAGCTATTCAACTGTTGATTTTCTGAAGCGCGCAATTACTTACTTTGGCTATCAGCCACAGATCCTACAGACCGATAACGGATCTGAATTCACTCACTTGAAGAAAACGGACCGGAGTCATCCTCTTGATATAATCTGCGATAGAATCGGAATCAAACACAAACGGATCCGTCCCAGAACACCTCAGCATAACGGAAAAGTTGAGCGGAGTCATCGCAATGACCAGGAACGATTCTACAATCATATGTCGTTTTATAATTACAATGATCTACTGATTCAAATCAAACGATACTTAAACCGTTCCAACAACATACCTATGCAGGTGTTAGGCTGGAAATCGCCTTTAGAAAAGCGTCTCGAACTCGAGACACTATAATTCTGATTCCGCTTGTTCAATAAATTTCTGCAAAGTTTTGCCCTGTCAAGGTCTTGCCCTGATAAGGGTGCTTTGCAACCTTGACAGGACAAAACCTTGCAGATAAAAAGTAATCAAGCGGAATCAGAATGAGGTGTAGCATCCTATGCTCACTGATTAAATTCTATAGTATCACACCAATCTTTTTATTTTAGGGTGCAACAAAAAGGCTGGCATTATCTCCTGTCTCCAGCCTAAACCA
>CAZGVY010000283.1:0-1267 GCA_964529215.1 uncultured Mordavella sp. | reverse complement strand
ATAAGGAAAAGGCAATGAGCCTGCTCCATTCTTTCTACTGCTGGGGACAGGTGGGCGTTGTGCTTCTGTCAACATTGTTTTTCTCGACGGCGGGAATACAGCGCTGGAAGATCATGACGCTTATTTGGGTGATCGTTCCGGTGGTAAACGGCATCGTATTTTTCAGGGTGCCGATCCGCACCTTTCAGGAGAACGGAGAGAAAGGCATGGGGATCAGGGAGCTTGCAGGACAAAAAATGTTCTGGCTGTTTATGCTGCTTGTCATGTGCGCAGGCGCCTGCGAACATTCTGTCGGACAGTGGGCATCTACCTTTGCGGAACAGGGCCTTGGCGTATCCAAGAGCATTGGGGATCTGGCAGGGCCAATGTCCTTTGCGGCGGCTATGGGGCTGGTGCGGGTGTTTTATGGAAAAAAAGGGGATCAGATCAGGCTGGAAAAATTTATGGCACTGAGCGGTATCTTATGTATTTTGTCCTATCTGATGATCACGGCGGTTCCGATTCCGGCAGTGGGTCTGTTTGGGTGCGCACTATGCGGGTTATCGGTGGGAATCATGTGGCCGGGCGCGTTCAGTATGGCGGCTAAGATGAAGGGCGCGGGAACGGCAATGTTTGCCCTGTTCGCGCTGGCAGGGGACCTGGGCTGTTCCATCGGTCCCGGCTTTGTAGGGTTCGTGGCTGAAAATCATCAGAATGACCTGCATATGGGAATCGGTGCTGCCCTTATATTCCCTGTCGCTTTAGTAACAATCATTATCGTTGTAACAAAGCTGAAAAGAAAAAACAAAATAATGGCATAATTGATGGAGGATTAACATGAGAAAAATTAAATGGGGCGTTATGGGAACGGCGTATATTTTCGAGAGAGATACAGCCAGGGGCATGAGCCTTGCAAAAAACTGTGAACTGACGGCGATCGCCGGGCGGAGCATGCAAAAAGCGGAAGCATTCAGGGAAGAGTACGGATTTAAGAGAGCCTATGGCAGTTATGAGGAACTGCTTGAAGATCCGGAAGTGGAGGCGGTATATATTCCGCTTCCGAACACTTTCCATTATGAGTGGACGATCAGGGCGCTGCAGCATGGAAAGCATGTATTGTGTGAAAAACCTCTGGCGCCCAGCGCGAAGCAGGCACGGGAGATGTTTAGCACGGCAAAAGAGAACCATGTAATCCTGATGGAGGCGTTCGCTTATCAGCACAGCCCTTATATCAACCTAAAAGTCGTGTAATCAGTACTCAAAACATGAAAAGGCAGGAACACGCAGT
>CAZGVY010000282.1:0-1288 GCA_964529215.1 uncultured Mordavella sp. | reverse complement strand
AGGACGATGAAAAAGATTCTTAAGAATAACATTGGCCTTAAGCTCCTGGCCATTTTGTTTGCAGTCTTGCTGTGGATCATTGTTGTCAATATTGACGATCCGGTTATTTCAAAGACATTTACAGGAATTCCAGTCACAGTGGAGCACTCAGAGATCCTGACAGAACAGCAGAAAACATATCAGATCGTAGACAATACCCAGAATGTGAATGTTACCGTGTCTGCAAAACGGCGTACGCTTAGCAGGATCAAAGCAGAAGACATCATTGTGACGGGAGATATCAGAGAGATGTACCTGGATTCCCAGATACCGCTAGAGGTGACGATCAACGGTTATGAGGGGAGTTATGAGAGTGCGGTGACGAGTCCCAGGAATCTTCAGATACAGATTGAGGAGAATATCAGCAAAACCTCATACATTACTCCGGTAGCAACCGGGCAGGTGAGGGATGGATATGTGCTGGGCGATCTGCAGACAGACCCAGAGACCGTAACCATCAATGGGCCGGAATCCCTGGTGAGCAGGATCAGTAAGGTGGTTACGGAAGTAGATGTGTCAGGCCTTGCAGAGAATGCGGTGCTGGGGTCAGAGATTGTGCTGTATGATGAGGACAATCATGTGATCGATCAGTCGAGACTAGCCAATAACCTTGGTAATTTCGGTGTAAATGTGGCGGTGACTCTGTACAGGACTAAGACGATCCCGATCCAGGCAGATACGTCGGAGGTCAAGGTCAGGGAAGGATACCATATCGCTTCTGTAAAGCTGGCGCCGGAGCAGATCGAGGTGGCCGGGCCGGATGAGGCGCTGGATGCGGTAGAGAGCATTCATATACCATCAGAGGAACTGGATAGAGAAGTGCTGGAATCCCGGACAGAACTGACGATTGACCTTAGCGAATATCTTCCTCCGAACATTGAACTTGCCGACAGTATGGCAAATTCTGTGATCATAACGATCGCGCTGGAGAGAGACGGAACCAGGAATTATGAACTTCCGATCGGATCGATCACTGTAAAAAACCTGGACGACAAGCTGCGTATGAGCTACGGTACGACAGAAAATCTGGAGGTTCATGTAAAAGGAGAAAAAGCTGCACTGGACAATCTGAGTATTGAACGGATCGCGAGCATTAATCTGAAGGATTATAAAAAGGCAGGGAATTATTCAGTGCCGGTACAGATAGAATTGCCGGAAGGCTGTTCGCTGGAGGGGACTGTTGAAGTGGAAATCATACTGGAGAATAAAGAGAATGGAGGTTAAAGGAGATGGTTAGCAGGAAGGTTAC
>CAZGVY010000281.1:0-1331 GCA_964529215.1 uncultured Mordavella sp. | reverse complement strand
ATGCGTACCCTCCGGTACGTGTTATTAAACCGCCAGATCCCGGTGGTAGAATTTACCTCCGCAGTGGAACTCATTAAGGATGAAAAAGGCCAGGTGGCAGGCGCCATTCTTCTTAATATGGAGACAGGAGATTATTCGGTGGCAAGGGCGAAGACCGTTGTTATCGCAACCGGCGGCGCCGGAAGAATGCATTATCAGGGATTTCCTACCTCTAATCACTACGGGGCAACCGCAGACGGGCTTGTACTGGGATACCGGGCGGGCGTACCGCTTCTGTATCAGGATTCTATCCAGTACCATCCCACAGGCGTCGCTCATCCGGTACAGATCCAGGGCGCTCTTGTGACAGAGAAGGTACGTTCCGTGGGAGCACAGCTTGTTAATGCGAACGGCGAGGCGTATATCCATCCATTGGAGACGCGTGATGTAAATGCTTCCGGCGTTATCCGGGAGTGCCGGGAAGGCCGGGGCGTAGAGGCTCCAAGCGGGCAGCTGGGCGTATGGCTTGATACGCCTATGATCGAGCTGATCGGCGGAGAGGGGACCATCGAGAAGAGGATCCCCGCCATGTTCCGTATGTATATGAATTATGGAATTGATATGAGAAAGGTACCGATCCTGATCTATCCTACCCTGCATTATCAGAACGGCGGTCTTGAGATTGACGGAGAGGGATTCACGAAGACAATCCCCAATCTCCTGGCAGCAGGAGAGGCCGCAGGCGGAATCCATGGAACAAACAGGCTGATGGGCAACTCTCTTCTTGACGTGATCGTATTCGGCCGGAATGCGGGTAAGAAGGCGGCTGCAAAAGCGAAGGAAGTAGAGCTTGGAACGATGAATCTGGATCATGTGGCAAGTTATGCGGAGGAATTAAAGGAAGCAGGCGCCGCTACCGGAGAGGTATCACCGAAGCTCCTTCCGAAGTATGCACGTCATGAGAGATAGAGATCATATAAATAAAGGAGATTAAAGTATGCGTGAGATAGAAGTAAGCAGGATTACGGATGTCGTAGAAAAGCTCTGTATCGAAGCAAATGAGCATCTTCCGGAGGACGTGAAGTGCGGGATCAAGAACTGCCGGGCCTCAGAAGATGGGGAGATCGCAAAGGGCGTTCTTGATAATATTATTGAGAATTTTGAGATTGCTGACAAGGAGTGCGTGCCGATCTGCCAGGATACGGGAATGGCATGCGTATTTCTTGAGATCGGGCAGGATGTACATCTGACCGGCGGCAATCTTGCAGAGGCTGTTGACGAGGGCGTGCGCCGGGGTTATGACAAGGGATACCTTCGGAAATCCGTTGTAAAGGATCCGGTACGCAGAGGCA
>CAZGVY010000280.1:0-1355 GCA_964529215.1 uncultured Mordavella sp. | reverse complement strand
GTTGTTGTTCGATAAATTCCTGTGTGCGTTTAACGCGGTAATATTATGTTGAATTCTCATAGTTTTTCCTCCTTGAATTGTCGCCAGGGAATTCCTTTTCCCTGCATGATTAATAATTGATTCTGTCTGTAGAAAAAACGGAATAACAAAAACTATACTCTCAGATATGCCGGCAAATTATCCAAAAAGCACACTTTTATGAATTGTTCCGAAATTTCCTGACACCTATATTATCGTACATTCTTTAAATAACTTAAGGGGTTTTTTCAAAATATTTCAAAAGAGATACCGGGGTAACCAGACTGCCTGCCGGCATGAATATCCTTTCTTCCGATGCTTTCTTTCAAATTAATATAATAAAGAAGCTTCCATCGGATTATCCATTGCCTTCGCTTTCCCCATCTGATAAAATATAAAGCATAACTATTACGAAACGAGGACGCCGATTATGAGAATTGTGCTGTTTTATACACGCATTGAATCCTTTAATTTTTTCACAGACCAGTTAAACCAGGAATTACAGCTCAGAGGGCACGAGACCTTCATCTGGGATTTCATGGATCCGCCCAATGACGATCCCCATTCCTATACGAATTTTATGACATTCGCTACCAGAAAAATCGACCTAGCAATCTGCTTTGACGGGTTAGCCATTCGTAACGATGATATAATTGGGCTATGGGATGCATGGAATGCAACCGTTGTTGACATCTTCATGGATCCTCCGCTTCGTTTTCACCCCAGCCTGGAAAAGCATCCCAGGAATTATTTCCTTTTCTGCTGCGATTACGATCACGTAGACTATGTAAAAAAATATTTTAAAGATGAGGTTCCACATGTCGCCTTCATGCCCCATGTAGGAACTGTTCCTCACCCTGCCCCTCCTGTTATTCCGTATTCTGAGCGGAAATATGAAATCTTATTTTCCGCCACCTATTATTCCCCTGAAAGCCATCTGGCCGAAATGGAGAAAATGTTTGCTGAAAATGCACATATACAGCAATTTTATCATCTCATGTATCATAACCTGATTGATAACAGTTCCCTGACAACAGAGCAGGCTGTATTCCTTACCCTTCAGCAGCTAGGCTGGTCAATGCAGGACGATGGCTTAAAAACTATTTTCCGCTGTTCGGAATCTGTAGACTGGGCGATCCGTATGTATCAGCGGGGGGAGGTTGTATCTGCTCTCGCCGAATCCGGCCTGGAGCTGTATCTCCTTGGCCGCGGCTGGGAAAATCACAGCTCAGCGAAATATCCGAATGTGCACCGGATATCTGACCGCGTCCCTTACGCACAGACCCTCACCACTATGGCCGATGCAAAAATCAATTTAAATGTATTTCCCTGGTTTA
>CAZGVY010000279.1:0-1368 GCA_964529215.1 uncultured Mordavella sp. | reverse complement strand
AAGAATTAATAACTGCTGTAGGGCCGCCTGACTGTCCAACTACAATATTTCCTTTCATTGCCGCTACCTCCCAAAACATTTACATTTATTTTTTAACAATCTTAATTCTATTACATTTCTAAAATCTTGTCCATAGTTATTTCAGCAAAGAGACAATTCCCTACTTTTTCCCCGGAAAGTAGTTGACAAATTCCACCATTTTAATTATAATATAGTAGAAAAATTCCACTATATAAAAGGTGTTCTGAAATGAAAAACAGCAAACTGATCTCAAAAGTTCGGGCATTTAATCGGCTATATATGCCGGCAATGAAATTGCTTGGCAATCATTATCTCGGCTCCGAATACTCTGCAGCAGAAGCAAGGGTCTTTTTTGAAATATACGAAAATGAGGGGTGCAATGCCGCTCATATCGCCGAAACGGTGAATATAGATAAAAGCTATTTAAGCAAGATCATTTCATCATATGAAAAAAACGGTTATGTTGTCAAAATCCCTTCCAGCACGGATAAGCGCGCCTTTCACTTATTTCTAACCGAAAAAGGAAAGGCAAGGGTGTTGGAACTTATCCAGAGCTCTAATAGGGAAATTGGCGGCATACTATCGCACTTGTCCGCTGGCGAACAAGAACAAATGTATGAAGCTCTTGAAACTATAATGGATTTATTAAAAGGAGGGCATAGGAAATGAAAATCATACCGTACGATCCCAGATACAAAAACAATTTTATCGAAATGAACAGACTTTGGATCTCCGAAATGTTCGTGATAGAGGCTGAGGATGAACGTGAACTAAACAATATTGATCCTTATATTGAAAAAGGCGGCCAGATCTTCTTTGCCCTTGACGATGACAGCAGCGTTATGGCCTGCTGTATGATCGCGCCGAGGGATGACGGCGATTGGGAAATCATGAAATTTGCCGCCAAAGGTATGTACACCGGAACAGGCGCAGGCAGCGCCTGCCTGAAAGCCTGCATTGATTATGCAAGAAAACAGGGCAGAGAGCGGATAATCATTGTTTCTAACCGCAAATGTGTCCAGGCAGTACATCTTTACCGGAAGTTTGGTTTCACTGAAATACCTGTTGACAAAAAGAAATTTCCATTTGAACGGGCAGATATTGCCTTTGAAATGTTTTTGAAAAAGTAATGTTATGAGAGCATTACCCATTCATTTTTTTGAGCCGCCTGGCCTTTTTCCCGGCCTGCCGGCTCACTGTCTTTCTCTGCTATCATATGTGGGATTCCCGGTACATAAAAATAACGCCAACCCTTTTCAAAAGGATCGGCGTGTTCTTCTGGCATTCTGCCAAACGTGGGCGAGAGGATTCGAACCCCCGACCTTTTGGTCCGTAGCCAAACGCTCT
>CAZGVY010000278.1:0-1396 GCA_964529215.1 uncultured Mordavella sp. | reverse complement strand
GGAGGATTTTTATAATATGGGGAACAAAGTTCCCCATATTATAAAAAACAGCCTGCCGCACTCTGCATGCAGCAAGCCGCTTTTATTCTTTGTAAAAAAATGATAGGATTCTTCTTATACAATACCCTGAGCCAGCATAGCGTCCGCTACCTTCTCAAATCCGGCAATATTAGCGCCTACCACGTAATTACCCTTATGTCCGTATTTCTCTGCCGCGTCAGCCATGTTATGGCAGATATTTACCATGATACCCTGGAGCTTCGCGTCTACTTCTTCAAAGGTCCAGCTTAATCTCTCGCTGTTCTGGGACATCTCAAGTGCAGAAGTAGCAACACCGCCTGCGTTCGCCGCCTTGCCAGGAGCAAACAGTACGCCGTTTGCCTGCAGATACTCGGTAGCCTCCAGAGTAGTCGGCATATTTGCGCCCTCCGCAACCAGGATACATCCGTTCGCCGCAAGCTGCTTTGCATCCTCAAGGTGAAGCTCATTCTGTGTAGCGCATGGAAGGGCGATATCACATTTTACAGACCATACGCCCCGGCCCTCATGATACTCTGAATCCGGACGGTAATTCTTGTACTCGGTCAGTCTCGCACGTTTTACTTCTTTGATCTCCTTCAAGGCTGCAACATCAATTCCATCCGGGTCGTATACCCAGCCGGTAGAATCGCTGCAGGTAACCGGCTTCGCGCCAAGCTGGATCGCCTTCTCGATCGCATAGATCGCAACATTTCCCGCGCCGGATACAACCGCCGTCTTACCTGCGAGTTCCTGTCCGTTGATCTTAAGGAGCTCTTTTGTCAGGTACAGAAGGCCATATCCGGTAGCCTCTGTTCTTGCAAGGGAACCTCCGTATGTAAGTCCCTTTCCTGTCAGGACGCCCTCATATACGTTGCGGATCCTCTTATACTGTCCGAACATATATCCGATCTCCCTTGCGCCTGTTCCGATATCGCCCGCCGGAACGTCCGTATCAGCGCCAATGTGCTTGCAGAGCTCTGTCATAAAGCTCTGGCAGAACGCCATGATCTCTCTGTCTGATTTGCCCTTCGGGTCGAAATCAGAACCGCCCTTGCCTCCTCCGATGGGAAGACCTGTCAGAGAGTTCTTGAAAATCTGCTCAAAGCCAAGGAATTTGATAATTCCGATATTTACCGACGGGTGAAGCCTGATCCCTCCCTTATATGGGCCGATCGCACTGTTGAACTGTACGCGGAAGCCCTTATTCACCTGAACCTGTCCTTTGTCGTCCACCCATGGTACACGGAACAGGATCTGTCTCTCAGGCTCAACGATCCGCTCAAGAAGTGCTTCCTTACGGTATCTCTCCTCATTTGCATCAACGATCGGCTTCAAGGACTCCAATACCTCTTTTACTGCCTGATGAAATTCCGGC
>CAZGVY010000277.1:0-1480 GCA_964529215.1 uncultured Mordavella sp. | reverse complement strand
TACTGGCATATTATTCCCCTCCTATTGCTTATTTATAACTTCTTCTGCCAACATACGGTAATGTTCTGCTCCTGCTGACTTTTCATCATAAATGTTTATAGGCATCCCATAACTCGGAGCTTCAGCAAGACGTATATTTCTGGGAATAATAGATTTATATATATTCAAATCCAGATTATCCTTTACATTTTCTACCACCTGCAAAGAAAGGTTTGTTCTTCCATCATACATTGTAAATACGATCCCTTCCATTTCTAAATCTGGATTCAACCGTTCTTTTACTAATTCTATCGTATGCATTAACTGACTAAGCCCTTCCAGCGCATAATATTCACACTGGATAGGTACGATAACGCTATCAGCTGTTGTCATTGCATTAATCGTCAATGTGTTTAGAGACGGAGGACAGTCTATAATTATAAAATCATACTCATCTCTCACTTTATGTACTTCATTGCGAATGATAAATTCTTTATTATCTACACCAATCAATTCAATCTCTGCCGCTGACAAATCAATTCCCGTAGGCAGGACATCCAAATTATCTAATGCCTGCTTACATATTATATCTTCTATTTTTGCTTCTCCAATTATTAAATCATAAACCGTCTTTTCAATTTCTTCTTTATTTAAGCCTAATCCACTTGTCATATTCCCTTGCGGATCCATATCAATTGCCAATACTTTTTTTCCTTTTTCAGCCAGACAAGCAGACAGATTAATAGCAGTTGTTGTTTTACCAACTCCTCCTTTTTGATTGGTAATCGCAATAATTCTTCCCATTTCAATTCCCCTTTCTTCGTTTGTATATTATAACACATTCTGTCAATATAATCTATATAATGTTTCACGTGAAACATTATATTATTTGTTTTTTATCTTAATTATTTTGCCTTTTATTTTGTGCACATAAAAAATGTTTCACGTGAAACATTTTTATATGCTTATTGAACTTTCACGCGCATTCACCTGGACATGTTTCAAGTATTCCGTGTTACATGTCCTTCTAGACTGATATATTTCGTTCATTATGGTATACTTAACGGACTACTAATGTCCGTTATGGTATACCTTGACGGACGAAGTCCGCCAGCCCGGAGGGCATGCATTACGGGGTACTTTGGAGTATACCTTGGCGGACTGCGTTAAGTACATCTTGGCGGACGTGGAATGAAGAAGGAGTATATAGCAATCAGACGGAGCAGCATTACGATGAACTACCGGCTAACAGAGACTAAGGCACTCAGGAATGCCTTCGTGCCCAAGTCTCTGTAAACCGTTATTTCATCTCCATTAAGAACGCTCCTAAATGGTCTGATCCGCTATATACTCCTTCTTCATTCCGCTGTCTTCTAATTGCTTTATGACCAATCTTCCGTCGCTAAACCGCCGGATAGCCAGTGGTATGATGCCAGTCCGCAGAGTAGCCGGCAAACAGTAGATGGATGCAGAATACACCCTCTGAGCAGACAATTCAGAA
>CAZGVY010000276.1:0-1486 GCA_964529215.1 uncultured Mordavella sp. | reverse complement strand
CCTTCTTTTGCCTCCTGTTTCTGAAATATCTTACCAATTGTATTCTTTAAGGCATAACCGAATTTGCGGAACTGAATAAATCTCGTACGAAAAGTTAATACCAGACCTACGCCGATAATACAGATCATCGCCGGGACGCCCCAGACGAAATCATTTACGATCCCATTAATACGTTCAATCGTTTCTAACATATTTTCCCTCTCTTCCTTTTATTTTATTACCTCTTGAATCCTTATTATCCTTTTTATTTCTTTAATCCTCTTAAATCCTTATTATCCTTTTTATGATACAGACTACTAATATCCACTGCACGGCATAGGCATAAAAGTAGGGGAGCGTAAAGACTCCATACTGTTCTTATCCGCCCCCCTGCCTGAATGTATGATTAGATTAATGAGCGTGGATCTGTGTATTCTTCGTTATAGCTGTCTGCCACGTTCTTGCATGTCAGTTTGCCATCATAAGTATTGATCGCAGAGTAGATAACATCATTATCCTTACATGCCTGCTCCAATCCCTTATTTGCAATCTGAAGGCCATAGTTCAAAGTAGCGTTGGTCAGTGCGATGGTAGATGTTCTCGGAACTGCTCCCGGCATATTACCTACACAGTAGTGAACTACGCCGTCTACGATGAATACCGGATCGTCATGGTATGTAACCTTGGTGGTCTCTCCGCATCCGCCCTGGTCAACAGCAACGTCTACGAATACAGCGCCTGGCTTCATTTCCTTGAGGTATTTCTTCTTGAAGATCTTCGGTGCAGATTTTCCAGGGATCAGAACACATCCGATTACCAGGTCTGCTTCCCTGACAGCCTTCTCGATATTAGCATCAGTAGAAACCAGTGTCTGGATCCTTGCTCCGAAGATGTCATCCAGATAAGCCAGTCTCTGGAGATTGATATCCATGATCGTTACGTTAGCTCCCATACCTACAGCAATCTTACAAGCGTTTGTTCCAACAGAACCGCCGCCCAGGATTACTACGTTTGCCTTTGGAGTTCCCGGAACACCTGCCAGAAGTACGCCTTCTCCGCCGAAACGCTTCTCAAGATATTTTGCGCCTTCCTGGATACTTAAACGTCCTGCGATCTGGCTCATCGGCGCCAGAAGCGGAATGCTTCCATTTCTTTCAATCAGTGTCTCATAAGCAACACCTTTTACCTTGGAGTTCAGCAGGGCGTCTGTCTGCGGCCTGTCTGCTGCAAGATGCAGATATGTATAAAGAATCAGACCTTCATGGAATAACGGATATTCTTCTGGAAGTGGTTCTTTTACCTTAACCATCATCTCAACGCCGTCCCATACTTCCTTCGCGCTGCCAATGATCTTTGCGCCGGCTTCCACATACTCTTCATCTGTAAATCCAGAGCCAAGACCTGCGCCAGCCTCGATCAGCACTTCATGTCCTGCATTCACATAGCTCTTTGCGTTATCTGGCGTCATACCTACGCGGAACTCGTTGTTTTTGATTTCTTTTACACA
>CAZGVY010000275.1:0-1534 GCA_964529215.1 uncultured Mordavella sp. | reverse complement strand
AGATGATGGCTTACACCAAGAATAACATTCTTGTTCAGGCTTCTCAGGCTATGCTGGCTCAGGCTAACCAGGTACCGCAGGGAGTTCTTCAATTACTTCAGTAATCGGATGAATTTTCATATGGGAAAGGCTTCTTCTTCGGAGGAAGCCTTTTTTCAATGCTAAAGTCTTTGGAGTGAGCTGACAGTGGCAGCTCTGTGATATCTCATGTTTTCCCATTTCGTATTATGGTTTTCTTTTCAATAAAAAAAATTAGTTGACATATAACAAGTCGGAGAATATAATATATGTAAACTATAAGCACGTTGTATTCAAATTGGCTGATATTGGTTTACTATAGATATTTATAAAATACTTGTACTTTTTAGGACGAGAAGGGCAAATTATACTCAATATTTAGAAGGATTTATTGAAACTTTTGTGAAATCATATTATAATCGAAGGAGGAAAACATTTGAAGGAACAACAAAAACATGTAAATATACCACAGGCTGAGACTGTATTCAAACCTTTCCGCAGCCTGAACCTGGCAGATGACTTTATGTTTGACGCCGCTACCGATAACCTGGAATGCTGCCAGCTTATCCTGGAGCTATCCCTTGGTATTCGGATTAAGAACATCCGCTGGAGAGAGAATCAGAAAGCAATACATAATCTCCCGGGAAAACGGGGGATACGCCTGGAGTTTTATGTTGAAGATGAGGATGGCGTTCTGTATGATGTGGAGATGCAGAAATATAAAAGGGGAAACATTCCTAAAAGAACCCGTTTTTATCAGAGTCTTATCGACGCGCCGCTTCTCAAAAGCGGAGAGGAATCCTTCGATGGGCTTAAGCCCTCCTATATTGTAGTGATTTGTGATTTTGATCTGTATGGGTAGGGCAAATACCGGTACACTTTTACGAACCGGTGCAAGGAAGTCCCGGGACTGGAATTAGGCGATGAGAGCACAAAGATCATCTTAAATACCAGGGGGACAGACGGAGAAGGAGTGGAACAGGGGCTGATCGATTTTCTGCATTATATACCGGACAGTACAGAAAGACAGATATCCGGGCATACAGACTGGCGGCTGCGGCGGTTGCATGAAGTGATTGAATCGTTAAGGAAGAATTCAGAAATGGAGGCAGCATACATGAAGGCAGAGACCAGAGAACGGGAAATAATTGCCGATGCAAAAGAGCGGGGCTGGGAAGAAGGCCACCGAGAAGGAACGAGAGAGTGTATCGTAAAAGATATAAAGAGCCTGATGAAAACGCTTAACCTGACCGCAAGCCAGGCGATGGCGGCGCTGCAGATTTCGGAATCTGAGCAGACGGAATATTTTCCTTTTGTAGGAGAGATTAAGAATGAAAAGGATTAGTGGCTGCCGGTGGCAGCCTTTCTGTATTGCCGATATATAGCTGTTTGTGATATGATAAAAAGAAAAAGGAGTAACAGCCCATGAAGATACAGCTTACCATTTCCCTGCTTGCATCAGACCGTATGGAGACGCTGGGGAAATGCCTGGATTCGATCACACCGCTTCTCAGTG
>CAZGVY010000274.1:0-1540 GCA_964529215.1 uncultured Mordavella sp. | reverse complement strand
CGTAGATTGCTATTTTATCTTCATTAAAAACGCTTCTAAATTGTCTGCTCAGAGGGTGTATTCCGCATCCATCTACTGTTTGCCGGATACTCTGCGGACTGGCATCTCTATCATATGGCTTAGCTGTTTAATAGCCTGGCTAAGGAACATCCGTTTATAATGCAGTTAGAAGACAGCGGAATGAAGAAGGAGTATATAGCGGATCAGACAATTTAGGAGCGTTCTTAATGGAGATGAAATAACGGTTTACAGAGACTTGGGCACGAAGGCATTCCTGAGTGCCTTAGTTTCTGTTACCGGCAGTTCATCGGAATGCTGCTCCGTCTGATTGCTATATACTCCTTCTTCATTCCACGTCCGCTAAGATATACTTAACGGACTGCTAATGTCCGTTATGATATGTGTTGCCGGACGCAAAAAACGGGCGCCCCCTCCGGAGCGCCCACATCACTTACTTATTCAATTAAGACTTTACTAGTACAACGATTTGTAATTAACTGGACGTTACACTAGTCAAACAATTCTTTCATAACAATATGGCGCGGTGTTCCGTTTACATACAGCGGAATCAGCTCTCCCTGAATCAGTGGTCTTGCATATTTCTCATATCCGTCATTCAGGCCGCAGCCATCTTCTGTAATCCACTCGTCCGGAACAGTTCTCTCTACATTTGCGATTGCATGGATATCATAAGCGCTTGTTCCGCAGCAGTATGGATCTGCTACGATTCTGTCTAATGTGATCATAACGCCTGTCTTGCCTTCCTCTGCTGCCTTAACTGCATCCTTGCCGCACTGGAACGCTTCATTGATATCTGTAAGAGAAGCAATATGTGTAGCTGACCTCTGGAGCGTAGAAAACTCAACCGCTCTGGTCTTAAGGCCTGTATCTGCCGCAACAAGCTGTGCAAGATAAGCCGCTGTACCAGACATCTGCTTATGCCCAAATGCATCAACTGCCACATTCTCATTAGCCAGCTCACATACATAACGACCGTCCGCAATCTTAACGCCCTCAGATACAGCAATGACAACGGAACTCTTCGTCTCGCCCAGTTCTTTAACTTTTGCCTTAAATGCATCAATATCAAATACTCTCTCTGGCAGATAGATTGCATCGCAGCCTGAGCAGTCGTCGCCCTTTGCAAGGGCTGCTGCTGCCGTAAGCCATCCTGCATTCCGTCCCATAATTTCTACAATACATACCGTAGGCTTCTTTGCGCCGAACGACTCGTTATCACGGATAATCTCTTTAAGGGATGTAGCGATATATTTTGCTGCTGAACCATATCCCGGGCAATGATCCGTTATCGGAAGGTCATTGTCAATGGTCTTTGGTACCCCTACAAATCTCTGTGTTTTATTATGTGCCGCCGCATAGTCGGAGAGCATCTTTACCGTATCCATGGAATCATTGCCACCTGCATAGAACAGGCATTCAATATCATGCTTCTCCATGATCTCAAAAATCTTCTCGTATACATCTTCATGCCCTTCAATCTTAGGCATCTTGAAACGGCATGAACCTAAGAATGCAGAAG
>CAZGVY010000273.1:0-1557 GCA_964529215.1 uncultured Mordavella sp. | reverse complement strand
AAGAACAACGGCTTTTCCACTCCGATCAACAGGGATGATGAGCCGATACAGACGATTGTTGCCGGCAGCAGCCTTTACCGGATGTGTGACGGCCTGCTTATGACGGACAAAGATATCATAGGCTGCCAGACATTTCCGCAGGATTATGACTTCATGGATCAGAGCGTCCAGTATATCTGTGGGATGAGTGTTCCGCCGGTGATGATGGCGAAGATCTCCGAGCAGGTGTACAGGCAGTGGCTTAAAGGTGGTGATGCGGGTTGAAGATGCGGAAGCTGAAGAAATATAAGCCGACAAAGTTCAAGGCGAAGGATTCTGTCTATGACAAGGACGCGGCGGATTTTGCGGTCAGCTTTATTGAATGTCTGTGTCACACCAAAGGAACCTGGGCGGGAAAACCATTTGAGTTGATCGACTGGCAGGAACAGATCATCCGGGATGTGTTCGGAACTATGAAACCAAATGGATACCGGCAGTTTAACACGGCATATATCGAGATCCCGAAGAAGCAGGGCAAGTCAGAACTGGCTGCGGCGGTGGCTCTGCTCTTATGCTGCGGTGACGGTGAAGAGCGTGCTGAGGTTTACGGATGCGCAGCTGACCGACAGCAGGCTTCCATCGTTTTTGAGGTTGCGGCGGATATGGTCAGGATGTGTCCGGCTCTGAATAAGAGGGTGAAGATCCTGGCTTCCCAGAAGCGGATCATCTTCCAGCCGACAAACAGTTTTTATCAGGTGCTGTCTGCGGAAGCGTATTCAAAGCACGGCTTCAATATCCACGGGGTTGTGTTTGACGAATTGCATACGCAGCCGAACAGGAAGCTTTTTGATGTAATGACGAAGGGTTCCGGCGATGCCAGGATGCAGCCTTTATATTTCCTGATCACAACTGCCGGAACGGATACGAACAGCATCTGCTATGAAACACACCAGAAGGCAAAGGATATCCTGGAGGGGCGAAAGATTGATCCAACATTTTATCCGGTAATCTATGGCGCGGATGAAACCGATGACTGGACGGATCCGAAGGTCTGGAAGAAAGCGAATCCTTCCTTGGATATCACGGTGGGTATTGACAAAGTGAAGGCGGCCTGCGAGTCAGCGAAACAGAATCCGGGAGAAGAAAACTCTTTCCGGCAGCTGAGGCTGAATCAATGGGTGAAGCAGGCAGTCAGATGGATGCCTATGGAAAAATGGGATGCATGCGCATTTCCTGTGGATGTGGACGAACTGGAAGGGCGTGTCTGTTATGGCGGTTTGGATCTTTCCAGTACAACGGACCTGACGGCGTTTGCCCTGGTATTTCCGCCGGTTGATGAAGAGGATAAGTACATTGTGCTTCTTTATTTCTGGGTACCGGAGGAAACGCTGGATCTGAGAGTGAAAAGGGATCATGTTCCATATGATGTCTGGGAGCGGAAAGGTTTTCTGGAAACAACGGAAGGGAATGTGGTTCATTACGCATATATCGAGAAATTCATTGAGCGCCTGGGTGAGAGGTTCTACATCCGGGAGATTGCTTATGACCGGTGGGGAGCAACGCAGTTATCGCAGGATC
>CAZGVY010000272.1:0-1558 GCA_964529215.1 uncultured Mordavella sp. | reverse complement strand
GGAAGAAAGATATTTATGGGGCCGGAGGAAAGTATGCAGATACAGTCGAATCTCGCTTCTACGATCGCAATGGCATTTGATGAGTGTCCTCCCAGTGTGGCAGACCGGAGCTATATTGAGCGTTCGGTAGAACGTACCACAAGATGGCTTCACAGGTGCAAGGAAGAGATGGAGAGGCTTAACAGGCTTCCGGATACGATCAATAAAAAACAGCTGCTGTTCGGGATTAATCAGGGCGGTGTTTATGAAGATATCCGGATCCGTCATGCAGACGAGATATCCGGAATGGATTTGGATGGCTATGCGGTGGGAGGACTGGCTGTGGGAGAGTCCCATGAGGAAATGTACCGGATTCTGGATGCTGTGGTTTGTCATTTGCCGGAATGCAAGCCTACTTATCTGATGGGTGTAGGAACTCCGGCGAATATCTTAGAGGCGGTAGACAGAGGAGTGGATTTCTTCGATTGTGTTTATCCGGCAAGGAACGGGAGGCATGGCCATGTGTATACCCGTCACGGGAAAAAGAACCTTTTCAACGCCAGATATGAACTGGATGACAGGCCGGTTGAAGAAGGGTGCGGCTGCCCCGTGTGCAGGCGCTATTCACGGGCATATATCCGTCATTTGCTAAAGGCGAAGGAAATGCTGGGGATGAGGCTCTGTGTTCTTCATAACCTGTATTATTATAATCATTTAATGGAGGATATCCGAAAGGCGATCGAGGAGGGCTGTTACCGCGAATTCAAAAAGAAGACGCTGGAGGAACTGGGCGTTTAGCTGTTTAGATTTTTTTGCATACGCAGGATACTTTTTGCGTATAGAGGGCGTGTGTCCCTCTGTATACTGCGGATGACATCGGAAGAGAATACATGTATAAAAAATTTAAGAATGGAAAAAACTCTTGCTGAATGGCTGGAAATTGTGTATGATACCATTAGTGCCTAAAATACTTTCAGTGTACAGTGGGCGTGTGCCTGATTATCCGCTGAAGGTAAGTAACAGTAATTTATGGGAGGAATAAGATATGTTTACATTAGCGACATCAGGCGGTTTGGGCGGCGGACTTAGCATTATTCTTGTATATGCAGTGATCATTGGTGGATTTTACTGGATCTTGATGCGGCCTCAGAAGAAGGAGCAGAAAAGAGTTGCGGCAATGATCGCAGACCTGGAAGTTGGCGATACCGTGCTTACTACCAGCGGATTTTACGGAGTTGTGATCGATATTACAGAGGAAGATGTGATCGTTGAATTTGGAAGTAACAGAAACTGCCGTATCCCGATGCAGAAGGCGGCGATCGCACAGGTTGAAAAGCCGGAAGCAGAGTAACCGAATAGAGATTTAACCAGAAGCCGGGCGTTCTCTTGAAAACAGAGGACGCTCTACTTTTTTGCACTTTTCCACAATGAAGGGTTGAAAGCAACAGAAAAATGCGATAAGATAAACGATAACAGCGAATGCAGGCTGGAGAAAAGATTCAAATGACTGCTTGCAGGCAGTTGAATCTTTTTTACAGCCTATATGAGTGAAACGAATACCGACATGAAGCGGAGCGGA
>CAZGVY010000271.1:0-1589 GCA_964529215.1 uncultured Mordavella sp. | reverse complement strand
CTCAAAATGCTTAAGTGCATCCATTATTGCCTCTATCTTTTCTTTCGTCGGATGTTTCCTCGGCTGTTTCAATTCCTCTACCGCATTAGGGGCATCGTACATCGGCAAGCCTAAATCCCTCTTTACCTCTGTAATATATGCGGTATGTACTTTGAAGCCGTATTTCGCTTCTATGTACTCCTTTATCATCTTATAGGTAACTCGTTCTTTCGGCTTGTACGCTTCGACTCTTTTGGCGATATTATCAAGCGGTACTTTGCCCTCACCCTCGCCAAACTCAACTTTTACGTTGATTACGCTATCAGGCTTTTTGTGGGAAAGCATTACAACCGTCTCCACATAGCTCGATAGGCTCTGATTGATGTCAGTCATCGGGAACCTATCCAGACTAATATGGAATGTACAAACATATCTCCGTTTGTTCGTGTAAACATATCAACAAATCCTGTAGCAAAAAGATATTGATATATTCCGCTATCCGTATCACAGCCTAAACCTCACTCGTTCACGGAAACAGGTCTGCAATTTCCTTTGTATTTACAAAGATTTTGCTACTGACACATACCATTAAATAGCCATCGTCTCAACCTTGCCTGTCCGCAGTACAAGGAACAAGTCAACGACAATATTTAGGTCTGATGAAAGGCACACTTCCCATCCACTCAACCTTATTATGCCAGAAAATTCAGCGTTAAAAGTGAGAAGCAATTATGCTATTTCTTGGCATTCTCTTCCAATTCCAGCATGAATCTATCAAAGTCAGACATAAATAATCTGTCCTGAACAACACGGTATTTTTCAAATTCCGTCTCTGCTTTTACCTTAGCAATCTCTGCCGTGATTTTTCCGGCATCCTGAAGGACCTCTCTATCATCGGCCATCAGGAATAAATCCAGACGTTTCGCCCAGTCCTCCATTGTCATTGGAATGTGTCGCTCTGCACGGTCTTCTGCCAAATCCAGATACGCCGAAACGATACGTTCCAAAGAACGCATTTCCTGTTCTGAAAGGTAATTTTTTGCAATGCTAACGTCACTTTTTACAATCTTACCTTCCGGTGCCGCTGCCCAAGTGGTCAGTCCCATGTGCGGCTTGTCCGCATCTGCTCGTTCATAAATCAACTCTGCCGCCGTATGGCCGTGAACTGCACAATGCATCTTATTTTGCACCTTTGCAAAGAACTGCTTTGTTGTTTTGGCTGTTCTGTCATAATCGAGAGCTGTAGCGTAGATATCCGTTATCTTCTGATAAAACCTGCGCTCAGACAGACGAATTTCACGAATCTGCTCAAGCAAGCGGTCGAAATATTCTGTTGTGAGCACAGAGCCACCATTTTTCAGGCGCTCATCATCCATGACCCAGCCTTTGATGGTATAGTCCTTCACAATGCCATTGGCCCACTTACGAAACTGTACAGCTCGCTCATTATTTACTTTGAAACCAACAGCAATGATCATTTGAAGATTATAATGCTTCGTATCACGAGTCACATGGCGAGAACCTTCTGTTTGAACTATTCGGAAATTCCGAATAGTTGCTGCCTCTTCTAATTCACTGTCCGCATAAATTTTTTTAATATGTTCATTTAT
>CAZGVY010000270.1:0-1614 GCA_964529215.1 uncultured Mordavella sp. | reverse complement strand
CTATGTTTTTACTAAATTTCCTACTCCAAAATTAGTGAAAATCCCCATAAACACTGGGTTTGTTAGTTATTTAATTAACATTCACGATCCGGGAAAATCTCCTTTCCTATTGCAAATAAAATCAAAAAAATATATAATAAAAAGCGCATGAAAAAATGATTCTTTTCAAACGCTTATAAATTGGAACAGTAACTTGCAAAATATAAGGAGGAAACAATGATCAAAGGAATATTAACCGCCGCTCTGACCTCTGCATTACTTCTGTCAATGGAATCCGTTCATTCTTTTTCGCCTGCATACCGCCCTCTCCAGTCTCAGAATTTGACAAACGAGACCCAGGACGGTATATATAACGGCAATGGAACCAGCTGCCCCCACACCGATACAGATGGCAACGGTATCTGTGATAACTGCGGGGCGTCATCCGGGATCTGCAGCAAAGGCTACGTAGATGCAAACGGCGACGGCATCTGCGACAACTGCAGCTCTCCAGCCGGCGTCTGCGGCGGAGGCTATGTAGACGCAAACGGCGACGGCATCTGCGATAACTACGGCACACAAGCCGGAAACGGCGACGGAGGTGGATATCATCATGGCGGCGGTAATGGTTACGGAGCAGGCAGCGGCCATGGCGGAAGACACCGGGGCGGGCACTCCAGATAATCAGGAACACATGGGGATCAATCTGGGAAATCATTATTTACAGGAGGATGGATCATGCTTTCTCTCAGCGAACAAGCCTATGAACACTTAAAAAAACTAATCGCAAGCCAGCAGCTTTCTTATAATACGATTTATTCCGAAACGAAGCTGTCCAAAGCGCTTGGCATTTCCCGCACTCCTTTCCGCGATGCAATACACCGTCTGGTGCAGGAAGGCTATATTGATATCATCCCGAGCAAAGGCTTTCAGCTGCACCAGCTCACCAGAAAGGATGTAATGGAGACCTTCCAGATCCGCTCTGCTCTGGAGGGTTACTGCACTGTGGAAATTGCAAAAAATGCTTCCACATCCAAAGCAAAGAAGCTGCTTGACGAGCTAAAACAGCTGACTGAAAACATGGAACATATTATGGATACCAGCCATTCCATCGAAGAATTTATTGTATACGATTTCCAGTTCCACCATAAGATCATTCATTATATCGGAAACAGCCAGTTTTCCTCTATCTTCGCATCCTACATGTACCGGATGCAGAAACTGGCCGCCCTTTCTCTCTCCCACAAGAACCGTATGGAAGACACCTGCAGGGAGCATACGGCAATTCTGACTGCAATGTCTGCCGGAAATATGGAGCAGGTCTATGAAAATACCCTCCGGCATATGAATACGCCCCGGGGGATCAATCTGGAGGATCTGTAAAAGATCTGGAGCAGGGACAGATCCTGTCAGATTACCGCCGGATCTCATAAGCCGGATATTCGTAAGCAAAATGATATCCCAGCTTTTCTGCCAGCGCAAGCGACTCTTTATTCTGTGCGTCCCAGCTCGGATACCATCCTCTCTCCAGGCATTCCAGAATCACCTTTGCCCCACAGATATAGGCAAGCCCTTTTCTCCGGCAGTCTTCCCTGGTATCAATCTCTATTTCAATACCGCCGTTATAGCCAGAAT
>CAZGVY010000269.1:0-1627 GCA_964529215.1 uncultured Mordavella sp. | reverse complement strand
CTTGAGTTTCCGCAGATTGCATCGAAAAAATGAGTATATTTGCCCAAAGCACCAATCTGCCATTTTTTTGAGAAATATAGAAGCGCAGTCCTGTGAATAGAGGTACCTTAATAAGCCCCGCCAGAACCGGGCTTTGGGAGACATATTCTTTTATCTATTCAGACGGTCAGCTTAAGGCAGAGTTGACGATAAGCCGGACGCTTTGTCCGGAACCAGAGCCTGGCGCCCTCTTTTGCATGAGAAAGTATGCCTGAGATGCCTTTTGCCAGCCGGTAATAGCAGAAGAACACTTTTTCCTTTACAGGATCTGCTGTTTTTATAATAGAAACCTTAAGTGCATTGGTTTCTGATGTCATGGAGGTCATGCCAAGAAATGCCATGCACAAGGTGATATAAAAGTTAAGGGCATTGATCGCTTTCAGTTTACGCACACGAAAATTTTCAAATTGGAACGTCTGCTTTTTACAGCGGAAGTATTCTTCAATTTTCCAGCGTGAGAAATATATTCTTGCCACCCGGATTATATCATCTTTTGACTTGATTTCTTTGTTGGTGGCAAGCATCATCGGATGCTCGGTAATGCCATAAACAAGCACCAGATAAATATCTTTCCTGGATGCAGTAATCTGTACTTTAACATGTGAAAGGTAGGCTTCGTGGTCTTTGCCTTTATAAAAAATATTTGTTTTGACTTTGCCCTTTCTGCGGCTGCGAAGTTCTGTAGCCATTGTCCATTTATTGTGGTACAAAAGCTTGCGGTTGGATTTCAGGCGGATCACATAATCCTGTTTCAGATCGTCCAGTTTGAGAAACATTTTGTTATCATCATAGCCGCGATCCATACAAAAAGTTGCTTTTCCAAAGAGAGCTGCTCCTCGTTCCATAGCCTGGAATGTGATCGTATTTACTGATTTATAATCTTTTTCAGAAGAAGAATGTATTTTGGAAAAGATGCTGACTGGATGCTGGCTGGATGTAAGGACACAGGCTTCTGTCACATGATAGCCTTTTTTGTAAACACTTTTTGTGGAAGTACTTTCGGAACCATCTCTGACAATACCAAGTGATTCAAATTTGTAGCCCTCCGGTTTGACAACATCACTGTCATCAATGTGAACGACAGGTTCGGAAGGAATCCATTTTTTGACCTGCTGCAGATAAGAAGAAGCTGTAGATGCAGGAGTACCCTTTTCAAGATGTCTGGATAAGCGGTCAACGATGTTTATCTTTTTGGAAGGTTCGTGAAGCTGATCACAAACGTCAGTTAACAGGCAGCTTCCAGAAGCCAGGATGCCATAGGTAATGTCAGCAGTAAATTTCTTTTCCGGTTTTGAAAGATGACATGAAAGTTTATTTGTAAAAGATAAAATTTTTCGTTTCATTTGGTAAGTATCTGATGTAAAATTAGACATAAGGAATCCTCCTGAATTTGTTTAGTATGATTTTGATTGGACACCTTAATTTTACTATAGATTTGGAAAGGATTCCTTATATTTTATACATTTTTTGAAAGTTGTTCATAAGTGAGGCAATAAAATTAGGCGGTTGTGGATAAAACCGCGGAAACTCAAGCATAAAATAGATTGACGAATTTCTAAAACTATGAGAAAATAGAAAAAGACTTGGT
>CAZGVY010000268.1:0-1631 GCA_964529215.1 uncultured Mordavella sp. | reverse complement strand
CTTCGTTATTCTTTACCAAAACAATCGTAGCCCATATTGCATGTACAATCATTATAATGGTCGGCTGTTGGTTTTGATAAAAAGACTCTTAGCATCAAACACACTGTTGTACGTAAGCGCCTAGTTTCAGGGTGGATTTAAAACCACCCTGAAACTAGGCGCTTGCGATGTTCGGATTCCTGCCATTATTTCCAGGTAGGTTTCCATACACCAGTTCAGCAATTCCGTAGTTGGTGATACCGTTAGGGAGCGGATAACAGATGGCATTGCACTCCTCAAATGCTCTCAGGAATTCATTGACTCCTGATTTGTTGGCACCGATTTGTTTAGCAATCTCTCTGCCAGAGAGATTCAACGCATAGCGTTTGATAATGATTGTTCGTAAACGGTAAATAGTCCGTACCTCGACCGTTGGTGAAAAGTATGTGACAATAGACTATATTTCTATTAAGAGTATTAAAAGTTAAGTCTCAACTTTTGATACCGACATACGGAGGTAAGTCTATGAGTTCAGAAACAACTATGGTAGCTGAAGAGTGCCGTCTCCAGGAATGGGCCGCACAAATCAGGGACTGTCAGAGCCGCCCCGCCGGCATGAGCATTGTCAGCTGGTGTGCCTGTCATGGGCTCACAAAAGCGAACTATTATTACCGGCTCCGCCGTGTAAGGGAAGCCTGCCTTGAAAGCATCTCCGGGGAGAACCCACCACAACAGATTATTCCTGTAAGGCCGGAGATCCTGCGTGTGGATGAAAAAAACAGAAGGGATGCACAGCCGGGGCTGGATATTTCCATTAGAGGATTTTCGATCCATGTAACAGAATCTACCCCTATGGTTCTTCTTGCGTCGGTTCTTGGGGTGATACGGGATGCTGAATGATGCAACCTGCTTTAAAGCAGTCTACATTGTCTGCGGATACACTGACCTACGCTCTGGAATGGACCGCCTGGCAGCACTGGTGGAAGCCCAGACGGGAAACAGGCCTTATGTGCCTGATACCCTTTACCCTTTCTGTGGACGGCGCACAGACCGTATCAAAGGATTAGTATGGGAAGGGGACGGATGGCTCCTGTTATATAAGAGATTGTCAGAAAGCTGTTTCCAATGGCCGCGCAGCCCCCAGGAAGTGCGTTCCCTGACACCACAGCAGTTCCGCTGGCTAATAGAAGGGCTGACGATCGCACCGAAGAAGTCTGTCAGGCCGGTAGAACCGCCGGAATATATGGGATAACGATTGCACGAAAGACACTTGTGCAAAACAGAGAAATTTTCAGGCTGCTGTCATGTAGCGGCAGATGCGCTGTCCCCTATGCTAAAGACGGTTCCTGCCATGACTTTGCGGGCATATATGCTGCAGTTCACCCTGCTTCATTTTTTAAAAAGCTGTATTAGGAAAGGGCGTCATAAGAAGTCCTGGCACTTCTGATGCCCTAGGCATTATGACGGATGCCCTGCCTCTTCCGATTCGCAAAAACTACTGCCTTCTGTTATAATGGGATCAGTGGGGAAATAGGAGGCAGCGGCATGGCTTTGGAATACACAGAAGAAAAACTGAACAGCCTTGAAAAAGAGTCAAGACTACCGGCTTAGCCGGTAGCCTGTTCTGCCCCTATAAGGGGCTATTACCTGCT
>CAZGVY010000267.1:334-1640 GCA_964529215.1 uncultured Mordavella sp. | reverse complement strand
GACCGCCCGCAGAGGGGGAGATTCCGCCAGTTTATGCAGTGTGATATTGATATTCTGGGCGAAAGCTCCAGGCTGGCAGAGATCGAGCTGATCCTTGCAACAACTGCCATGCTTGGCAAGCTGGATTTCAAGGACTTTACGGTGAATATCAATGACCGCAATATATTGAAGGCTATGGCTGCTTACTGTGGATTTCAAGAAGAAGATTATGATGAAGTGTTTATTATTCTGGATAAAATGGACAAGATCGGCGCAGAGGGCGTGGCAGAGGAACTGTGCGGACTGGGTTACGGCAAGGGGAATGTAGACCAGTATCTGGGACTGTTTGAGGAAATTTCGCCTGATGTGTCAGGGATCCGTTATCTGAAAGAGAAGCTGGGAGACCGCCTGGAGGAAGGTACCGCTGAGGGAATGGAACTGATCATCTCCAGCGTAGAGGCGGCAAAGGAATGTGAGTGTAACCTCCGGTTTGATCCTACTCTGGTAAGAGGGCAGTCTTATTATACAGGAACGATTTTTGAGGTATCTATGAATGATTTCGGCGGCTCTGTGGCCGGCGGGGGACGTTATGATAAGATGATCGGGAAGTTTACCGGGCAGGATACTCCGGCCTGCGGATTTTCCATTGGCTTTGAGAGGATCATTATGCTGCTTTTGGAAAATGGCTATCAGGTACCCGGGAATCAGGAAAAGAAAGCATATCTTCTGGATAAGAAGCTGCCGGAGGAGGGAATGCTGCGGATATTAGAGCTGGCGAAGGCAGACCGTAACGCAGGGAAGAAGGTCCTGATCGCGCATATGAAGAAGAACCGCAAATTTCAAAAGGAACAGCTTGCTTCAGACGGATATACACAGATCGTGGATTGTTATGCGGATTCATATGAGAATTTAAAATAATACAGAGGAGATGGAAAGAAGAGTTATGGCAGAGTCAATGCAGGGATTAAAAAGAACTCACAGATGCGGGGAATTATCAGCGGCAAACACAGGTGAGACAGTTACCATCATGGGATGGGTACAGAAAAACAGGAATAAAGGCGGATTGGTATTTGCAGATATCCGGGACCGTTCCGGGATCATCCAGGTGGTATTCGAGGAGGGAAAGGCGGATGCAGACCTGATTGCAAAAGCGGCCGGGCTCCGTTCGGAATATGTGGTTGCAGTTGTGGGAAAGGTAGAGAGGCGTTCCGGTGCGGTGAATCCGCAGCTGTCCACCGGAGAGATTGAGGTGGTCCCGTCGGAGCTGCGCGTGCTGTCCGAATCTGCAACGCCCCCATTCCCGATTGAGGAAAATTCCAGAACCAAA
>CAZGVY010000267.1:0-324 GCA_964529215.1 uncultured Mordavella sp. | reverse complement strand
CTGGATCTGAGAAGGCCGGACCTGCAGAGGAACCTGATGATGCGCAGCCGTGTGGCAACCCTGACCAGGCAGTTTTTGGCGGATGAGGGATTTTTGGAGATCGAGACCCCGGTTCTGGGGAAAAGCACGCCTGAGGGCGCAAGGGATTATCTGGTGCCGAGCAGGATCCATCCGGGCAGCTTCTACGGGCTCCCGCAGTCCCCGCAACTCTTCAAGCAGCTTCTGATGTGCTCCGGTTATGACCGGTATTTCCAGATCGCAAAATGCTTCCGGGATGAGGATCTGCGGGCGGACAGGCAGCCGGAATTTACCCAGATCGACATG
>CAZGVY010000266.1:0-1670 GCA_964529215.1 uncultured Mordavella sp. | reverse complement strand
TCTGGTGACCAGAGAGTATTTCATACCGATATGCCCCATGGCAATCCCGTCGCAGACCGCAATCGCCGGAAATACGATCGGAGTCCCTCCCGCCATAGCGACCCCCTGTTTCACTGCATTCACAATCTTATCCAGATTCATATGTCCCGGAACGATCTCGTTATATGAGCTTACGATACCCACCAGCGGCCGTTCCATCTCTTCCTTTGTAAGACCTAAGGCATTAAAAAGCGACCTGTGGGGCGCCTGCTGTTTTCCTTTTGTAACTGTATCACTTTTCATGATTTTCCTCCTTTTTCTTCTGTGGCAGTCTGCTGCCTCTCTTCCCTGACTTATCTCGTCTGATATCTCAAATAAATTGCTGCAGACGCTTACTCAATATAACCGGCTATCAGATCTCCCATCTGAGCGGTACCGGTCTGCTGCTTTCCCTCCGACATGATATCAATCGTGCGGTACCCTTCCTTTAGAACCCTTGCCACTGCTGCCTCAACAGCGTCCGCTTCCTGATCCAGGTCAAAACTAAACCGGAGCATCATAGCTGCCGACAGGACCGTAGCAATAGGATTCGCAATTCCCTTTCCGGCAATATCCGGCGCAGAGCCGCCGCTTGGCTCATAAAGGCCGAATTTCGTCTCGTTTAAACTTGCGCTCGCCAGCATTCCGATCGACCCCGTCACCATACTCGCCTCATCGGAGAGTATATCCCCAAACATATTCTCCGTCAGGATCACATCAAACTGTTTTGGATCCTTCACAAGCTGCATCGCACAGTTATCCACCAGCATATGTTCCAGTTCCACCTCCGGATACTCCTCCGCTACCTGTTCAACAACCTTTCTCCACAATCTGGAGGAATCCAGAACATTTGCTTTATCCACGCTGGTCACTTTCTTTCTGCGCTTCATCGCAATATCAAAACCGCGCCTTGCAATACGCCTGATCTCATGCTCATTATAACAGAGAGAATCCGTTGCCGTCAGGACTCCATTTTCTTCCACTGTCCTTCTCTCCCCAAAATATAAGCCCCCTGTCAGTTCCCTCATGATCATCATATCAAATCCGCCTTCGGTAATCTCCTCCTTCAGCGGGCAGGCGCCTTTTAATTCCTCATAAAGGATAGCCGGACGCAGGTTCGCAAACAGATTCAGCTCTTTCCGAAGCTTAAGCAGCCCGGCTTCCGGCCTTTTGGAAGGCTCTAATCTATACCAGGGCGAAGTCTTCGCATCCCCGCCGATGGATCCCATCAGTACCGCCCCGCAGGATCTTGCACGCGCAATCGTTTCCTCCGTAAGAGGAATCCCATGTACGTCAATAGAAGCCCCTCCCATCAGCAGCTGCTCATAACTACAGGTATGGCCGTAAACTGACGCTGTCTTATCCAAAACCTTCATTGCCTCTGTCACGATTTCCGGTCCGATGCCGTCACCCTTGATCACACCAATCTTTAAATTCATAGGATTCTTCCTTTCTCCATTCCGCTCCGCTTCATGTCGGTATTCGTTTCACTTCTTCCACGCCTCATTTCTCAGCGAATGCATACCTCCATTCCGCTCCGCTTCATGTCGGTATTCGTTTCACTTCTTCCACGCCTCATTTCTCAGCGAATGCATACCTCCATTCCGCTCCGCTTCATGTCGGTATTCGTTTCACTTCTTCCACGCCTCATT
>CAZGVY010000265.1:0-1763 GCA_964529215.1 uncultured Mordavella sp. | reverse complement strand
AAAACCGCGCCTCTATCAAGCTGTTATTCATATAGTACAGTTTTATCACTTTTACCTGCAAAAGTCAACACTATTTTTCTTTTCTGCTGATCTGAAGCACCAGGCTGATCCCAAAAGGATTTATAACCACGGCAGAAGCCTCCTTTGCCAGTATCCTTACAAACTCCCTCTCCGGCACAACAGAGGTCTTTAGCTTTGTCTCAGGATGCATGTGCTGGAATTTCGCAAATTCCTGCATATCCGTAAACACCGGCTGCAGGGTAGTTCCATTCTTCCCTTTTAAGATCGGCACATACCCTTCCTTTGTTCTTGCACAAATATAAAATCCCCTCCGGTAGTGAGCCATCATTTCTTCCTGAAGCTGCGCCGTCTCTTCTGCATATTTTTGCGCATTCTTACTCCTTACCTTCTGGGTAAAATAAATTGCCGTCAGGTGAAATTCCGGGTTCTCGATTACAAATCTCTGTTCCTCGCCTTTTCTCAGTTTTTCACCGATCTCTTCCGTGAATCTCGGCAGCTCCGGTCTCTGGAGGATATCCTCCAGTTCTTCCAGCCTGACGTTTTTTGTCCCCTTGTTCAGCAGGACTGCATTGACCCCAATCGCAAACAGGCCGGAAAGGAACGGAAGCCTCTGATCCTTTGAAATCTCTCCCACTCTGACCGGATAGCCTTCTTCTGTCAAGACCTGCATTTCCTTTTCCGCTGCATTCTTCTGCTCAAACAGAAGGATCTCATCATCAAATGTCTCCGGATTGCATACTACAAAGGGCAGTCTTGTGCTGTCCGACAAAATGACATATATGTGTTCCTCCTTCTGCAGCATCTGCACTATCTGCATATGTTCTTCATTTTTTCCCTTCATATCTTCATCCCTCTTTTATTTACAGCACAATTGCAGATACCAGAGGTATCGTAACCACCGACAAAACAGTAGTAAGAGCCACGCCCTTAGAAGCCAGCTCCACATTCCTGTCATACTGTCCCGCAAGCATGACCGCCATACTTGCCACCGGTGTTGCAAGCATGATCATGCAGACCGCCACCAGGAGCTCGTTCTCTATAAACTGCCGGATCACCAATGTTCCTGCAATTGGTATCACCAATAGCTTTACCGCCGCATACGCAAGCAGCTTTGTATCCAGAAACAGCTCCTTTATACGGATGGCGGATAAGGAAATCCCTATTACCATCATGCTCAGCGGCCCTGTAAGGCCGCTGAGGCCTGTAATCGCCGTTCTGGCAAATTCAGGAACCGGTACAGCCGACAGATACAATACGACCGCAGCCAGACAGGCAATCACGCCTACATTACAGATCTGTTTCCACTGAATCCCTTTTCCTTCTGTATCCTTTCCCCGTACCATGGCAATACCATAAGTATAGATCAGCACATTAAAAGGCAGCGTGAAAATAGCGGCATATAGCAGGGCCTCACTCCCGTATACCGCTGCAATCACCGGAAATCCCATAAAACCTATATTATTAAAAGTTGTCATCAACTTATATATTCCCTTTTCATCCTCGGATACCCGGAATACGATCGGTGTAAGCCATGCCAGTACCAGCAGGACGGCAAACATCAGCACTGCTATGACTGCCGTATGTACAAGTTCCTGGCCGGAAGCCTTCCCATTACCGCTGACAGCCGAATTAATCAGAAGCGCTGGATTCGCAATATTAATTACGATCCATGACAGCACCTTTCCCGCTCTCATATCCAGTACGCCCTTCCTGCTCCCATAATATCCCAGCAGCATATAAAT
>CAZGVY010000264.1:0-1773 GCA_964529215.1 uncultured Mordavella sp. | reverse complement strand
CGTTCAGAAATCAATCATATCATTCAGGATATGGAAAATTTGATTCAAAAACAGGCGAAAAACTGGATACACCTGTTATCGTGAGCTGTGATGGGATTCAGCGGGAGGTTCCCGCCGGATATGAAGTCTGCCTGCAACCCGGTCAGAGTATTGCCATCCAGCGGTATTTATATCATTTGTTCCGTGTACCTGAAACCGGAGGTTCCGTGCTGATCGGGGAAGTTTCCACATGTAATGATGATAATGACAATCGTTTCTACGAGGAGGTTGGACGTTTCCCCTCCATCGAAGAGGATGAGCCTCCTTATCATTTACTTTGTACAGAATACGGCAGCTTTTAAATAGGGATTAGTAATTAGATGTGATAAATATCCAATAAATGAAAGTATAAAGGGACTTCCTGTGACAAATTTGCAGGATGTTCTTTTATTATGGAAAAATAAAAGGGAACTGTATAAAGAATCCCTGCGGAAGCTTCAGACCGATTACCTGGATCTGATGCTGCTCCATCAGTCTTTTAATGATTATTACGGCGCATACCGGGCATTGGAGGATCTGTATGACGAAGGGAAGCTCCGGGCTATCGGTGTTTCCAACTTCTATCCGGACAGGCTGGTAGATTTCGCTTCCTTTACGAGAATTCCGCCAATGGTCAATCAGATCGAGACTCATGTGCTGAATCAGCGCGTAGAAGATCATGAATGGATGAGCAAGTACCATGTTGCACATGAAGCATGGGCGCCTTTTGGAGAAGGACGTGGAGGATTATTTGACAATGAGGTATTAATGCAGATTGGCAAAAAATATGGCAAGACCGCCGCACAGGTGATGCTCCGCTGGAATATCCAGAGAGGAGTGATCGTACTGCCTAAGTCTACACACAAGGAAAGAATGATCCAGAATCTGGATGTATTCGATTTTGTGCTGACAGATGAGGATATGAATATCATTGCCGGGCTTGATACAAAAACCAGCGCCTTCTTTTCTCACTACGACCCCAAAATGGTGGAATGGTTCGTAAAGATGGTGGAGGAGCGGAAGAAACAGCACGACAGCAGTAAGGAAAAGAAAAACTGGTAAAGTCAGGGCCTGTCTTGTGGCCGGGCGGATGATAGCTGCCCGGCAAGACATACCCAAAACGTATAATATCAGATGAAATCTAGGCATTAGACATCTGCATGATCTTTTCGTTATAATAAATACATGCATTAGAAGTAAATCATATTTCAGAACAAGGAGGAAATCAGAAATGAAATATCAAAACGAAACAGAGTTTAATGAAGTGAATGTATTTGGAAAGGGTGCAGATAATGTGAATTTTGCCCAGTACTTTACCGGCTCCTCTTTTTTGAATCCATTAACGGAGCCAGGGGAGAGTTCTGTGTTTCTGGCTAATGTGACGTTTGAGCCTGGATGCAGAAATAACTGGCATATTCATCACGCCTCCAGCGGAGGCGGCCAGATCCTGGTATGTACAGCGGGAGAGGGCTGGTATCAGGAAGAAGGGAAAGAGGCGGTAAGTCTTGAACCTGGAAAAGTAATCGTCATTCCGGCAGAGGTGAAACATTGGCATGGCGCCAAAGCAGATTCATGGTTTTCACATATTGCGATAGAATGTCCTGGCGAAAATACAAGCAATGAATGGTGTGAAGAGGTGACGGCAGAACAGTATGGGGCATTATAGTCATGCATAACAAAAAAAGAGAGAAACGGGTGGGAGCGGCCTTACTGGAGGTGCTCTGAGAAGGAAAATATTGTTTAAAAAGAATGAAT
>CAZGVY010000263.1:0-1785 GCA_964529215.1 uncultured Mordavella sp. | reverse complement strand
GAGCATACGCTTCTCCTTTGTTAATGCATACATAGGATGATCTTGGGTTTTCTGCTGTCATCCTCCAGAAAGAAAATTTCACTATCCCCTGGGTGTTCCGTTTATTGCGCACCATTTTATGAACCATTTATACCTTTTACGTTGGAGTAATCTCGTCTTTATTTGTAATTTTTTATTCCCCTTGCATAATCTTCGAAAAGTAGATATACTATAAGTAAGAAATTTAGAAATTCTTACTTTCAAACTTGTGGCAAAGGAGATGATTATATGTTGGCCGAATTGCGTCAAAAATCACAGATTACCATTCCAAAAGAAATCATAATAAAACTGGGACTCTCTGAAGGAGATAAGCTGGATATTTTCGAGAAGGACGGAACCATCTGCATGATGCCAGTTGTCGTATACCCAAAAAAATACCTCGACGAGCTCCGCGGAGAAATTGATGAGGCAAAAGCAAAGATTGCCTCCGGTGAACAGCCCGTATTCGATAGTGTGGACGCACTGTTTGCGAAATTGGAGGCGGATTGATGGCCTACCAATTTACCTTTACCAAACGGTTTCAAAAACACTTTAAGAGCCTGAGCGCACAGGAGAAAAAGCAGCTTCAAAACAAATTGCAACTTTTGGCCGAGAATCCAATGCACCCATCTTTACGCACCAAACGTATCCAGGGAACTATGGATTTGTTTGAGTGCAGTGTCAACATGGATATCCGCATAATCTGGTACTACGAGAGCGACAAAATGATTATCCTCGTTGATGTGGGGCACCATGATATTTTAAATCAGTTTTAAGGAATTGTGTCAATCGGGTCAATATGCCCGACCCGATTGACACGATTTGACACGATTGACTCATCCTCCCCGGGAAGCAACCGGTAGGTACATTTCCAAAACGCCTTCCTCATATTTTCTTATCAAATTTGGACGAGGTAATTGAATCTGTTGTCTTATAATTGCTGCAAAACTTCTCCTATAT
Source organism: uncultured Mordavella sp. (assembly GCA_964529215.1). Taxonomy (GTDB): domain Bacteria; phylum Bacillota; class Clostridia; order Lachnospirales; family Lachnospiraceae; genus Claveliimonas. The sequence continues at coordinate 807 of CAZGVY010000263.1, read as the reverse complement.
CATCATTGATGCAGATAGATCTCCCCATAATTTCCCCGGGAACATACGCTTCTCCTTTATTAATACATACATAAACTGCTTGGGGATTCTGCTGTGCCATCTTCCAGAAGGAAAATTTCACTATCCCAGGGGTGTTCATACCAACGCCAAGCTCCAGAAACAGCACTTGAAGCCCCTTATGCCTACGGATAAAACTGGTATATCTTTCACTAGCTTTATACCATCCTTCGTCTTGAACAAAGGTATCATCAGCTCTCAAATTCATCGTCATTGGTTTTCCGCATACAGGACAACGGGGAATTAGCCCGGTGGGTATTTTCATATCCGCCTGCCGTGCAACCATATCACGGATAGCCTTTTCATTATCATAGGTGGCATTGTGGCAAGGCTCGCTGCATTGGAATAATCCGTAATCGCCCTGCGTGTAAAATAATCTGTGTTTATCAAATCCTGCTTTTTGAAACTGATGGTCAACATTCGTTGTCAGCACAAAGTAATCCCTGTCTTTTACAAGCTCAAACAATCTTTTATATGTTCCGTTACTGCTATCCATATAGCGGTTGATAAAAACATATCTTGACCAATATGCCCAATGTTCTTCAAGGCTCTCAAAGGGATAAAAACCACCAGAATACATATCCCTGAAACCATATTTTTTAATAAAGTCCGAGAAGTTATCTTCAAATCTTTGTCCTGTATATGTGAAGCCTGCCGAAGTGGACAAACCTGCTCCTGCTCCTATGATGACCGCATCTGCCTTCTGTAAAAGCTCTCTTAAATGCTTCACTTTATCCGAGCAGTCTTTTG
>CAZGVY010000262.1:0-1794 GCA_964529215.1 uncultured Mordavella sp. | reverse complement strand
CTGTCCAGAGGGTATTTTTTATCCCATCCGCGTACGGCTCATACACACATGATAGATTACCAGCGTCCGCCAACATATACTTAACGGCTGATATATCTGCTGACCGGGAACTCCAGAATAATCTTCGTTCCTTTTCCGTATTCCGACTCTGCCCGGATGCCGATCCCAAGCTTTTCACACAGCTTCCGGCACAGATACAGCCCCATTCCGGTCGACCGCTCATGGCTCCGCCCGTTGCTTCCGGTAAATCCCTTCTCAAAGATCCGGGAAATCTCCTCCGGCCGGATTCCTGCTCCATTATCTTCCAGCACAAGAATAACCCCATCCTTCCCTCTCTCTGTATAAATACGGAACACCGGCTATTCACTGCGGTATTTTACGCTGTTAAGAAGCAGCTGGTTCAGGATAAATGCGATCCATTTCCGGTCCGTATACACTCGTTCCTTTGCCGATACCTCTGCTTTTACCCGGTTCTGTATCATCAGAAGGCGGTTCTTCTCCAATACCTCATATACGATTTCCTGGAGGTTTGTCTCCTGTATCAGATAGTCCTTATACACTTCCTCCGATCTGGCATAATAAAGAACCATATCTACATAATTCTCCAGCCTCTGGTTCTCAAGGCTTACCGTCCCAAAAGCTTCCCTTACATCCGCCGCCTTCTCTGCGGTTTTGTTCCTGCGCCCGTTCTCACAGACCAGTGCAATACTGGTAATCGGAGCCTTCACCTCATGAACCCAGCTCTCGATATATTCCTTATACTCCTTCTGCTCCTCCTCGATCCGGCGGATCCGTTCAATAACCGATTTGTTAGAGCGGCAGATCATTTCCCGGTACAGCTTATCCTCCAGCCGGGAGGAATCCGGCAAAAGCTCTCCTAAGAGATATCTCTGGTCAATCTTTTCCAGTATCTGCTCCACCTCCCGGAAATAGGACTGCCTCTGTATATATGCAGTCCCCATCCATACGGCAAGGATCAGCGCCCAGAATATCAGGATCAGGCCGGTATTTGCAGAAGCATAGCCTGTCAGCCTTAAGAATACCGCCAGCAGGCACATACATACCCCATGCAGGAGCAGGAGCAGAAATCTATCCTTCAGAAAATTCTTTCCCGTCATACCCGGTACCCCATTCCCCGCTTCGTTTCAATAAACTCCCGAATCCCTATGCTCCTCATCTTTTCGCGGAGCCTGGCCACGTGTACGCTCAGCGTATTATCATCAATAAAAATCTGATTCTCCCACAGATATTCGATCAGATCCATTCTTGCAACAAATTCTCCGGAGCGTAAGAATAAGAGATGAAGAAGCTTCATCTCATGTTTCGTAAGCTCTATATTCTGTCCCTGATAGGATAAACTACAGCCGGAAATATCAAGCGCCACGCCCTTATGGGCCAGCCTGACAGTTTCCTTATCCTTTGCTCCCGCCGTCCGTTTCAGCACTGCGCCGATCCTCGCCAGCAGCAGCGGCGCCTGATAGGGTTTGGTAATGTAATCATCCCCGCCCTTTAGGATCCCTGTCAGCTCGTCCATGGCGTCTGTCCTGCTGGTAAGAAATATCACCGGCACCTCCATATGTTCCCGGATCTGGGTACACACATCAAAGCCGGATACCCCCGGAAGATTCACATCCAGAAGCACCAGATCCGGCTCTGCCTCCTGGATCTGCATGGGAAGCGTATCAAAGGCCTCAGGCGCAGTCACCTGATACATGGCATTTTCCAGTAGTACTTTCAGCTCTCTCCGGATAACCGGTTCATCCTCTACTACAAATATATGCATGGCATTCTCTC
>CAZGVY010000261.1:0-1799 GCA_964529215.1 uncultured Mordavella sp. | reverse complement strand
TTTCCGCAGCCTTTTTCTGCGGGAAATGAAACTCGCCTGTGGAGATACAGCAAAATGCAATGCTCTTTAAGCCTTTATCAGATGCCAATCCCAAACAGGATTTATAGCAGTCCGCAAGCTGTTCACAATGCTTTTTTGTTAATACGCCCGGTACAACCGATCCGACTGTGTGAAGTACATAGCTGCATGGAAGATTAAAAGCGGGGGTGATCTTCGCTTTTCCTGCCGGCTCATCATATCCCTGCTCTGTCATCAGCTCATCGCAGGCCAGACGCAGCTGGATACCGCTGACGCTGTGAATGATGTTGTCCACGCAGGAGTGGCAAGGCACAAAGCATCCCCTTAAAGCACTGTTAGCGGCATTGACAATCGCATCTATCTTTAATGTGGTAATATCACCACGCCAAAGGACAAGACGGCTATTGACGGGAGAAACAGGTAAAGTCTCACTATCCGTAATGCCTTTTTCCTTAACTTCCTCCGTTAGATACTCATCCTGCACCTTGAGAAATTCCGCCCCGGCTGGACGAGGAGAACGGATATTCATAAGGCTTCTAAGGAGCCGTTTCTGTTCCTCCGTATTATCTGGAATGTTCATATCTCTATATTGCGGCAATTCTGATAATAGCTCTTTGATCAGAGCTTGTATTAAATACTGCCGTCTTTCACTTTGTGTCATAACTTCTCCTTTTTTACAAGTTCTTTTATAAATTCAGTTGCCGGGTGAGGATTCATCATAAGCACCTCCGTTCTCGTTTCTGATACCATTGTAATGAATACTTTTTCACTCTGCAAGTACGCACAAAAAAGTAACCAAGTTTCAAAAGAGGCACTTTTGCGTATTTACAGGCGTTTGCTTTTATTATTTTGGAACGCGTCCTGTTAAATATACCGGCGCACATTGACTGAACGAAGGCTGTATAGTACAATTGAATACAAAGTTTCAAATAGAAACTATTGCGTGGAGGTGATCTATATGAGTGAACAAAAAACTGTTAAAGAATTGCCTGCCTGTCCTGTGGAAACAACGCTAACTCTCATTGGAGATAAATGGAAAGTATTGATTTTGCGGGACCTGCTGCCAGGTTCAAAACGATTTGGCGAATTGAAGAGATCTGTGGGAAATGTATCGCAGAAAGTGCTGACAGCTCAGCTTCGTGCAATGGAAGACAGCGGTTTATTGACCCGTACCGTATATGCCGAAGTTCCGCCAAGAGTGGAATACACCTTAACAGAATTAGGACAAAGCCTGCAGCCTGTTCTTAACGCCATGAGCGATTGGGGTAATGAATATAAGTCTTCTCTAACATAAGATAATATATTAGAGTAACGGTAAGGGTTTGAAATTGGGATGAGACGTATAACTTATATGAGAGAAAGGAAAATATTTCTATGTGGACAAGAGTAGCTTTAAAAGATAACGCGAAGAAATTCTTTAAATTTAATTATTGGAAAATGGTGTTAGCCGGACTGGTTCTTTCTATAGTCTCCGGCGGAGGAGGTGGCGGCGGTGTGTCTTATACCGTGCGGAAAACTGTGTCTTCAGATAACAGTAACATACAAATGACGCCAGGAATGCATACAGGATTTCTAATTTTTTTTCTGACTATGTTTCTAGTCATTTTTGTAGTTGCCCTATCATTAAGTGTATTTCTATTTAATCCATTATTGGTGGGGGCTCAGCGGTTTTTTGTAGTAAGTCATTACCAGAAAGCGGAATTGGATGAGCTAGGCTATGCCTTTTCCAATTCCTATCTGAATGTGATCAAGACGATGTTTTTGAAAAATCTGTATACCTC
>CAZGVY010000260.1:0-1801 GCA_964529215.1 uncultured Mordavella sp. | reverse complement strand
TCCATTTCATATCCTTCTTTACACGGTAACGGCGGATATAATCGCTGTCCTGACTTAATTTGTAGAAATACTCTGTTGCTTCCTCCGGAGATTTCTCATACCGCCCCGCAAATTCCTTCTGTACCTGGGAAGGTCTTGGCATCAGGCAGTTCATCAGCTTCGTATCAAACAGGTCGCGGTAAACAACACTATTCTCTATCAGCCCTCTATCGCATGCTTCGTCCAGAAGGTCTTTTAAGATCTCCTCCAGACAGATATCCTCTCCCGCGATATCCACATCCTCATAATCGTCCTCATGAAATACATCCAGCAGGAGATTTGTAGTATAAGTTCTCTCACACTCCGGTGTCAGACCGGTGTCGATTCCGTATTGTACTAATTTTTTAATATTCTTAGATAACATGTCCGCCGTCTCCAATCTCTACTACATAAAATTCTGCCTCATGTCCCACTTTCTCCTGATATGCCTTGCCAATGGAACCAATAAAGGTATCCACCGCGTCGTTTTTCACAATACTAACCGTACATCCGCCGAATCCGCCTCCGGTTATCCTGGAACCGATCACGCCCGGAATCTTCCATGCCAGATCCACCAGAATATCGATTTCTTCACAGGACACCTCGTAATCATCCCGTAAGGAAACATGGGACGCATTCATCAGCTTGCCAAAGGCCTCAATTTCTCCTGCCTTAAGAGCCTGCACCGCACGGATCGCACGCTGGTTCTCATACACTGCATGCTTTGCGCGCTTCCTGCATACTTCGCTCTGGATCGCGTCCTTGTGCGCCTCGAATTCTTCCTCCGTCAGATCCCCCAGCGTCTTAATATCCACCACTTTCTGCAATTCCTTCAGCGCCTGCTCGCATTCATTTCTCCTGTCATTATAAGCAGAATCCACAAGGCTGTGTTTTACCTTACTGTTGGTGATCACGATCTTTGCATCCTCAAGCGCCACCGGCGCATACTCGTATTTCAATGTGTTCGTATCGAGGAAGATCGCATTGTCCTTTTTCCCCATAGCGCTTGCAAACTGATCCATGATACCACAGTTACAGCCATTGAAATTATTCTCGGAATCCTGTCCGATCAGGGCGATATCCACCATAGACACATCAAATCCATAGGTCTCTTTTAGAATAAGCCCCGTAAGCACCTCGAGGGATGCGGAGGAAGACAGGCCTGAGCCATTAGGAATATCCCCATAAATCAGCACATCCAGCCCATAAGAAAGCTTCATTCCCCTCTTTTCAAACGCCCACATGACTCCCTTTGGATAATTCGTCCATCCGGCTTCCTTAGACGGCACCAGGTCATCCAGACTGGTCTCGATGATGCCGAGCTTTTCAAAATTGACAGAATAGAAACGGATCCTTCTGTCCTCACGGCTTCTTACAATTCCATAGGTTCCGATCGTCAGCGCGCAGGGAAATACATGCCCTCCGTTATAATCGGTATGTTCTCCGATCAGATTCACGCGTCCCGGGGCAAAATACTTGCGGATCCCGCCTTCTCCTCCATACAATTCTTTGAATTTTTCAATCAGCTTCTGCACCATTTGTCATCTCTCCTTTTCTTCCGCGGACATCCGGCTGTCACTTGCGCTCCGCGGTTATTTTTATTATAATTATAATGAGCATTTTACAGTATGACAATAAATATCATCTACAAAACTATAACAATATTGAGGTCATTATGATACAGATACACACAACCGACAGCCAGCTTGAAATGAAAGCTCACGGGGACTACCATTTCCCCGTACAGATCAGTGAAGAATCCATCGGCATCTACGAGGGGGGA
>CAZGVY010000259.1:0-1803 GCA_964529215.1 uncultured Mordavella sp. | reverse complement strand
AGCGCCAGATGGAAGAACAGGCAAAGGAACTGGAGTCAAAGGAATTTACGGCAACGGCAGGCGGCGGGGCGGTCGAGGTGACGGTGTCCGGCAAGAAGCAGATGCTTGGCATAAAGCTTGACGAGGATGCGGTGGATCCGGATGATATCGAAATGCTGGAAGACCTGATCGTGGCGGCGGTAAACGAGGCGCTGGATAAGGTGGACGCTGAGTCAGCCGGAGCGATGTCCAAATTCACAGGAGGAATGCCGGGTGGATTATTATAGCAGCCAGATCAGCAAATTAATAGAAGAGTTTTCAAGGCTTCCGGGAATCGGGCCAAAGTCAGCCCAGCGGCTGGCTTTTCATTTGATCCATATGCCCAGGGAACAGGTAAAGGAACTGGCGGATTCTATGATAGAGGCCAGGGAAAAGGTGCGGTACTGCCAATGCTGCTATACGCTGACGGACCGGGAGATCTGTCCGATCTGCAGCAACAGCAGAAGGGATCACAGGACGATCATGGTGGTGGAGAGTACCAGGGATCTGGCGGCATATGAAAAAACCGGCAAGTATGAAGGGGTATATCATGTGCTTCACGGGGCGATCTCACCGATGCTTGGGATCGGGCCGGGAGATATCCGGCTGAAGGAATTAATACAGCGCCTGGAGGGCGATGTGGAAGAAGTCATCATCGCAACCAATTCCAGCTTAGAGGGCGAAACTACGGCAATGTATATCAGTAAGCTGATCAAGCCCACAGGGATCAGGGTCAGCAGGATCGCAAGCGGCGTGCCGGTGGGAGGCGATCTGGAATATATTGACGAGGTGACGCTGCTCCGGGCGCTTGAAGGACGGACGGAGCTGTAAGAGACAGCCGGACTTTACATTCTGACATATTTTTTGAACATATGTATAAAATGCAAAGGCTCTATTGACCGTTTTTCTGTTTAAAGATATAATGAACCTAATTGGTTACTTAAACATCATCATATTATAGTAGGAGGCAATTTTCATGAACAAGGTAGAACTGATGAAGACTGCGAATGAGGTCCGCAAGGGCATTATTGAAGCAGTACACAGCGCGAAATCCGGTCATCCGGGCGGCTCATTATCAGCGGCAGATATTTACACATATCTGTATTTTGAGGAAATGAACATAGATCCGAAGGCTCCTGACAAGGAAGACAGGGATCGGTTTGTATTGTCAAAGGGGCATACTTCACCGGGATATTATTCTGTTCTGGCACAGAGAGGGTTCTTCCCCGTAGAGGATCTGAAGACCTTCCGCCATACAGGATCTTATCTGCAGGGACATCCGGATAAAAAGCATATTCCGGGAGTAGATATGTCTTCCGGCTCACTGGGACAGGGAATCTCAGCGGCAGTAGGAATGGCAATCGCAGCAAAGCTCTCAGGAAAAGACTACCGGGTATATACATTGCTCGGAGACGGCGAGATCCAGGAAGGACAGGTGTGGGAAGCATCTATGCTGGCGGCGCACAGGAAGCTGGACAACCTGGTGGTGATCGTAGATAATAACAATCTTCAGATTGACGGAGATATCAGCAAGGTAAATTCACCATATCCGATCGACAAGAAATTTGAGGCATTTAATTTCCATGTGATCAATGTGGACGGACATGATTTTGAACAGCTTGCAGCAGCGTTTAAAGAAGCAAGGGAAACCAAGAACCAGCCGACGGCGATCATTGCAAAGACGGTAAAGGGCAAAGGAGTATCCTTTATGGAAAATCAGGCGTCATGGCATGGGGCTGCTCCGAACGACGAGCAGTATGCAGTAGCGATGGCAGATTTAGAGAA
>CAZGVY010000258.1:0-1811 GCA_964529215.1 uncultured Mordavella sp. | reverse complement strand
TGCGCCAGAGGGTGATGATCGCGATCGCCCTGGCCTGTGAGCCGAAGCTTCTGATCGCGGACGAACCTACCACGGCGCTTGACGTTACGATACAGGCGCAGATACTGGAGCTTATGCAGGAATTGAGAGAGAAGCTGGGCATGAGTATCATTATGATCACCCATGACCTGGGCGTGGTAGCAAGCATGTGTGAGAAGATTGCCGTTATGTATGCCGGACATATCATTGAGTACGGAACGGCAGATGAGATTTTCTATACGCCGAAGCACGAATATACGAAGGGACTGATCAGGTCTATCCCGAAGCTTGACACCGAAGAGGATGAACGTCTGGTGCCGATCGAGGGACAGCCGGTGGATCTTCTGAATCCGCCGAAGGGATGCCCCTTTGCACCAAGGTGCGCAAGCTGTATGAAGATCTGCCTGGATAAGATGCCGCCAAAGACGGAATTAAGCGATACGCATTACAGTCATTGCTGGCTGCTTCAGAAAGAACAGTTTGAGGAAGGGGGCAAAGGCTGTGAGTAAACAAGAGATTTTGATGGAAATACAGCATTTGCAGCAGTATTTTCCGGCAGGAGGCCATGGAAAGCATAAGCGGGTTGTGAAGGCTGTAGACGACGTGTCCTTTGCGATCCGAAAGGGAGAGACGTTAGGGCTTGTAGGTGAGTCGGGCTGTGGGAAAACAACCATAGGACGTACCATGCTCCGGCTTTATGAGCCTACGGACGGACGTATTATCTATGACGGGAAAATCATATTTGACAGCGGGAAGCATCCCCTTGAGAATCCGGACGGTACGCCTGTGACAGACGGAAACGGCCAGATGGTTATGGGAACGAAGGTGGCGGAGGAGATGCTGCCGTACCGGCGCAGGATGCAGATCGTTTTTCAAGATCCCTATGCGAGCCTGGATCCCCGTATGACGATCGGGGATATTGTCGGCGAGCCGATTGATATACACAAGCTTGCAAATAGCAAAGAAGAAAGGCGCGAGCGCATACTTGGCCTTTTAGAGCGGGTAGGCTTAAATAGTGAACATGCGAACCGGTATCCTCACGAATTTTCAGGCGGCCAGCGCCAGCGGGTAGGAATTGCCCGTGCATTGGCGGTGGATCCTGAGTTTATCGTCTGTGACGAGCCAGTGTCAGCGCTGGACGTATCGATACAGGCACAGGTGGTCAATATGTTTGAGGATCTTCAGAAGGAGATGGGGCTGACGTATCTATTTATTGCCCACGACTTAAGCATTGTGAAACATATTTCTGACCGTATCGGTGTAATGTATCTTGGGAAGCTGGTTGAGCTTGCGGACAGCTATGAGCTGATCACAAAGAGCGCGCATCCGTATACCCGCAGCCTGATTTCGGCGATTCCGATCGCAGACCCGAAGACGGCCAGGGTTTCTAAGCGGATCCCGCTCCAGGGGGATGTTCCAAGCCCGTTAAATCCGCCAAGCGGATGCCGTTTCCGGACAAGATGTCCCTATGCTACCGAGCAGTGCAGCCAGGAATGCCCAGAATTTAAAGAGATCAGTCCGGGACATTGGGCGGCCTGCCATAATCTGGATAAGCTGAATTAAGATTGGTATCCCATATGCCAAGGCATATTTTGGATATAGAACAGTTAATGCAAATAAAAAATGGAGGAAAGTTATTATGAAAGCAAAGAGAATAGCAGCAATGCTGCTGACGGTTTGTATGACCCTTTCGCTTGCAGCCTGCGGCGGAAAAGGTTCTGGATCTGACGATGCAGGATCTGACGGCGCTTCCGGCGACGGCGGTGAGATTACCGTACAGATCGGACCAAACC
>CAZGVY010000257.1:0-1842 GCA_964529215.1 uncultured Mordavella sp. | reverse complement strand
GATGGCCTAAAGAGCCCCTTACATACATTGCTTTTAGGTATCACGGTAAATTACAGTCAATCCATCATATTGAAAAATATACGGTTACGGAGGCAATGGAAATATCAAAGGCGAGAACTACATACAGATTGTAGACAATCAGCATCCGTATTGGAAAGGAACATAAGGTTCAATTTTTGCTTTTACGTTTTCTTCTAATTTCCTTGACATTTCTTTAGAGGAATAATATAATCCATTTATATAAAAGATTTATATAAATGGATTATAAGGAGGCGATATAATGCCTAAACAGAGAATAACGAAAGATATGGTTGTAGAAGCAGCTTTTAAAATTGCCCGTCAAAACGGTATGGAGAAAGTGCTGGTTAAAAATATTGCAGACGAGCTGAGCTGTTCGGTACAGCCTATTTACAGTTACTGCAAGAATATGGACGGGATCCTTGAGGAGGTCGGCAATAAAGCAAGGGATTTTATTAGAGAGTACACGATTTCCCATATTGATAATAGTGATTTGTTCCGAAGCACAGGCAGAGCATATATTCAGCTTGCGAAAGAAGAGCCGCATATTTTGAAAATCTTTATTTTACAGGAACGAAGAAATATATCTTCCCTAAAGGACATATACGAAACGGAAACAAATCCCCAGGTGGCGGATGTGATCGCAAAGGATCTGGGTATAAGCGCTGAGACTGCAAGACAGCTTCATTTGAATATGCTGATCTACACGATCGGCCTTGGTACAGTTTTTTCCGTATCCTCGCCGGGAATACCGATAGATGAGATTTTCTTTCAGCAGGAACAGGCTTACCAGGCTTTTGTGGATGATGTGTTGAGAAAGAGGGAGTGAAATGATGAAAACAGCAGTAATCTATAATTCACAGACGGGTTTTACTAAAAAATATGCTGAATGGCTCTCCGAAGCAGCAGAGGCGGATTGTTTTAATCTCGAAACCGCTAAAAAGCAAAATTTTGATACATACGACGCTATTGTTTTTGGAAGCTGGGCATGTGCAGGCAGGATCAGTAAAATATCGTGGTTCAAGTCTAATATGGATAAGTGGCTGGGCAAAATATTAGTTGTTTTCTGCACAGGCGGCAGTCCTGCCGGGAGTCCTGAAATTGAGGATTTTCTGGAGAGTAATTTCAGCGGGCAGGAACGGGAAATGCTTCATGTTTTCTACTGCCCCGGCGGTTTTAACTATGAAAAAATGTCAGCAGGATCAAAACTGATGATGAAGATATTTCAAAAAATGGCTGGGGCAAAAAAAGATAAAACCGAAGCCGATACTGAAATGCTGAAAATGATTTCTCACTCATACGATATTTCTGACAAGAAATATATTGAGCCGATCATCAGACTGCTTCATAACACGGCGGATAAATGATAAAGATTATACAACTGATGAAGTCATTGATGAATGTTTGGCAGCCGTTTTTGTGGCTTCCTATTTCTGTCTTTACAAAATTGACAATATCATATTTTATTGCAGGTCAAAGACGAGAAAGCCAGTGCAAAGAATTGAAAGAAAACAGCGGGCAGGTTCCGGGAATTCCCAGATATCCTGCCCGTTGTTTTATAAATGAGTAATTTGGATCAATACATTACAGCATCGTCTGCGGTAAAGTTCTCAAGAGAGTTTTCTTTTACCTGAATACAGACATAGGTGATCCCGGAATCGCTGGCAGCAAAAAACTGACGTTTAGCTGCCGGTGAGATTTTCAGCCAGTCACCTGCGGCAAGGGTGACATCCTCCCCATCGATTACCGCTTTGCCCCTGCCGGAAAGGATCCCATAGATTTCCTCATTCTGCTTGTGGGAATGAACAAACGGGACATTTGCAC
>CAZGVY010000256.1:0-1862 GCA_964529215.1 uncultured Mordavella sp. | reverse complement strand
TAAATTGGTAGTTTATCGGAATGTTGCTTCGTCTGCCAGAGGGTGTATTCTGCTCTATCTGCGTCCGCTAACGCATATCTCCACATTACACCTGCTCCAGCGCCTGGCTTACATCTGCAATGATATCCTCCACATTCTCCAGTCCTACGCTGAAACGGATCAGATCCGGCTGTACTCCGGCCTCCAGAAGCTCCTGTTCATTCATCTGGCGGTGGGTATGGCTTGCCGGATGCAGCACGCAGCTTCTTGCATCTGCAACATGGGTAACGATCGCTACCAGCTTCAGGCTGTCCATCATCTTCACGGATGCATCCCGTCCGCCTTTAAGCCCAAAGGTCAGCACGCCGCAGGTTCCCTCCGGCATATACTTCCGGGCAGTCTCATAATATTTGTCTCCTTCCAGCCCTGGATAATTCACCCAGGCAACCTTCTCGTGGTTCTTAAGATATTTTGCGACAGCTAACGCATTCTCACAATGCCTTGGCATACGCAGATGGAGGGTTTCCAGTCCAAGATTCAGAAGGAACGCATTCTGGGGCGACTGGATCGAACCAAGATCCCTCATCAGCTGTGCCGTGGCCTTAGTGATATAAGCCGCCTTTCCGAATTTTTCCGTATATACGATTCCATGATAAGTCTCATCGGGTGTCGTAAGGCATGGAAATTTCTCTGCATGAGCCTCCCAGTCGAAATTACCGCTGTCCACAATCGCGCCGCCCACACAGGAAGCATGTCCATCCATATACTTTGTCGTAGAGTGTGTGACAATATCAGCGCCATATTCAAATGGACGGCAGTTGATGGGCGTGGCAAATGTATTATCCACGATAAACGGTACGCCATGGGCATGAGCCGCTTTTGCGAATTTATCAAAGTCCAGCACCACCAGTGCAGGATTCGCAATGGACTCTCCAAACACAGCCTTTGTATTCTCACGGAAAGCCGCATCCAGCTCCTCCCTGCTACAGTCCGGATCCACGAAAGTAGCCTCTACCCCCATCTTCTTAATGGTATGGGCATACAGATTATAAGTACCTCCATAAAGCGCAGAAGCGCACACAATATGGTCGCCTGCCTCCGCAATATTCATAATAGCATAAAAATTCGCCGCCTGGCCGGAAGACGTGAGCATCGCAGCCGTCCCGCCCTCCAGGTCACAGATCTTCGCCGCAACGGCATCGTTCGTCGGATTCTGAAGCCTGGTATAAAAGTATCCGCTGTCCTCTAAGTCAAACAAGCGTCCCATCTGTTCACTGGTGCTGTATTTAAATGTGGTACTCTGGTAAATCGGCAGTACCCTTGCCTCTCCGTTCTTTGGTTCATACCCTGACTGGATACATTTGGTTTCAATTCTGTAACTGCTCATATAGACCCTCCCTTTACTCTTCCCAGTTATGATACACATCCTGCACGTCGTCGTCATCATCCAGAAGATCAAGTGTCTTTTGGATATTCTGGATATCTTTCGGATCTGTAAGCTCCACATAGGTCTGGGGAATCATCGTCACCTCTGCTGATACCATCCTGATCCCGGCTTCCTCCAGAGTCTCTCTCACACTGCTGAAATCATCCGGGTCTGTCAGGATCTCAAAGCTGTCATCTTCCTCGGAAAAATCCTCCGCTCCTGCATCCAGCGCCTGCATCATCAGATCGTCCGCATCTCCTTCGTATTCTTCCTTATCTACGATGATCTGCCCTTTTTTATCAAACATAAAGGAAACGCATCCCGGTGTTCCCACATTACCGTTTCCCTTGGTAAACGCGCTCTTTACATTGGAAGCAGTACGGTTCTTATTATCCGTCAGAGTTTCTACTATGATCGCCGTTCCGTTCGGCCCATAGCCTTCATATGTAATATGCTC
>CAZGVY010000255.1:0-1869 GCA_964529215.1 uncultured Mordavella sp. | reverse complement strand
AAGAAGGGCTCCGTGTGCTTAAAAAGGTTAAAGATACTTATGGATTAAAAATTGCTACTGATATTCATGAGCCATGGCAGGCGAAAAAGGTTGCCGAGGTGTGTGATCTTATTCAAATTCCGGCATTTCTTTGCCGTCAGACAGATCTTTTAATTGCGGCGGCGAAAACAGGGAAGTTAATAAATGTTAAGAAAGCACAGTTTCTTGCACCATGGGATATGGTTAATGTTGTAAAGAAATTAGAAGATGCAGGAAATAATAATATTATGTTATGCGAAAGAGGAACTTCTTTTGGTTATAATACGCTTGTTGTTGATATGACAGGTATTGTTGAGATGAAGAAGCTGGGGTACCCAGTTGTTATGGATGCAACGCATAGCGTACAGAAACCTGGGGGGAAAGGAACAGCGACAGGCGGTAATCGTGAGAATGTTGAGCCTCTTGCTAAAGCAGCTATTGCTGCCGGGGCTGATGCACTTTTCTTTGAAGTTCATCCCAATCCGGATCATGCATTGTCCGATGGCTCAAATATGGTTAAACTTAATGAATTTGAAGAGTTGTTAATGAGGGTTATCAAAGTGTATGATGCAGTGCATTAATATTAAATAGTTAATTGCGAAACAAGTTCGCAATTTTGATTCCAGACAAAGAAAGAATCCTGCCATGCAGGATTCTAAGAAGGAATAAAAAAATCAAAGATTTTTGGCGTACTTTAATAAGCCTCGATGCTTATTAAAGTTGTAAGTCCTAGGCAATCAGAGGTTTTAAGCTACAAATATATTCATGATGTTTAATTTTGTCAGCAAGAACTACGGTTATTAACTGAGTGATACCGGCAAGAATTAAATCCGCATGCAATGTCTTTTCGTTTTGGGTATGACGACCGGCAAGACAGAGATGGTCTTTTATATGGTTAATGTCCCTTTCTATGACGGTTCGTATTTTATAGGTATTATCCCATTCTTCTGTGCCACGGATAGTTCCCGGATATGCACGAAGATCTTTTTCAGGATAAATATAAACCATACGGTCGCATTTAGAAGGAGTACAAGGGGTATCACACTGACATTCTCTGTGACATTTACCGATAGTTTTGTCATATATCCATTTGATTTTAGGACAGACAAACTTATATCTGGTTACACCACTGCGAAGTTTTGAGGTTCCCTCATACTTCATTGGAAGAGAATCATCATGGGGGCAACAAGGAATGCCCTCTTCGTTGATAGTATAATCAACATTTTCAAGATGAGATCTGGAATTTAGAGGTATGTAGGCTTTTGAGAAATGTCTATTGTCGCCAAATGTGTCGCCGGAGAGAAGCTCTTTGTAGAGACCTGCTGTATCAAAAGCTGCATCTCCGAGAAATACTTTTGGATTGATAAGCGGCTTTATAGGGGTCATAGTTTTCGTCGAATCCCATGGTTTTCGCATAAGCTTTTAGTTGTCTGATAATCCGGTTTGCGTATTTGGGATTATTTTCGGTAACAAAAGCTTCAATGCCGGAGGAATCAAAGATAGTCATATCTGCTTTGACAGAGTCAACAGCCTGACAGATTGGTTCGGTAAGGTCAACGAGGTTATCAAAAACGGACTGCAAGTCCTCAAGAAAGTCCTGTTTAAATCTGGTAATTTTCGAGGCATCAGGAACTTTGTCAAACCCACAAAATTCCCTTAAAGGTTTGGAATAGTGGAGAAAAGTCAGCAACAGCTGGTCTGTTGGAATGGAAAAAATACGCTGAATAATCAAAGCCCATAAAAGGGCACGTAAAGGGTATTTACGGGTTCTGCCCGTTGATGCATAGAAGTGATTACGAAAAGTAATCGGAATAATTTCATCAATGTCGATATGTTGTTCTAATAGAGCAA
>CAZGVY010000254.1:0-1902 GCA_964529215.1 uncultured Mordavella sp. | reverse complement strand
ATATTGAAAAAAACCTTTATTTTAAAGGAAAAAAGACTTGACTTAATAGGGAGGGAAATATCATGGAATTTTTAACATTGAACACAGGAGCAAAAATGCCGTTAGAAGGATTTGGCGTATTTCAGATTTCGGATGCGGAGCAGTGTGAACAGGTCGTTTATGATGCAATAAAGACAGGTTACAGACTGCTTGATACGGCGGCGGCTTACATGAATGAAGAAGCAGTTGGCAAAGGCGTAAAAAGAGCAATCGCAGACGGACTGACTACAAGGGAAGAACTTTTCATTACCACAAAGGTATGGGTACAGGATGCAAAAAGTGAGGAAACGGCATATGAGGCTGTCAAGACGTCTCTTACAAAGCTGGATATGTCCTATGCTGACCTTATCCTGCTCCATCAGCCTATGGGAGATTATTTTGCGGCATACCGTGGGATTGAGAAGGCATATAAGGAAGGACTGGCAAAGGCTGTCGGTGTGGCAAACTTTTATCCGGCAATCCTTACCAATCTTTGTGAAAACGTGGAAGTGATTCCTGCCGTCAATCAGGTAGAGCTGCATCCGTTCTTTGTGCAGGCGGCGGCTATTGAGAATATGAAAGAATATGGCGTGGTACCGCAGGCATGGGGACCGCTTGCAGAAGGGAAGCACGGTATCTTTACCGATCCTGAGCTTGTGGAAATCGGGAAGAAGTATGGCAAGAGCGCAGGTCGTATTAAGATGGAATGCACAGCGTAGCGTATCCATCATACCGAAATCAGTGCATGTAGAAAGGATGGAACAGAATATCAATATTTGGGATTTTACGCTTTCGGATGATGAGATGGAAAAGATTGCAGCAAAGGACTTGGGGCACAGTGAGATTGTAAACCATGATGATCCGGCATTTGTCAAAATGCTTGGCGGAATGAGGATCCATTGACCGTAAAGTTGTTATAAGAAAATATAGGAAGAGTACATAACACTTCTTTTGAGCCGATATACTTTTTCAGTGCTTTAATAATCGGTAGAAAAAAGTAAATTGCAGCTCCGGCAATCGCAATCAAAAAAATAATATAGAGAATTGCAACTGTAACCGTTAAAAACCTTGTAATATTCATATTCGGTTGCGTCTACCAACTATTGCGCAATTATGGGTTGCTGGCTGATGTGTTTATCTTTCTGCTTTATAATTTGGTTCTCCGCAGGGTGATGATTATCCGAATATAAAAAGGACTTGACGGCCAATACTCGGGAGGATATATAATTATAGCAGATGAAGGCTAAAACATAGACATAAGTGTGTAAATTAGAGGAATATAAAATGGGCAGGCTAATGAATGCTGGTTTTGCTGCGTGCGGCGGGGCATGTTTATTATTTTTGCTGCTGGCTTTTATATTTATGATTTTTAAAGGAAAAGCGGCAATCCTGATAAGCGGCTTTAATACGATGCCAAAAGCTAAAAGAGAATTATATGATAAAGATAAAATGAGTAAAGACCATAGAAATACTTTTTTGATCTGGGCGGTTATTCAAGGAGTGGGCGCTGTTTTATCATACTGTATTTCTGAACATATCGCGGTTGCTGCTTTTGCAGTATGGCTGATCCTATTTTTTAAGGATGTATATTTAGACGAGGAGAAAGCTTTCAGTAAGTATAAAAAGTGACAGGTTTCTATTTGTGACTGATTATTAAAAAACCGTAGATTGTCTTAAAATCAGGCATTCTATGGTTTTTTAATGAAAATTCCTCATTCATATCCTTCAGGCTGTTTCCCCGGATCCATACTCCGCCTCCGGTCGGTGTATCCAGACCTCCAAGCATATTTAATAAAGTGGTCTTTCCGCTTCCCGAGGTTCCGACAATGGCAAGAAAATCCCCTTCTTCCACAGACATCGTCACTCCGTTTAGGGCATGTACCT
>CAZGVY010000253.1:0-1914 GCA_964529215.1 uncultured Mordavella sp. | reverse complement strand
GCTCCATTTCTGATCCTTATCACTCAGATTCAGCTTCGTCCCGTCTGTAAGCCGGTATTCTTCTGCCGATGCACTTCCCGGGTAATCCCCTATGACCTCCGGCCACTTAATCCCAATTTCCGGATCGTTCCACGCAAGGCCTCCTTCATCTCCCGGATGATAAAAATCCGTACATTTGTAAAAAAATTCAGCTATATCGCTAAGCACCAGAAATCCATGGGCGAACCCCTCCGGAATATAAAATTGTTTTTTATTTTCCTCGGTCAGCTCAACCCCATACCACTTTCCATAAGTCTCACTACCGTTTCTAAGGTCTACAGCTACGTCAAATACAGACCCTTTGATTACTCTTACCAATTTCCCCTGTGGATGCTCTTTCTGAAAGTGAAGCCCCCTGAGAACTCCTTTCACAGAGCACGACTGATTATCCTGTACAAATACCATATTAAGTCCGGCTTCTTCCATATCTCTCTGATTATAGGTCTCCATAAAATACCCTCTGGCATCCCCGTGAACCGCTGGTTCAATGACACATAGTCCTTCTATTCCGCCCGCATTTTTCTCAACCTTAATCTGTCCCATCTTTCCTATCCTCCGTATACTAAACAGTTAAAAATCCAGCTCTTTCAGATATCTTTCCAGTGCATCCTTCCAGTCCGGCAGCGGCTCAAAACCATTTTCCATGAGCTTACTCTTATCCAGACGGCTGTTAAAAGGCCTTGCCGCCTTGGATACTCCGTACTCTGCCGTAGTCACAGGCAGGACGCTAAGGCGCTCCTCTGAATATTCCTCATGTCCAAGCGCCACCGCCTGACGGAAGATCTCTTTCGTAAAATCATACCAGCTAATATACCCGCCTTCATTTGTCGCATGATAATAGCCGTATTTATCTGTCTCAACCATATCCACTAAGAGTCTTGCCAGGTCAAGCGTATACGTCGGCGTACCGATCTGGTCATTTACAACCGTAAGCCTGTCATGGGTTTTTCCCACATTCAGCATGGTCTTGATGAAGTTCTTTCCATTTTTTCCAAAAACCCAGGCAATACGGACGATAAAGTACTTTTCCAATGTCTCTGATACCGCAAGCTCGCCCTCCAGCTTTGTCTTACCATATACATTCAGCGGAGCATAGTCCTTGCAGTCCGGCTGCCAGGGCTTAGTTCCCTGTCCGTCAAATACATAATCCGTGCTAAGGTATACCATCTTACAGTCCAATTCCTTACACTGCTTTGCAATATTCATCGTGCCGTCCGCATTGATCCGGCGCACGATCTTCCGCTTATCCTCATCCTCTGCATCATCCACAGCCGTCCATGCAGCGCAGTGAACCATAACATCAGGCGCTGTCTCCTTCATCACCCTCTCAACTGACAATCTGTCGGTAATATCCATCTGTACATAGGGCATCCTGGTAACTGCGGTTCCATCCTGAATTCCGCTATATACTTCTTTAATATCAGATCCAATTCCTTCATATCCCCGTTTTGCAAGTTCATTCATGACATCATGACCAAGCTGACCGCCCACGCCTGTCACTAATACCTTCATCGATCCATCCTCCTCATACAATTATGATTTTCCGGCATCCTGCCATTTCTCACGCTGGCAGGATGCCAGCAGCTCCGCCAGCCTTAGCGGTTCCCATACATCTTCTCGTAATAATTCTGATACTCTCCTGAAATGATCGTCTCCCACCATTCCTTATGCTCCAGATACCACTGAATCGTCTTTTTAATGCCATCCTTAAACATGGTTTCAGGAAGCCATCCCAATTCACTGTGAATCTTGGTAGGATCAATCGCATACCGCATATCATGCCCCTTACGGTCTGTCACATAGGTAATCAGGCTCTCTGGCTTATCAAGTTCCTTGCAGATGATCTTTACAATATCAATATTCTTCATCTCATTA
>CAZGVY010000252.1:0-1937 GCA_964529215.1 uncultured Mordavella sp. | reverse complement strand
AACCTAAAAGTCGTGTAATCAGTACTCAAAACATGAAAAGGCAGGAACACGCAGTTTCTCCAGAAACATCCGATCGCGCTCGGTAATCTCTGTGGTCCACCGTCTGGAAAGGAGCTTAGCCGATACTTTGACTTCCTCAACTGCATCAAACCACTGTAGCGTCAGGTAAACTGGTGTATTGTTCAGCCAAGATAACAGTTTCTTTTTAGTTTTACGGACCTGTTCTGTGTCTTCCGCTGACCCGATTTCTGCTGCAAGGGACTGTTTCAGTTGACGCAGCTGCTCACTTAGATATTCGTAATAGCACAAGGAAACAAACTGCACGAACATCCTGCCCATAAGGCATTCGCTTGACCACACTCTGGTGCGGTAACCGTCGGTCTTCTGCTTGCCAGACTCGAAGAAGAATTCGATTGTTTCCCTGCGCCGGTACTTACGCAGACATTCAAACGGGTCCTTCTCACAGTTTGAAACCAATGCAAAGTATCCATGGTACTTCTTCTTCGCAGCGATCGCTTTCTCGTTGAAAGCCACCGTGGTCTTTCTGCCATAGTGGCGAAGAAGCAGATATTTATGGATCTTTTCTGCCGCACTGTCGGACAGGTCTTCTTCCGGAGTGTCATCCTCAACAAGGCTTTTCAGTTCAAAGATATCCTTGTCAAATGCTGCATCCTGTTCCACACGCCGCAGGGGGTTGAAGTACAGATGCAGATAGATCCTGCGGCGGAAGGTCTCTGCATCGCCTTCCGAAAGACCCTTTTTCCGGCTTGCGTATTTCCTTGCCCTGGAGAATTCCTGCATCAGCGTCATGGTAATGCCGTGCGTATTGGTGTCAAACGGGCAGGCACTTCCGGTAGTTCGGAATTCATCAAGCCGGCTGTCCAGTTCCTTCCTTACCCACTTGATACTAACCTTGATTAATGTAATAAAGTCAAAATGAGCATGGAGCAGTTCTGCCAAGTTCTTTTCGGAATAGTAACCGTTATCTGTAACGATTTCCGCTTTGTTAATCCCCAACACCTGCAGTTGTTTCAGGGCATTCTCTATGGTGATCACATCTGGCTGGTTCCCCGGTTGTTTTGCAAAAGCGACCGGCTGCCTGCTTTCGATCGAGTACAGTGACAGGAGTTTGATTGTCTCCAGACCATCGTGTGCCTTGTTAAACCCATACCGGGCTTCGGAGATCTGATTCGAATACGTCGAGACCGTTGTCGAATCATAGGCAAGGAGTGCGGTATCATCCATCGACGCGAGGCGGGAAGCAAAGAAACTCTGCATCAGAGACTCATCTCGGCCAACCCTTTCAAAGAGATCATGGTAGATATCTTCTGACAGTCCTTCCTCATAAGGAAGCGGATGAGTATACTGCCAGGCTGTGATCCCTGGAAGGCTTTGGCCGTTGGTCGCCAGAAGATATCGAGCCAGTGACAGGATCTTCTGGGCTGTTCCCAAATCTGTACTGCTGTAGACGGCTTCATCAATCCCGGAGGATTTGCCGATATGGTCAACGATATCCATCATTCCCACCTTCCTTCGGGAAGCGAAAACAGTGGAAACAGATCCGGATGAAATTGACACTTTTTCTCCCTTTGGCCGTTTTGGCCTTGTGGAGACGACCATTTTCTCCCCTTTTGGAATTTTCCCTACAATACGGCTTGAGAGAACGACATTGTATTTCTTAACCGGATCGTACTGAGTCTGACGCTCAATAACGTAGATATCTCCGTTCTTCTGGGTTTGATGAACTGTACGGGTTTTGACTTCTCCGGATGCTTTGGCTGGCATAGTGGCACCTCCATATTGAGTATATATTTATTATAATATATACTCAATACAAAAGCAAGCAGAAAATGCCGGAAAATCAAGAAAAATCCGCCTTTTGAGTATTGATTTTTCAAGAACTAATGGTTTTGAGTACTGGTTATACGACTTTTAGG
>CAZGVY010000251.1:0-1942 GCA_964529215.1 uncultured Mordavella sp. | reverse complement strand
ATTGCCAAGCGTGCGGCAGAAGAATAAGAGTAGTTTTATAGGGGATGTGCTTTCGGGCGCATCCCTTTTTCGCTATTCACGGGCTTGGGAGGCTGCTCATAGAACGGCTCATAGGAACGGATATGAGCTTAGTAGCATCTTTTGCTATATCGTGTTATAATCCTAATCAAGGTTATGAAAATAAAAGTAGTAAGAAGGAGCTTTATCATGAAGAAGATCTTTTCAGTATGTCTCGTTACAGTATTGTGTTCTCTTTTATGGGCATGCACCCCGAAGAATGGTGGACAGGCGGATCAGGCAGAGGATTTACCAGAGGGTTCTTCTAGTGCAGATACCGTGTCTGAATTTGCTGCGGTGGATCTTGAGGGAAATACGGTTACGAATGAGATTTTTTCACAGGCTGACCTTACGGTGGTGAATTTCTGGGGGACATACTGCACTCCATGTATCAATGAAATGCCGGAATTGGCAGAATGGTCGGAGAGTATGCCGGATCATGTTCAGATCATTGGCGTTATCGTGGATGCGGGATCAGAAGCATCTGAGGAATATGCGGCGGCGCAGGAGATCGCAGAGAAGACGGGAGTAAAGTATCCAAATCTCGCTGTCGAAGAAGGGCTGGACGATCTTATGAGCGAAATCGTCGGGGTTCCCACAACATTTTTCATAGATAAGGATGGGAATATCGTCGGCGAACCGGTTCTCGGAGCGGATGTGGACGGATATAAGCAGATTGTTGAGGAATATATCAATGGATAGAAGTAAAAAGCGGATCGTACGGTTCATGATGTTGTCCGTTGGGATTGGAATGATTGCGTATGGTGTTTCCAGAGGAGAAGTTTCTGTTGTGCTAAATAAGGCAATCAATATCTGTATCGAGTGTATTGGGCTGGGATAAACTTATGGAAATGAAGCAGGAAATAAAAAGAAAGATCATTCAGATTGCGGCCTTCGGCTATTCCAATACATATCTTGGAAATTTTGCTAAGGGGCAGCTTTATAGGGGGAAATGGAAACAGCTCTGTAATCCGGGTATGAATTGTTATTCTTGTCCGGCGGCGAGGCTGTCCTGTCCGATCGGCGCTATGCAGGCGGTGAGCGGTTCGATGGATTTCAAAATAAGTTTTTATGTGCTTGGATTTATACTGGCGCTGGGAGTTTTGTTTGGAAGGACAATTTGTGGTTTCTTTTGTCCCGTTGGCCTGGTCCAGGAGCTGATATATAAGATCCCGTTTCCGAAAAGGAAATTATGGAAGGGTTTTACTTATGTGAAGTATATTCTTTTGGCTGTGTTTGTCTTATTTCTTCCGATCGTAGGTACGAATGCGGTTGGAATGAGCTCGCCTGCCTTCTGCGAGTATATCTGTTCGGTGGGGACATTGGAAGGCGGAATACCGCTCCTGTCCGCTCATCCAGAGCTGAGGGAGACGATCGGTTCCTTATTTTCTGTTAAAATGGGTATCTTGATAATATCCTTGGCAGGCTGCCTGATTGTCTGCAGATTTTTTTGTAAAGTAATGTGTCCTTTGGGTGCGATTTACGGTATTTTAAATAAAATCAGCATTTACCATATGGAGATAGATAAGGATAGCTGTATTGCCTGTGGGAAATGTCATGTGGAATGTCCAATGGATGTGAATCCGGTGGAAAATCCAAATTCAGCAGAGTGTATCCGATGCGGGAAATGCATAGCAGGCTGCCCAAAACAGGCATTAAATTTTAGGTTTCGGGATTCTTCGGGGATATAAGGGTGTTATGCCTTGAAGCGGTGGGTTAAAAGTGTTATAATGCTATGAAAATTAAGCAGCAATGTGTTTATGCTCTATGAAAGGACAAATGGAAAATGAAAACAACCAAAAAGGTTACGATTGCAATTGTACTGGTGATTCTGGCGGGATTATATTATTATCCGAAAATTGGCTGGAATTTTCAAAAAACAATG
>CAZGVY010000250.1:0-1942 GCA_964529215.1 uncultured Mordavella sp. | reverse complement strand
TGCCAACAATCAAAGCAGGCTCACTATAAAGATTTACATTCTCTACCAGATTATAAAGATTCTTTCTTGCATTTGTAATATTAATTGTTGACATTATAAAATCTCCCTATCTGTCTCATTATTCTTAATTTCTTATTTGAGTAATTTACTTACTCAAAATACTGCTTAGCTTTTTTGATGTGTTTACTCTATAATATTCGTAAGCAGACACACCTTTAACTTACTCCTGTGTTTGGATTCTCTCGTCTATTCCTGTATATTGTCATTTTTAGCAATGTTTATTTCTTAGCTTGGTATTTACAAAGTCTTTGTATACCTTTTTCTTCTTATCGAATGACGAGATTTTATATGTTTTATTTATTCATTATAGCGTACGTTTATACGTACGTCAATATGTTTTTAATATAATTATATTGAGTTCAAGTCTCTTTCTCCAGGTGCTTTAACAACTAATTTGGAGCAGGATAAATCTCCTGCTCCAGCATCTCAGACATTCTTTATTTTAGAACGAAACTGTCATTGTTTTCAGGACTGTCTTTTCTTCCTCATCCAGCTTGTTATGCATCTTAAGTCCCTCTGCCATATCAATATCCTTCAATACGCCGTCCTGACGTACGATGACCCGGTTCGTCTTTCCTGCTGCCAGGGCCTGCACTGCGGCATATCCCATACGTGTGGCTGTTACACGGTCTCTGGCAGACGGCGATCCGCCCCTCTGTATATGCCCAAGAACCGTAACCCTCGGATCCAGTCCAAGCTCGGCCCGGATCATGTCTGCAACCTGTGCTCCTGCCGACCCGTTGCCCACCTCGTCATTATCCAGGGTTCCATCTGATTTGCGTTTTGCACCCTCTGCAACGATTACCATAAAATGAGTACGTCCTGCAAGGCGTGCGCTGCGGATCTTCTCAGCCACATGAGACTCAAAATCCCATGGTTCTTCCGGAATCAAAACTGCTGTCGCCCCCGTAGCAATACCTACGTACAAAGCCAGATTCCCAGCACGGTGTCCCATAACTTCAATGACAGAGCATCTCTCATGAGACTGCATCGTGTCACGGATCTTATCAATCGCTTCAATGGCCGTATTTGCCGCCGTATCATATCCTATGCTGTAGTGGCTGCATCCGATATCATTGTCGATCGTTCCCGGAATCCCAACGACTGAAACCGGAAATTCACTGGATAGAGCCAATGCACCGCTGAAAGTACCGTCGCCGCCGATAGCTACCAATCCGTCTAAACCAAACAGGCGGCAATTATTGTATGCCTTCTGACGCCCTTCCTTTGTTCGGAACTCCTCGCTGCGGGCTGTATATAAGATCGTACCGCCCTTATTAATGATGCGGGCCACGTCGCTGGCAGTCATTCGGAACATATCGCCATTGATCAGCCCGTGCCATCCGCGCCGGATCCCAACCACCTCAATGCCAAGATAAAGTGCAGTCCTCACTACTGCACGGACTGCCGCATTCATGCCTGGCGCATCGCCGCCGGAGGTCAGGACACCAATCCGTTTTACTGCATACTTCTTTTCATTCTTCATAGTAACACCTCGCTTCCAGTATCTCATGTACTTTTCCTGCCCAAATACACACAACTATTGTAGCAATCTGTAAAAGATATGTCTATGGTCATATTGATAAAAAGTTGTTAAACTTTTCGTGCATTTCGCCCTATAACTATATCTTAACGGACGAAATCGGTGCGGTGATTATTATCGGTGCCGTTCTCTTTGCACAGATCAAAAAAGAAAAAGCTGATTCTGGAAAGTAATCCTCCAAGGTCAGTTTTTTAGTATACCTTGGCGGACGCAGATGGAGCAGAATACACCCTCTAGCAGACGAAGCAACATTCCGATAAACTACCAATTTACGGAAACTAAGACGCTCAGGAATGCCTTCGCGCCTAAGATTCCGTAGATTGCTATTTTATCTTCATT
>CAZGVY010000249.1:0-1960 GCA_964529215.1 uncultured Mordavella sp. | reverse complement strand
TCCTGTCTTTGACAGTTAACAAAAATAAAAATCGCTGTAAGCCGTATGGTTGCTGGGCTACAGCGATTTTTTCCGTTGTCACAAACTATAGTAATTTATTCTTTCCCTTTGCTTTTTTTCTGAATGGTTCGCATCTTACTTTTGGTTATGAATTGAAAATCCGTTCGGAAGCCACAGACATCATGAAGAGCATCTGTGATGGCCTCCCGTTTGTATAGCGGAATATATCCCTGCTCTTGTATTCCGGCGAAATTCATCGCTTTCAGCGTATCCAATAATTCTTCACAGGTATATTCATCATTCAGTTTTTTCTCCAGGAAACGGTAGATAGCCAATGCAAGAAAACAGATCAGGAAATGTGCTTTGATCCGATTTTCGTCCTGCAGATAAACGGGTCTTGCAGAAAAGTCCGTCTTCATGATCCTAAAACATTCTTCGATCTGCCACCTGCCTTCACTCACTTTTAAGATGCCGCCGACTTCATCATCCAAAAGATCCGTACATACTGCGTAAAGCCCGTCATACTGTGCTTCTTCGGAAATTTTGTTTTCATCCAGATACTGTTGGATATCAGCCGCTTCCCCTTCTTTTGTAACAGCCATTTTCCCAATGAAACGCGCCGGATCATTGGGATTTTTCCGGTTCTTTTTGGTATTTCCTGAATCCAGCATCTTTTGTGCCCGTTCCACCTGTTTGTCACGGATGGATTTTTGATAAAGGGCATATCTGGGAGAATAGGTAACAATCAAACGCTGGTGCAGCTTTTTTGTGGTATAAGGTTCATCTTTGTAATAAAGCCCTTTGTCATCCGCCGGGATCTTTGTGATATCAACAGGTGTATTATCAGAAACTCTTTTAAATCCCTGCGGGTTTAATGCCCACTCTTTTTCTTCCTTTTTCAGCTTTTTGAGGGATTGGGTGACAATATAAGCTCGTTCCCCCATATGATTGTATTCACGGATCGATTCAGAACCCAGCCCCGCATCACTGCAGTAAATGAATTTCCGGCATCCGAAATCCCCAAGGACTTTCTTTTCCAGTGGTTTTAGGGATGTCTGTTCATTCGCATTTCCGGAAAAGAGTGAGAAAGCAAGGGGGATCCCGTCCCCGTCCATAAATAACCCCATTTGAATGATGGGGTTCGGCCTGTGTTCTTTGCTTTTCCCATACTTTTTACTGCCATCTTCCTGTTCGATCTCAAAATAATAATTCGAACAATCATAATAAAGGATCTTGTCATTCCTTTCCCCGAGGAAATGGCTGTTTTTATAAAGTTCTGACTGGATGAGGTCACATTCGGTACCGAGAACATCCAATGCACGGTATACGTCATGAAGTCCGTAAGAAGGTTTTTCTAAAAATTCAGAAGCGGCCTTGTAGGAAGAACGTTTGCTGCAGGGTTCCAGGATCCTTGTATAAACCAGATCAGAAAGAATTGCATTCATGTCATACCTGAATTTATATTTCTGTTTCAGTTTTCGGCAGATCTTATTCATTTGCAGCTGATAATAAATGGATTGCAGGAAAAGGTAGCCGCCGCGGAAAAAGGTCTGTTTGTCATAATCCAACTGCCGGTCAGCATGGAATGGGATCAAAACTGTTTGCGCCTCTTTTTCCTTTTTATATTTTTCAGTTTCTATTTTTACTTCATTTTTTGCCCATGCAACTACATCATCCCTTGTAGGCCCGTGTTCGGGCAGAAGTTGTGCTAAGGTTCCAAGTTTACGGACAATTGTTGAAGTAGTGCTGCCATTTGCTTTTACATAAGATTTACAAATATAAAAAGACTCTGCGTTTTTAGATTTCGTTATGTGAAGATTCATATACCATCCCTCCACCTCTTATTATACAATACAATAACATAAAATAACAGTATTAAAAGCAAAAAATTTGACACAAAAAAAGCAGGTTTTATGCGACCTGCGAGTACTTTTTTGATTATTCAACTGTCAAACTCCCG
>CAZGVY010000248.1:0-1964 GCA_964529215.1 uncultured Mordavella sp. | reverse complement strand
GGCAGTTCTTAGACTGTAGACAAAGTCCCGGACAAGAGTCCGGGCTTTTCTTTTAGTTTGCGCGCCATGGGCGCGCTCTAACGGGTGAAAGTCCCGAACACGCCTAGGCAACGAGGAAGTGTATAGCTGAACAGCAAGGGTGTCCATCGTGAGGTGGAATCTGAAGGAAGCTGTAGGCAAACCCTTGGTCCGACGGACAGGAATCACATATAAGGCTCTGAAATACGGATAAGTCTGCTAAAGGAGACAAAGTCCAAAAGTTGCTGGAAGTAGGAGTAAATGTGGCGGATAGATGAGGGGAAAGAGCGTGCACCTTAAGCGTGGAGGTCTCACAGAGGTTCCATTAGCCTAGTAACAACGAACTGTGAGAAGTCAGCCGAGCCCATAGTAGTGAAGAAGTCTCTGTAATGGAGATGGAGCGAAGGGGCGAACAATCAATAAGTTTGAGTATGTCTCGTATTGCAGAGATGACAACACCTGCCGTAACCAATCGGGAAAAGGGTGGTCAAATCAAGCGAGACGGAAAGGAAAGAACGCATGGACACAAGTAGTCTAATGGAGCAGATACTTTCAAGTGAAAATCTGAATGAAGCATATCTGCAAGTCATCCGAAACAAAGGTGCAGAGGGAGTGGACGGAATGAAGTACACAGAACTCAAAGAGCACTTGGTTAAGAATGGCGAAGAACTCAAGGAACAGTTGAGGAACAGAAAGTATAAACCTCAACCAGTACGAAGAGTGGAGATACCAAAGCCAGACGGCGGCGTCAGAAACCTGGGAGTACCAACAGTAACAGACCGGTTTATCCAACAAGCAATAGCACAGGTATTAACACCAATCTATGAGGAACAGTTCCATGACCACAGTTATGGATTTAGACCAAACAGATGTGCACAGCAAGCCATAATGACTGCACTCGATATGATGAATGACGGGAACACATGGATTGTTGATATCGACCTTGAAAAGTTCTTTGACACAGTAGATCATGACAAGCTGATGACGATTATTGGAAGAACAATCAAAGATGGAGACGTAATCTCAATCGTGAGGAAATTCCTAGTTAGTGGAATCATGGCAGATGATGAGTATAAGGAATCGGTGATAGGAACGCCACAAGGTGGAAATCTGTCGCCACTACTTGCAAACATCATGCTTAATGAGCTTGATAGGGAAATGGAAAAGAGAGGACTGAATTTTGTCCGATATGCAGATGACTGTATAATCATGGTCGGAAGTGAAATGTCGGCAAATCGAGTAATGAGAAATCTCACGCGATTTATTGAGGAGAAACTAGGACTGAAAGTGAACATGACAAAGAGTAAGGTAGACAGACCACAAGGATTGAAATACCTTGGATTTGGATTTTATTACGACAGTCGTGCACACGCCTACAAGGCGAAGCCACATGCCAAATCGATAGTAAAGTTCAAAGCACGCATGAAGCAGCTCACGTGTAGGAGTTGGGGAGTGAGTAATGGTTACAAGATTGAAAAGTTGAACCAACTCCTTCGAGGATGGATAAACTACTTCAAGATTGGAAGCATGAAAACACTGTGCAAAGAGTTGGATGGAAGAATACGTTATCGTCTGCGCATGTGCATTTGGAAACATTGGAAAACTCCGCAAAACAGAGCAAAGAACTTGATGCAGCTTGGTGTGCCAAGATGGGCAGCATTTAATATCGCATACTGTGGCGATAGATATGCAAGACTTGCACATAATGGATGGATACAGAAAGCGATAAGTACAAAGAGACTAACCTCATTTGGATTAGTCTCAATGTTAGATTACTACACCGAAAGGTGTGTTACTTGTTAAGTTGATTGAACCGCCGTGTACCGAACGGTACGCACGGTGGTGTGAGAGGTCGAAATTTCCTCGGTTGAGGAAATTTCTCCTACTCGATTCATATCCGAGGAGTTTTATTCATTTTACAGAAACTTGCAGATTCACCACAGATT
>CAZGVY010000247.1:0-2008 GCA_964529215.1 uncultured Mordavella sp. | reverse complement strand
CCGCCAGCCCGGAGGGCATGCATTACGGGATACTTTGGAGTATACCATAACGGACGTTAGTAGTCCGTTAAGTATACCTTGCCGGATATTTTTGGAATGTATTAAAATCGGAAATCCCTCCGGTTGTTTTCACGGATCAGCCTGAGATTCTCGGTCACGATAGACCGCGCCTTTGCATTGGGCACATTCTGGATTTCCTTATCGATTAATTTATCCCCTAACGCCTTGGTCTCAGGAGAGGCATAGTCCATCAGATACTCCTGCAGCGTCATCAGTGCATTCGGATGGCAGCAGTTCTGGATCTGCCCGCTCTTGCACAGGGACATGAAGCGGTCGCCGGTACGTCCCTCCCGGTAGCACGCGGTACAGAAGCTTGGGATGTAATCCATCTGCATCAGCCAGCGGACAACCTCGTCCAGAGTACGGTTATCGATGACGTCAAACTGTTCAGACTTCTCATCCTCGGGTTCCGGTTCACAATAGCCGCCGACGCTGGTTCTGGAACCGCCGCTGATCTGCGAAATGCCCAGATGCAGTACCCGTTCTCTTACCTTCTGGCTTTCCCTGGTGGAAATGATCATGCCGGTGTAAGGAACAGCAATACGGATGCAGGCAACGATCTTTGCAAAGGTATCATCGTCTATTCCGTTTTTAAATGCAGAGGAGTCAATGTCATCCGCATCCCGGAGCCTGGGCACGCTGATGGTATGCGGGCCTACGCCGAAAGCGGCTTCCAGGTGTTCTGCGTGCATCAGGAGGCCTGCAAATTCATAGCGGTATTTATCCAGGCCGAAAAGAACGCCTACGCCTACGTCGTCGATGCCGCCTTCCATCGCGCGGTCCATTGCCTCTGTGTGATAATCATAATCGCTTTTTGGGCCGGTGGGATGGAGCTGTTTGTAGCTTTCTTTGTGATAGGTCTCCTGGAACAGAATGTAAGTACCGATTCCTGCTTCTTTCAGAAGACGGTAATTATCTACAGTAGTAGCGGCGATATTAATATTTACCCGGCGGATGGCGCCGTTTTTGTGCTTAATGCTGTAAATGGTCTCGATAGATTTCAGGTAGTAGTCCATGGTATTCAGGGCTGGGTGTTCCCCGGCTTCCAGCGCCAGGCGTTTGTGCCCCATATCCTGCAGTGCGGTGACCTCTCTGCGGATCTCCTCCTGGGATAGCTGTTTTCTTGCAATGTGTTTGTTCTTTGCATGGTACGGGCAGTAGGTGCAGCCGTTGATACAGTAATTAGACAGGTAGAGAGGTGCGAACATGACGATCCGGTTACCGTAAAAATCTTTTTTGATCTGTTCTGCCAGCCGGAATATCTTTTCGTTCATTGCCTCATCGGAGCAGGCCAGGAGAACGGACGCCTCCCGGTGTGACAGCCCCTTTCGTAAGGCCGCTTTTTCGATCAGCCGCTCAACCAGTTCCAGATTATCCTTATTTTCATCTGCATAGGCAAGTGTCTCCAGGATCTCTTCATGATTGATAAAATCATCTGCGTGTTTCGAGTTTACATCATACATCTTTTGTTTTCCTCCTTCTCCCTCAGGTGTTACCCTTTGTGATCAGCATAATTATTATAACAATTATCATACCATATAAAAAGAAACGCTACAATCATGTTTTTCTTTTGACAATTGGTATCCTCCAGCCAGGCATAACCGCAATTGTCTAATAAATTTCAATGTAAAGTGAAAAATATTCTATGTTTTATTTTTCCTGCCGCAGATATACTGTATTTATCAATATAACACGGGAAAAGCGTGTAAATGGAAGGGAGAAATGTAAAATGAAAATGAGCAAAAAAGTAGTTTCCTTGACACTGACAGCAATGCTGGGTCTTTCGCTTGCTGCATGCGGTGGCAGCGGTTCCACATCTGATGACGCAGGATCAGGCGATTCTGGATCATCCAGCGCTTCTTCAGATGTAGCAAATAAAGACAAGCCGCTTGTATGGTTTAACCGTCAGCCGTCTAACAGTTCCACCGGAGAACTGGATATGGCAGCC
>CAZGVY010000246.1:0-2033 GCA_964529215.1 uncultured Mordavella sp. | reverse complement strand
GTTCAGAATATAACTGAGGCTGTGCAAGCATTATTTGAAATAGACACGCATAAAATAAAGGTAATGAAAGGCAATTAAATTTATCACAAGGAGGACGGACAGTGAAACGTGTATTTCGTAGAAATCAGGTGATTATTGCAGCGCTTGCCGTTATGATCGCAGTTGCGGGGTATCTGAATTACTCGGGACGTATTTTTGGAGACCGTAAGGATGCGGCTGAGGCTAACAGCGACATGGCAAATATGGAGCTTTTGGACATTTCTGAGGAGGATCTGGCTGAGACAGACGGGGAAATTGCAAGCAACGACAGCGAGGAAACAGACGGAACCGTAGACGGCACGCCGGGGGAAGCTGTGCTTACCAGCGGAGATGCAAGCGCAGTGGTGGCAGAAGCTAAGGTAAGCAGAGAACAGGTAAGGGCAAAGAATAAAGAATCCCTGATGGAAATTATCGATAATGAGAACCTGAACGATGCGCAGAAGCAGGAGGCAGTCAATCAGCTCCTGGTAATGACAGACCTTGCGGAGAAGGAAGCGGCGGCAGAGACACTTCTTGCATCGAAAGGATTTGCAGAGGCAGTGGTGAGCCTGACGGCAGAAGGCGCGGACGTGGTGGTCAGCGCGGCGGAGCTCTCGGATGCAAACCGGGCGCAGATCGAGGATATCGTCACCAGAAAAACAGGGATCGCAGCGGAAAATATTGTGATCACGCCGATCAATACAGAAGGGAAATAACATACATAGCATACATAGATGATGTAAATGCTGTGAACAGAGTGAAAAATAACAGAGGCTGCAGCGCTTAAACAGGCGCTGCAGCTTCTGTTACTTTTATCCGATAGATTCCGCTGCGGAAAAGCATTGCATGGATTCAAAAAGACATCGTGGAAAGAATAGAAAAAAATAGTTCTGATAATTGACAAAAAGTTTAATGAGAGTATAATGAATGCAGTACGGAAAGTTTAGTAAAAATTAATTTTTGGTTTAGGAATATTGTGGATTAAAAGGAAGGGGATGGAAAGCCTTATGGAGGTTGATTATGTTAATAAACGTATTGGGACAAAGATCAAGGATCTGAGAAACCGGAACGGCTTTACCCAGCAGGAACTTGCCGATCGGACAGAGCTTACGAAGGGCTTTATTTCCCAGCTGGAGAGAGGACAGGTGTCTCCGTCTGTAGTTACGCTGCTGGATCTGATCGAGTGCCTGGGGACTACAGCTTCTGATTTTTTTAAGGAAACAGAGGAGGAGCATATTGTATTCTCAGAGGAAGGCTTTTTTGAAAAGGTGGACGAGGGAGGCAACAGTATCCAATGGATCGTACCCACTGCCCAGAGATATCAGATGGAGCCGCTTCTGGTGGTAGTCCAGCCGCATCAGAGCCTGTTCGAGGATAAACCCCACGATGGGGAAGAATTTGGATATCTGATATCCGGGAAGCTGACGCTGTATCTGGGAGATAAGACATATCATGTGGAGGCTGGCGAGAGCTTTTACTATCCTGCGAAAAGAAAGCACCGGATCGAAAATCCAGGAAGCATGCCGGCGAAATTTATCTGGGTCAGTACGCCTCCGGCATTTTAGATTGAGATAAGAGGATGAGAAATGGATAAGAGGAATAACATTATTGAATTAAAACATATTACGAAGACCTACGAGGATGGTTTTACGGCGGTGTCAGATTTTAACCTGGAGGTAAAACAAGGAGAATTTATTACCTTTCTTGGACCTTCGGGATGCGGGAAGACTACTACGCTCCGGATGATCGCGGGATTTGATATCCCTACGGAAGGCGAGATACTCCTGAACGGAAAGCCGATCACCAGCCTTCCGCCGAATAAAAGGCCGATCAATACCGTATTTCAGAGATACGCTTTGTTTCCCCATATGAATATATATGAAAATATAGCCTTTGGACTAAAGCAGAGGAAGATTCCAAAGCACAGGATTGAAAAAAGGGTGAAAAAGGTGCTGGAGCTGGTGGATCTGGAGGGTTTTGAAAACCGGAGTATTGACACCCTTTCCGGCGGGCAG
>CAZGVY010000245.1:283-2039 GCA_964529215.1 uncultured Mordavella sp. | reverse complement strand
GTATCGCATGCTATCTGCCGGCAGGAGAGTCTGAAGTTTACAATGAGCCTGTAGAGTTCTACGGCGGACAGCCGATTTATTCTACACTGGTTGAGTACTCTTCACATATTCCGGAATTTACGAAGACACCTTACCACTATGAGGCAAGAGAGGCTGTAAATACAGCGATTATTAACATTACAAACGGAACTGCAAAAGAAGATGCTTTGAAGGAAGCTCAGGAAACACTTGAATTCAAGATGACAGAGTAAAAAGCAGTAATAATATATGGGGGGCTGCTTGTCAGTTCCCCATTCTTTATTTTCCGGCGTCATGCGCGCTGGATATCAGGCGCGGGTTATACCTGAGAAACAGAACAGTAGCTTTGGACTAAGCACTCAGATATAGCAGGTGGTTTGATAAAGCTAGATTCTAAGAAGAAAGGGGGCTTCTTCGTGGAACCCAAGAAAAAAGGAATGACATTGCTTGCAAAACAGAAAGCCGCCGGCTGGGCATTTCTTGCACCGGCGACGATTATGATTGCAATTATGAGTTTTTATCCGATGATCCGGGCGTTTCTTATTTCCCTACAGACCGGAACCGGAGCAAATATGAGATATGCGGAGCCTTTGTTCAGCAACTATAAGAGAATGCTTGCGGATAAAGTGTTCCTTCAATCTATAGGCAATACATTTTTCTACCTGATCATTCAGGTGCCGATCATGCTGGTATTGGCGATTTTGCTGGCTCAGCTTTTGAATAACAGGGACCTGAAGCTGAAAGGATTTTTCCGTACCTGCGTATTCCTTCCCTGTGCGACCTCACTGGTTTCCTATGCATTGATTTTCCGTTCTTTGTTTGCACAGGAGGGCTTGATCAATACGATTCTCGTTAAACTTCATATTCTTGAGTCGGGATATAATTTCCTGGGAAATGCAGCAAGCGCAAAGGTAGTTATTATTATAGCGCTGATCTGGAGATGGACGGGATACAATATGGTATTCTATCTTTCAGGACTTCAGAATATTGAATATTCTGTATATGAGGCGGCAAAGATCGATGGAGCGAACGGCTGGAAGACTTTCTGGGGAATTACGGTTCCTCTTTTGAAGCCGACGATTATCATGACCTTTATCATGTCGATCAATGGTACCTTACAGCTCTTTGATGAGTCTGTCAACCTGACAAAGGGTGGCCCGGCGAATACGACAATTACGATGTCTCATTACGTTTACAATACATGTTTCATTAATGTACCGAACTTTGGATATGCTTCGGCGATGGCTTTCCTGATTTTTATTATGGTAGCTATCCTGGCATTTATCAACTTGAAAGTAGGTGATACACGTGACTGAGAAAAAGAACAGAAGTATGATTCAGCGCAGACTGATTCCTACATATATTTTCCTTGTAATTGTATCCATTATTTCCGTATTTCCGCTGTACTGGATGATATCTGCTTCAACGAATACCTCCACGGAGATTTCAAGAGGACGTATTCTTCCGGGATCGCATTTTATGGAGAACTTCAATAATCTGATGGGACAGCAGCCGCTGTGGCGCGCACTGGGCAATTCCTTCCTGTATGCGATCGTTACGACGCTTGTATGTTTGCTGATCTGTTCGATTGCGGGCTATGGTTTTGAGGTTTATCATGACAAGTGGAAGGATAAATTGTTCTCGATCCTTTTGCTGGCGATGATGGTTCCACAGGTAGCGACGATGGTTCCGTTGTTCCAGATGTTTTCAAAGGCAAGGCTTTTGAACTGTAGGCTGG
>CAZGVY010000245.1:0-273 GCA_964529215.1 uncultured Mordavella sp. | reverse complement strand
CGTACGAAAGGTCATTCCCGATTTATATTATTGTGGTGGCGCGGATTTACTTTTTGAATGATGTACAGATCTTTTTCCGTATGTTTTTCCCGACCATGAAGTCTACCTATGCTGCTGCGGCAGTTATCACTTTCATGAACGCGTGGAATTCATATCTGTGGCCGAAGGTAATTATGACGGACAATAACTCAATTACCATGCCGATGCTGATTGCCAATCTGATTACCGGATATGTAACAGACTATGGTATGCTGATGTGCGGCGTATTGTTCT
>CAZGVY010000244.1:0-2046 GCA_964529215.1 uncultured Mordavella sp. | reverse complement strand
GGAATGTTGCTTCGTCTGCCAGAGGGTGTATTCTGCTCCATCTGCGTCCGGCAAGGTATATCATAACAGACAATTCAACCCGTTAAGTCTGGATAGCCGGACATGCAGAAAGCAAGATTTTTATTGCTTATAGGATGCCGGAAAGATAATTTGTATGCGCAGAGGGCGATGGACTGCCATCCCTCTGCGGCGGAGGCATTTGGATTATATTTGGTATCACCGGCGATGGGACAGCCCATATGTGCAAGCTGAACCCGGATCTGATGGTGGCGCCCGGTGTCCAGGCTGATCTCCAGAAGAGCGCAGGAGGCTAGATATTCTGCGCTTTTTCCGATGGTCTGGGGGAATATTTTATCACGCAGTTCATTTGCTTCGGACCGTACCCGGTAGCTTAGCTTTGCCTGCCTGGCGCCGGCCGTCTGACGGGTACAGATGCGGGAGGTGTTGGTACGTCCGTCTTTTACTATATAATCGGTCAGGGTCTCCTGCTCTTTGGCAGGAATACCTTCCGTCATTGCAAGGTAGTATTTGCCGAAGTCTCCGCCGGTAAGCTGCCTGTTGAGAGCTGCGGCGGCTCTGCGGGTTTTGGCAAAGACCAATATGCCTGATACAGGCTGATCCAGCCGGTGAATGATCGCAAGATAAGGTTTGCCGGTCCTGCCTGGGGCAGCAGACGCGGCGATATGGTTCAGAAGCATATGCTCCAGATCCGGCTGGCCTGGTCTGCGGCTTTGTACGGCGATCCCGTGAGGCTTAAAGCATACGATGATATGGGGGTCTTCATATAGAATCTGTAATTTCTGTTTCATAAGGCGGCTCCTGTGTGACATTTTGAAAAGATAAGATCCAATAGGGTTCAGATTTATTTTACCTTAAACGCCCGGGAAAAACCAGACGAAACCAGACGAATCAGGAAAATCTCCTTGACAAATGAGGGCGATTCCAGTAGAATAACATTCAATGAAAAAATCTGCCTGTAATGACAGTTACAAAAGGGCGGAATTGGCGATGAAAAGAATAGTAACCGGGCGGAAGTTCCACAGAGAGGAGACAAAAGGCTGAGAGATTTCCGGATGGAAGCCAGGTGAACCTGCCTTGGAGCCACTGCATGAAAGTGCAGCGTAATACCGGCGTTAACGGTTGTATGAGTGAACTGCAGGAAACTGCGGTTAATCAGGGTGGTACCGCCGAGCGTTTCGGTCCCTTTGGGAACAGGAATGTGCGGCGTTTTTTCTTTGGAGTTATTCAGAAAATCCGCCGGAACAAAGACCTGTATTTTCCGTGAACGGAGTGAACAGTAACGATGTGGGGTAAGGACCCCGCGGAAAAAGAAAGGAAAAGGAGAAGAAGATATGGCAAAGGAAAAAATGGTAAAAAATATCACGTCCCGCGACGAGAATTTCGCCCAGTGGTATACGGACGTGGTACGGGAAGCAGAACTGTGCGACTATTCAAGCGTTAAGGGATGTCTGAATTATCTTCCTAACGGATATGCGATCTGGGAGCTGATCCAGGCAGATCTTGACAGGAGATTTAAAGAAACCGGAGTGGAGAACGTATCTCTTCCACTGCTGATCCCGGAATCCCTCCTGGAGAAAGAGGCAGATCATGTAGATGGATTTGCACCTGAGGTTGCATGGGTTACCCACGGAGGAATGGAGAGGCTTCAGGAGAGGCTCTGTATCCGCCCGACCTCTGAGACCCTGTTCTGCGATCTGTGGGCAAGGACGGTAAAATCTTACAGAGACCTTCCAAAGGTATGGAATCAGTGGAATTCTGTGCTCCGCTGGGAGAAGACTACCAGACCGTTCCTGCGTTCAAGAGAATTCTTATGGCAGGAGGGGCATACCATCCACGCAACCTATGAGGAAGCGGAGGAACGCACGATCCAGATGCTTCATGTGTATGAAGACTGCTATAAGGAAACACTGGCGATCCCATTTGTATCAGGAAGAAAAGCAGAGCACGAGAAATTTGCCGGGGCGCAGGATACTTATACGATTGAAGCGCTGATGCATGACGGCAAGGCGCTGCAGTCCGCAACCA
>CAZGVY010000243.1:0-2095 GCA_964529215.1 uncultured Mordavella sp. | reverse complement strand
CCGGAATTTGCAGGAAAAGTCCAGCCGGGAGATATTATCGTTGCCAATAAGAACTTTGGATGCGGTTCTTCCAGAGAGCATGCGCCGCTCTGCCTGAAGACAGCTGGGGTAAGCTGTGTGATCGCGGAAACCTTTGCGAGAATTTTTTACAGGAATGCGATCAACATCGGACTTCCTATTATAGAGTGCCCGGAAGCTGCAAAAGGGATCGAAGCCGGGGATGAAGTTGAGATTGATTTTGATAATGGCAGGATCTATAACCGTACAAGGGGAACTGAATTTCAAGGACAGGCATTTCCGGAATTTATGCAGAAACTGATTGCTGCCGGCGGGCTGGTGAATTATACGAACAGTAGGAAAGAGGACAGATAACCGATGAATATATTATATAAAAGTACAAGAAATTCTGATATATCAGTGACGGCTTCCCAGGCGGTACTAAAGGGTCTGGCAGACGACGGGGGGCTGTTTGTGCCAGAGCGGATCCCTAAACTTTCCGTACCGGTGGAGGAGCTTAAGGGGATGTCTTACCAGG
Source organism: uncultured Mordavella sp. (assembly GCA_964529215.1). Lineage (GTDB taxonomy): Bacteria > Bacillota > Clostridia > Lachnospirales > Lachnospiraceae > Claveliimonas. Next base: position 1,560 of record CAZGVY010000243.1, on the reverse strand, counting down.
AAACAGCTTATGTGGTTATGAAGGAATTTCTTACGGACTTTACGGAAGAAGAATTAAAAACATGTATCAGAAAGGCTTATGACAGTAAATTTGACACAGAGGAGATCGCGCCTCTTGCAAAGGTGGACGGCGTTTATTATCTGGAGCTGTTCCACGGAGCAACCATTGCATTTAAAGATATGGCGCTGTCTATCCTGCCGCATCTTCTGACTACCGCTGCAAAAAAGAATCAGGTGCAGAATGAGATCGTGATCCTGACGGCGACTTCCGGAGATACGGGAAAGGCGGCAATGGCAGGTTTTGCAGATGTAGAAGGAACCAGGATTATTGTATTCTATCCTAAAAATGGCGTAAGCAGGGTGCAGGAGTTACAGATGGTGACCCAGAAGGGACAGAATGTAGATGTTGTGGCGATCCATGGCAATTTTGACAGCGCCCAGAGTGGTGTGAAGGCAATGTTTGAAAACAAAGCGCTGGAGAAAGAACTTGCGGCAAAGGGATATCAGTTTTCTTCTGCAAATTCTATAAATATCGGGCGCCTGGTCCCACAGGTGGTTTATTATGTGTATGCTTATGCCAGGCTTCTTCAGAATGAAGAGATCAGAGAACAGGAAGAAATAAACGTGGTAGTGCCGACCGGTAATTTTGGGAATATCCTGGCGGCCTATTATGCAAAGCAGATGGGGATACCGGTTAAGAAGCTGATCTGTGCATCGAATGAGAATAAGGTTTTGTTTGATTTTTTCCAGACCGGAACCTATGATAAAAAGAACAGGGAGTTCGTGCTTACCACTTCACCGTCTATGGATATTCTTATTTCCAGTAATCTGGAACGCCTGATCTATCAGATTGCCGGTCAGGATCCTGAGAAGAACGCAAGCCTGATGGATGCGCTGAAGCGGGAAGGAATTTATCAGATCACGGAAGATATGAAGGCGGAGCTTAAGGATTTTGAAGCCGGATATGCAACCGAGGAACAGACGGCGGACATGATCCGTGAGGTATATCAGAAGACCGGCTATGTGCTGGATCCCCATACGGCAGTTGCAGCCTGTGTGTGCAGGGAATACCGGGAACGTACAAAGGATCCGGCGAAGTGTGTGGTGGCGTCTACCGCAAGCCCGTATAAATTTGTCAAGAGCGTTATGACGGCAATTGACGGAACGTATGCTTCCGGGGATGAGCTGGAACTTTTGGGAAAGCTGAAAGCTGTGTCGGGAAGGGAGATCCCCGGCGCGATAAATGAGATCCTGAATGCGGATATTCTTCACGCGGCAGAATGCGATGTGGATAATATGGAACAAACAGTGCGAAATCTGCTGGATTTATAGGCAAAACAGAGAAAAAAGCAATATGTGAAAAAAATAACAAAAAATAAGTTGATTTTTTTTCTAAGATATGTATAATATAAACGGAACACAGAATTGTGTTGTTAATACTAATACTAAGAAATGAGGTCAAAACGAACATGGCAAAGATTGATTTAACTAAGTATGGAATTACGGGAACAACAGAAATCGTCTATAATCCTTCTTATGAATTGTTATTTGAAGAAGAAAC
>CAZGVY010000242.1:0-2117 GCA_964529215.1 uncultured Mordavella sp. | reverse complement strand
ACTGACCATACTCTATATCATCATATACTATCACAAGTCCGTCGGATGGGAAATCGTTTGACACTATTTTTTCTGAAAATTTAATAACTTCCTGTCCGATAGATTCCCTGTCAGCCATATGATACTCTACCGCCTCAAATCCCTGCTTCTTAAGCCACTCAAGCTGATAAGCTCTGGAATTATGGAAATCCACATTCTCTGCCCTGACGAGGGAAAACGCATAGAACCGGACATTCCGCTTCGCAGTCACCTCATTATTCAGCTGCCTTACAGAGCCGCTGCACAGATTCCTGGGATTCTTATATTTGGCATCTACTTCAGCAATCTCCGCATTGATCTTCTCAAAATCCTTGTATCCGATCACCGCCTCCCCCCGGAGGATCAGCTCTCCTTTATAGGGGATCTGCAAAGGAATATTCTGAAATACTCTGGCATTGCTGGTAATTACCTCCCCCACTTCGCCGTTTCCTCTGGTAACCGCCTTAAAAAGGGCGCCGTCCCGGTAGGTCAGCACGATCGTCAGGCCGTCCAGCTTCCAGGACACCACCACCTTCTGATCTCCGGCAAAATCTCTCAATCCCTCTACCTCTTTCGTCTTGTCCAGGGAAAGCATCGCGCTCTCATGCCGTTCCTTCGGCAGCTCGCTTAACACCTCATATCCCACGTTCACTGTAGGGCTTGTGGCAAGCGTCACCCCAAGCTCCTGTTCCAGTTTCTTTAATTCGTCATAGAGCGCATCATACCTGTAATCGCTCATCATCTCTTCCGCATTCTGATAATAGGCTTTTCCCGCCCTATTCAAAAGCTCAACGAGCTCCTGCATCCGATTCATTTTATTATCCTGATCCATAAACCTGTCCTTTCCCTGCCTCCCCCCGTTCCCGGGCGAATGTTCCATACAATTCCATACAAATACAAGTATCTGCATATTAGAATATTATAACACGAAAAACAATCCCCCGGACTGTTTTACCGCATGCTTTGTCAACAAAAAGCTGTCTTTCCGACAGCTCTCCATAGTAATATCTAATAGATTATATTGATACGTTATATATATTTATACCTTTACAGACAGACTCAACACCCGTCCCAGCAGACAGTCTCCAGGCGTCTGTGCCATTTTTGCAATCTGCTTCAGGAAGAAATCCGCGTTTTTATTTTCTATATATTCTTCGACCTTAACGATGAATTGTATAACAGGCATTTACATTCTTCCTTTTACAACTTGACCTGTACTTGACCTGTGAAAATAGGTCAAGTACAGGTCAAGTCCAAGTTATTTACCGTTCCATACATATTTCTGCTTAGAGCTGGTTGGTTTATCAGGTATTGTATACTTAATCTTTTTAGAATCTATCAAAGGAGATTAATACGTTATATATTTATGCCTTTGCGAACAGACTCAGCATCCGTCAGAAGTACTGTCAGGCGCGTCTATTGAAACACCGGACCGGATTGCAGAGGTTCCTCAATCATTAGCTTTGTCTGGGCAAAGTTCTTTTTTATATTTTCAGTCTGAGCAGAAGTCACCTTCTGAGTTCAAGGATCTATCGAACCGTATCCTATAGGTTTACAGTAACCACATTCATACAAATCCTCGCTTTTATCTTCTATATATTCTTCGGCCTTAGCGATGAATTGTATAATAGGCAGCTACACTTATTCAGCTAAATCATTTGTTCCCTTCGTAATACAATTTCTTTACTCTATATCCCTTATAAAATGCTTTCATCATGTAAACAACCATCGGATATGAATATTCCGGCTGCTTTCCTACTTGTTAATAAAGTAAATCCCTGCCATGCATAATACTACGCCGATCACTTTGCTTGGTGTGATGGCTTCGTGATAAAGAACTGCGCCTACAACAATAAGGGCCGCTGCCAAAAAAACACTCTGAACAGTAGATACCGTACTTACCGGCCAGCCTGCCTTATATGCATATATAAAGCCAACCTCAAGACCCACAACGGATACTCCGAGCATTACTGTGGCAGAATTTATTTTTCTTAATTCCGTGCTCAAATTCTGGTTCCTGAACAAGGCAAAAAACATGATTGCCGAACACACGGCGCCAACCAGATAAGTAATGACCATAGATGCCATCGTATTCATAT
>CAZGVY010000241.1:0-2150 GCA_964529215.1 uncultured Mordavella sp. | reverse complement strand
TTATATTTGCTTAATATTCTGTGTAAAGTCCCAGTCAATACTATACACATTGTTATTTTTAAGTATACCCTTTTCGGTTACGCTTGTCAAACCTTTGCACTATAATTTTCTATTCTCCGGCCTGGCTTCTTCCCCGATAATCCTTATCACTGAAACACCTCCAGCATCCTCTCCTCCTCGAACTGCCTGGAATACAGTCTGTAATACTGCCCTTTCTTCCGGATCAGCTCCTTGTGCCCTCCCTGTTCTATAATCTTCCCGTCCTTCATCACCAGGATAATATCCGCATTCCGCACCGTTGACAGCCGGTGCGCGATCATAAAGGAAGTATGATCCTTCAGCAGCAGGTCGGTTGCTTTCTGAATCAGCTGCTCCGTCCAGGTATCGATCGAAGACGTCGCTTCGTCCAGCACAAAGATTGCAGGCTTCGCAAGAATTGCCCTGGCAAATGAGATCAGCTGCTTTTCTCCTGTTGACAGCCGGTTCCCGCCTTCTCCCACATCAGTATCATAGCCATTTTCCATCCGGGCGATCACCTGGTCTGCCGAAACCTGCCTTGCGGCCTCCTCTACCTCTTCGTCCGTCGCTTCCAGCCTTCCATACCGGATATTCTCCCGGACCGTCCCGGAAAACAGATGTGGATTCTGCAGCACATAACCGATCTGGCTGTGGAGCCAGAGCTGAGAGCGCTCTCTGTAATCCTTTCCGTCGATCAGGATCTGCCCGTTTGTTGGTTCAAAGAAACGCCCCGCCAGATTCACGATGGTAGATTTCCCCGCGCCCGTATCTCCTACGATCGCCACGGTAGTTCCCCTGGGGATTTTCAGGTTAAAATGCTCCAGCACATTTTCCTTTCCATCCGGATAACGAAAGGTCACATCCCGGAATTCAATATCCCCTCTGACCGGTTCCCAGTTTTCTTTTTTCGGATGCATGAAATCACCATATTTCTCCCGCACTCTGGGTGAATCGGTAATATTCGGCTCCTGCTCCAGAAGCTCCGTTACCCTCTCGATATTTGCCTGACAGGAGATCAGGTCTGAAAGAAGCCTTGCAAGCTGCTGGATCGGTTCAAAGATCCCCACCGCATAGGACAGGAATACTGACAATGTTCCCAGCGCGATCAGCTGATTCTGCACAAAATATCCGCCCCGTGCCAGCACAAACGCCGTCACCAGCGAACTAAAGAACAGGATCAGCGGCATATAAGCTGCCGTCAGCCTGGCAAGGGTCATCGAACTGTCCTTCATCCGCCCTGTGATCTCTTGAAATGCCTTGTCATTCCTGTCTTCCATCACCAGCGTTTTACTGGTCTGCACCCCTGTAATCCCTTCATTAAACGCACCTGTGATCTCTGAATTTGTCTCCCTGACCTCCCGGTTCCAGAACAGCATCCTTTTCTGGAAAAACACTGTAAGAAATGCGATCAGCGGAACCACCAGGAGAACAATCAGTGCAAGTCTTATATTTAGCACAAACATGATCCCGAAGACTCCCACAACATACGCAAAAGCCCAGAACATATCTACCAGCCCCCACGCAAGGACCGTGGCGATCTTTAACGTATCACTCATGACTCTGGCATGGATATAGCCAACCGGCGTAGTATTATAATAAGAAAATGATAATTTCTGTAAATGTACGAACTGAGCCCGTTTCAAATCCTTCCCCACATTCATCTCAATATGGATCGCCGCACGTACGCTGAAAAACAGGCTGGCCGTCTGCGCAATAACCGCAAGGCCGTAAATCACAGCAAACGTTCCGATCCCCTCTAAAGTATCCGGTACGATAAAATGATCGATCGCATAGCTCTGAAACAACGGCACTGCCACATCCATCAATACCAGCAGTACATTCAGGCTTACAGTTGTAGCAAAATATTTATAATAAGGCCGGAAGAAAGGCAGCATCTTTTTCCATATGCTGAAACTAAAGTTCTTAGCACCTGTATCTTTATCCTTTATCACTTTCCCCTCCTTCCTCCAGAAGCCTTCTGTCATCCTGATTCATCTGTATCTCATATATCTTCTGATAAATCCCGCCATTTGCAGCCAGCTCCTGATGAGTTCCCAGTTCTGCGACCCTCCCTCGGTTCAGGACCAGGATCTGATCAGCCTCCATCAGGGTTGTGATACGGTGGGAGATCA
>CAZGVY010000240.1:1831-2176 GCA_964529215.1 uncultured Mordavella sp. | reverse complement strand
CTTTTTTTTGGCAGTGAATATTGAACTTGAAAAAGATTCTTCAGATGAAGATGAAGCAAGTGAATTTAAGAGAAAAATGAAAATAATACATCTACTAGGTTGCCCAGAAAGACAATATGACTTAGGTGAATGGCAAATGAAACAAGGGAGGCTGTTTTATTAAGGGGACAAACACCTAAAACAAAACATTACCTAAGACTTATGCCAATAGTTGAGGTAGAAAACGTTGAAAGTTTTCTACCTCAGCTTTTTTAATATCTGAAGGAGTTTATCCAATAAAATAAGGGAAATTATAAAAAACAAGTAATATGTGTTCAAAATATAAAAGTATAGTGAATCCAAAAA
>CAZGVY010000240.1:0-1821 GCA_964529215.1 uncultured Mordavella sp. | reverse complement strand
ACATTATCATAAATTAATCATACATAATTGTGTAAATCTATTATTTTACTTGACTTATGTAAATTAAAATGTTATAATAGCAATATAATTGCTAGAGAGCAATGGTATTTGTAACTACAACCAGTACACATATAGTACTGATTGATTTAACAACTTTTTATTAATAATAGGAGGAAGTATTATGGGCATGAGTGACACCGCTCGGAAGAGGTTTGCAGAACATTTGGTTTTTGATATGGTCAGACAGATAATAGACATTAGTAGACTAGATCGATTTGATGGAGCTCGTTTAATGGTAAAATTAAAAAATTTTGCAATTTCATCAGGTTTTGTGAGAGACGAAACTAACGCAAATATGAATGCTACAGATATGCTTGAATTAGAGGGAAGTCAATTCACAAAAAATGAAGCATATAAGATGTGCCAGTCAATTTCGGCGGGCACATCTATGAATGTGATAGAGATTGATGCGGCTTCGAATAATGGCGTGGATAATATCCGCGAGATCAGGGAGGAGGTTTCCTACCGGCCGACGGAAGGCAGATATAAGGTTTATATCATCGACGAGGTGCATATGCTTTCTATCGGGGCATTCAATGCACTTTTAAAGACCCTGGAGGAACCGCCGGAATATGTGATCTTTATTCTGGCCACCACAGAGGCGAATAAGATACCTGTAACCATCTTAAGCCGCTGCCAGCGGTATGATTTTAAAAGGATCTCTACAGAGATCATCTGTGACCGGCTGAAGGAACTGATCGGTAAGGAAGGGCTGGAAGCGGATGAAAAGGCGGTGCGTTATATCGCCAGGATGGCAGACGGGGCAATGCGGGATGCGCTGAGCCTTCTGGATCAGTGCGCGTCGTTCTATATTGGGGAACGGCTGACCTATGACCGGGTGCTGGATGTACTGGGTGCGGTGGATACGGACGTGTTCAGCAGGCTGCTCAGGGAAGTGATCGGCAGAAATGTTAAAAAGGTGCTTACCATTTTGGACGAACTGGTCATGCAGGGACGGGAGCTGGGGCAGCTTTCGTCAGATTTCACCTGGTACCTGAGGAATCTCCTCCTGCTGCAAAGCTCTGAGGATATGGCAGATGTGCTGGATGTATCTACGGAGAATCTGTCGCAGCTAAGGGAGGAAGCGGAATTGATCAGTCCGGAGGAACTGATCCGGTATATCCGGGTCTTTTCGGATCTTTCGGGACAGCTTAAGTATTCCACACAGAAACGGGTTCTCGTGGAGGTTACTTTCATTAAGCTGTGCAGGCCTCAGATGGAGCAGAAGACGGACGCAATGCTGGCAAGGATCCGGGCGTTAGAGGAGAAGGCAGAGCAGGGATCTGCCGCGCCGGCGCCGGAACAGGGCGGCTACAGGGAACAGAGGATCCCGGAGGAGGAAAGCGTTATACCGCAGCTTCCGAAGGCGCTGCCTGAGGATGTGAAGGAGGCGGCAAAGCATTTCCGGTCTATCACAGAGGGGGCGTCTGTGATACTGAAACAGTATCTGAAACAGGCGCGTCTCAGCGCAGGGGAGAACGGCAGGCTTCTGATCGTGCTTCCGGATGAAGTGAGCGCCGGTTTTGTGGGAAAGCAGGAGCATAGAGAGGAGATCGTCCGTCTGATCGAGGAGAAGCTGGGTAAGACTATGGATATCGACGTCCGCCAGATGGAATCAGGCAGGCGTTTTGAGGATCATTTTGTAGATATAGAAAAGGTAGTCCATATGGATATTACCGTGGAAGATTAAAGGAGGAAAAACCATGGCAAAACGTGGAGGGTTTCCGGGCGGAGGCATGCCGGGAAACATGGCAAATCTTA
>CAZGVY010000239.1:0-2178 GCA_964529215.1 uncultured Mordavella sp. | reverse complement strand
GTGCAGAGAGTATACCGCCTGCAGGGTGTTGATATCACTGATAAGAATATTGAAGTAATTGTACGCCAGATGCTGAAGAAAATACTGATTGAATAGGATGGAGATTCCGGATTCCTGCCGGGAACCATGGTAGATATTCTGGAATTTGAAGATAAGAATGAAGAATTAGAAGCGGCAGGCCTGACTCCGGCAACCGGCGAACAGATCATGCTTGGAATTACAAAGGCTTCGCTTGCTACAAATTCATTCCTGTCAGCCGCATCCTTCCAGGAGACTACAAAAGTTCTTACTGAGGCAGCGATCAAGGGAAAAGTTGATCATCTGGTAGGCCTGAAGGAGAATGTGATTATCGGGAAACCGATTCCTGCAGGTACAGGTATGAGAAAGTACCGTAATGTGAAGCTGGATTCTGAACTGAAAACGGAGGAAGAGATGCTTTCAGAGGAAATGCTTCTGGATGAAGCACTTTCAGAAGGAGAGCCTGTTTTAGAGGAAGAAACCGTACCGGAAGAAGAGATTGTTCTGGAGGAGGATACGGTTTCAGAGGAAACTGCTTTGGAAAAAGAGTTTGTAACTGCAGAACCATCAGAGTAGATACAGTAGGAGTGTTTTGGAATGAGCAAGAAGAATGTTGAGCCAGAGAGAGTCAGAAAGGGACCGATGACCGTTGAAGAGATAAAAGCGATGAGAGCGGCGGAGGGTATGACGGTTGATCTTGAGGACGAAGGGACAAATGTTTATGTGATCAAGGCTTATCAGGAAAAGATGAGTGTTGCAGTAGGCAGGACGTATAAGCAGGCCAGAAGAGAGATGGGGCTGACGCAGCAGGAGGTTGCAGATGTTTCGGGAGTAAAAAGGCCGAATATTGCCCGCCTGGAAAGCGGCAGGCACAGCCCGACGGTAGATATGCTTAACCGTATTGCAGATAGTATGGGGATGGATATGGAGATCCATCTGATTGAAAGAGAGCAGTAAGGAGAGAATACTCAGCGGATCGTCATTCTGCTGAGTATTTTCACTGTGCTGTATATCTGAGGAAAACTGCGGCCGGCAGTTTTTGTAAACGTTCATGATTCAAAAACGAAAGTTGCGAAAGGCGGGAGAAATAAAATGGAAAAAAGAATTACCAGAGAACGGGCTCATGAGATTTTAATGAAATATATGGAAGGGGAAAATTATATCCAGCATTCCTATGCCGTAGAAGCGATCATGAAGGGGATCGCCAAAAGGCTGGCGCCGGATGAGGTGGAATACTGGGGATGTGTAGGCCTTCTTCATGATCTGGACGAGGAACAGTGCGACTGGCAGCATGATATGAGCGTACATGGCCCTACGTCTGTCGAGATTCTTAAAAAAGAGGGGATCGATGACAAAGAGCTTGGGGACGCTATTAAGGCGCATAATCCAAAGTGCGGGATGAAGGCAAAGACAAAGCTTCAGTATTCGATACTGGCTGCGGATCCGATGAGCGGATTTGTAAAGGCAGTTGCACAGATCTACCCTGATAAGAAGATTGCAAGTGTTAAACATAAATCTGTGATGAAACGGTTTAATGAGCTCCGCTTTGCTTCCGGCGCAAACCGTGACTATATGGAAATGATTGAATTTACCGGATTAAGCCTGGATGATCTGATCGATATTGCGCTGGAGGAGATGGGCGCGATTGCAGATGTACTTGGACTTTAAAACGGTGGTATGCCGGTTTTAACAGCAAGGCGCATGTGGACTGGCAAAACAAGATATTGTGGACGGGATTCCCGAATATGGGAAATAATCCGCCATTTAGTATGAAAAAGAAAATCAATGCTTTTTATTTTGTAAAAAGTATGTTATAATACTCTTTGTGAGAATGATGGGAGTATTTGTTATATTACCCTCAGTATTTATGTTTTACTGAGGATGTCATTCCTGGAGTATAAATAATTTGAGCTGTGTGGAAAGCATTCTGCACAGCTCTTTTTAAGCAGTATGTTCAGGGAAGGACTTCAGGAACATGCGTTTATTGGAAAAATTCCTTGACATTTATTATAAAACATACTAAAATATTCTAGCGTGCATGAAAATGCATTGTTTTTTGTGCGCGTACAGATTTATTGATGTTGAACCAGTAACTTATTTTATTGTAGGAGGTGAAAAAATGCCAACATTTAACCAGTTAGTTAGAAAAGGACGTCAGAC
>CAZGVY010000238.1:0-2195 GCA_964529215.1 uncultured Mordavella sp. | reverse complement strand
TTTTCTTATGCCCGGAGAAATCCGGGCTCTTATTAGGTTTTGGGCGGCTGTACAGGCGTTCAGGGCCAAGGTTACGTCGTAACCGTCCGCTATCAGGTTATAAGTTAACATCCCACCAGTGCTCAGTTAGCGAATCGATCTTAATTCCTCTATCAAAGACTTCTATAGCACATTTAGGTGATATCATTATAAATGACGAATACATTGTTTGGATTTTATCTAAATTCTTCTTGATAAATCCCTGTGCAACTTTATAACACAATTCCGAAAAGGGAGTATTATTTTTCATTATACCAATGCATCATTCCGCAATGTTTCATTCAAATCACATTGCAGGAGACGTTTACCGCCAATGTAGTAAGCTAATGCGACAAACAATGCAATAGCAGCCGCAAATACCAAAACAGGAAGAACCGGGGCTTCTGACCAAAATACCATCGGGTCTAAATAGCTTGCGGTTACAGCGAACTGTATAAACAATATGGTAAGTGGCATTGTAATCAAAAGTGGTTTCCCAGCAATCACAAATGCCTCAATACAAAACATTTTCCTCATCTCCTGCGGAGTTAAGCCAATCGACATATATCTCGCAAACTCCCGTTTTCTCTGACGAAGGAATCCCAATGTGTTTGAAAATACATTCGCAATTCCGATAACGGCAAGCAATACACAAAAAGCCCCGAAAATCACTTTCATTCCATAAATTAAGTTGTCATTTGAAAGACGTTCCTGCACCCGGTTTTCACTTTCAACCTCATACTCCCCTCCCACAAGCGAAACGGCTTCTTTTTCCAGATTGTCCAAATCAGCAAGGTCAGCATTTCCGCTTGAAAAGATACGGATATAGCTGTCCGATCCAGCCTCCCCTATCTGCTCTAATGTTTCTTTCCACATAGTCAGCGGTATAAAATGTACAAGTGCATAATTTTCATATTCTTCCCGAAGCAAAGGAATCTTCTGTGTATAAGACAATACAGGTACTTCTGCCATTTTGTCATTTTGGCTGATATGATAAAGCGTTGTCGTCTGGCTTTCTTCCTTCACGTATGGAACATATTCCTTATATCGGAAATTGCTGTCTGCACTGTTCCAAATCTGGTTTAACACGATTGCTCCATCAAGGCTTGGCTTAATTCCAATCTGTGAACAGTAATTCAGAAAACTTACATCGTCCAATACGATAATCGGGACAGATACCTGAAACTGCCCCTTCGTTTCTGGAATTCCTGCGATTTTTCCAAGTCCGCCAAGAGCCGCCAGCTCATCACTCTGCAAACCTTCTGGCAGGACCGTCATCGCTTCTGCCTTTTGATAAATGACCGACTCCCTGCATCCATCCAATTCCTGCACTTCTTTTGTCAGGTTAAAATCAGATATCCCGGTATCTTTTACAGTTATCATGACGTCCCACGCATCCTGATATCGTTCAAAATACGTGTATCTGGTACTAATATCAGAAAGAGTAGTAAAGCAGAGCATAATAGAAAAGCTCAGAAAAGACAGCACTAACGATAAAGAAGCTATTCTTAAAGATTTTCTTTGGGCTTTCAATGCATTCCCCGCCAGTTCACCTTTCATTCCAAACAACACAGACAAAATCCGTGAATGTCTTTTTTTCTTTAATTGCAAACTATCCATGTTTCGGATTGCTTCAAGCGGTGTCATTCTGCTTAATTTCCTTGCTGGTATCCATGCAGAAAAAAATACAGTAAAAGCAGAAATCAAAATTGTAACTGCAAATAGGGACAGCCGGTAATGAAAAACAGCTTCGTGACGTCCAGATACATCAGCAGCAAAAATATTTACTGCCTTAATTGCACACAAACTACCCAGAATTCCAAGCAGGCTTCCAAATATTATTGGCAGCATGCTTAAAACTGCTGCTTCCTGCATGAGGCACTTCCTAATCTGTCCCGGCGTAGCCCCAATGCTTGAAAAAATGCCAAACTGATGGATTCTGGCATTCATAGATAATTCAAAGGAATTTCGGATGATTAAAACCAACGATAGTGCCACGATCAGCAAGATACTTAAGTACAATGCTAAAAGCATGGGTGGCTCTGCATCCTCTGGGTCATGTATAAAATATCGGGACAAAAGCAGCGAATGATACTGGATGTCATCCTCTTTCAGCCCAAGTTGTGCCGAAATGGGCGGCATATCCTGATAAATTGTCCGGGTGTTCTGAAAATAAA
>CAZGVY010000237.1:0-2239 GCA_964529215.1 uncultured Mordavella sp. | reverse complement strand
TATAAACGGATGCATCTTAAACTTCGCCGTAAAAAAGCCTGCAATTGTCGTAAAGAATGTACAGAAAATAATACATACTACCAGCGACAGAACGATCCTTCCCGCAAGCGGCATCGTTGTAAAGTCAAAGATATGCCCAAATACAGCTCCTGTATTGATCCCCTGATGCATAATAATGGTCGCCGTCTTCATACCCATACCAACCATACGCCCAATGGAAAGGTCCGTACCCGTAAGGAGGATCAGCCCGGCAACGCCAAGGGCGAGGAACATACGCGGCGACGCCTGCTGCAGGATATTCAATACGTTATTATAAGTCAGAAGCGGTGAATTCTTCACGATCGGCGTAATAATACATAACGCGATAAAGATCAGTATGATCGCGATATACAGACCGTTTCTGAGCAGGAATGACCTGCGGTTAAAGGTATACTTATAGTTCTCCCACTTCTGGGCTCTTGACTCTGCAAACGTGAACTTTGACATACGCAGCAGATCGATCAGATGGTATTTATATGTGTAGGCTGCATGCCTCCGGTCTTTGATCTGCTGAAGCGTCTTCTCCTGCTCCATCTTCGCGTCAAACTGCCGGTTCTTATAGACATATTTTTCTTCCTTGATATCCTGGTGATCTGTAAGCTTTGCAAGGTTTGCCTGATGCTCTTTTTCCAGTTCAGCAAGCTTTTTCTGGTAGTTCACCTTAGAAGCTGCCTTCTCTGCATCACAGCTTGCCTTAACCGGATTATAATATTCCTGGTCAAAATGCGCCTTGATGTAATTTTCTGCATCTGCGATCAGCTTAGATACCTCAGCCTTGTTCTTTGCCTCGACCGCCTGCGCCTTCTCCAGTTCCGTCTTCGCTTTTGCGATCCGTGACTCTCTCTCTTCCTTTATAAGGGCTTTGTCTCTTTTTATTCCGTCAATTTTATTCTGAAGAGAGATAACCTTATCCGTACCGTCTAACCTGAGAGCGTCTATCTTCGCCTGAATTTCTCCCACATAATCCTCGATCGGCTGGCGGAGCTTCTGCTCCTCCTCTGCCGTAAGAATTTTACTGTTTTCATTCGCCATATTTTTCATCTCCCTCATTATAAATATTTAGCGCTAAGTCTTAAAAGCTCTTCCTGATTTGTCTCATTCGTATTTACAATACCGGAAAGATGCCCGTTGGACATAACTCCGATCCGGTTTGTAATTCCTAAGATCTCCGGCATCTCAGAAGAAACCACGATAATTGTCTTCCCCCGTTTTGCCATACTGATGATCAATTCATAGATCTCATATTTTGCCCCCACGTCGATTCCACGTGTCGGCTCATCCATCATAAATATCTGCGGTTCACGCTCTAACCATTTCCCAAAAATTACTTTCTGCTGATTTCCGCCTGACAGGCTTGAGATCATATCCTCCGGCCCCATACATTTGGTATGCATAACTTTAATCTCATCCGCAGTCGCTTTCACCATCTTTGCATCCGAAAGGGCAATACCAGATTTGTACTGCTCCAGATTAGCGATGGTGGTGTTAAAGGTAAGGTCGCCTTTCAAGAACAGGCCGTTTGCCTTCCTTTCCTCCGTGATCATCGCAAATCCATGATCCATAGCTTCTTTCGCGCTGTTAAAGGCCATCCGGCGCCCATTAAAATACACCTGTCCTGCCGCCCTGGTCCGCACTCCGAAGATCGTCTCCAGAAGTTCTGTACGCCCTGCGCCTACCAGCCCGTACAGTCCGAATATCTCTCCTTCCCTCACGTCAAAAGAAATATCCTGCAGATATGGCTCGTATTTTGTAGACAAATGCTGAATAGACAGGATCGTATCCTTCGGCTCATTATCCACCGGCGGGAAACGGTTCTCCAGGGAACGTCCTACCATTGCCGAGATCAGTTCGTTCATATCCGTATCCCCGGTCTCTTTTGTCATAACCAGATTACCGTCACGGAGTACCGAGATCTCATCACAGATCTCAAAGATCTCATCCATCTTATGAGAGATATAGATCAGGGCAATTCCCTGTTTCTTTAACATCCTCATCATCTCAAACAGCTTATCTACTTCCTGTACCGTCAGAGAAGATGTCGGCTCATCAAGAACGATCACCTCTGAATTGTAGGAAATTGCTTTTGCTATCTCGCACATCTGCCTCTGTGATACAGACATATTTCTCATAGGCTGTGTAAGATCCACAGTCATGCCAAGCTTCCGGAACAATTCGGAAGCTTCTTTTTTCATTCTTCCCT
>CAZGVY010000236.1:281-2243 GCA_964529215.1 uncultured Mordavella sp. | reverse complement strand
TCCGGCAAGCCGGTCATTGGCTCGGGAGGCTACCACCCCTGTCATGGGTTCCATGGATGGATTCTACCACATTCCGACAGGAATTTCAACAGCACTCATTTTGAGGTAATAAAAGTACGAACACATTTTTTGAGTGTCATATTAGTGTCACGGAGCAAAAAGAAAGTAAACGGTAGATAGGCTCTTTCCACTGTTAGTTGAATTCATCGTGGAAAAGTTCATGAAATAGTACTTTGGCCTTTAACAGCTCAAAGCTATTTCTGCCATACATAATTCGTTTTATTACCTTGATTTTATTCACGCTCCCCTCTGCTAAACCATTGTTATAAGGATAGATAATTCCGTTTTTGATAGCTGTTGAATCTTTTAATATCCCCTCCACGAATGACTGCAATTCGGGTATATCATGCTTCTTAGCAGACTCTATCCATGTATCTAATTTCTCAGGTTTTTTGGAAAATATTGCAGTGTGAAATTCTTTCACCAGGGAATAAAGAGCGCTTAGCAATGGATACGTTTTCAATGCCTGTTCATACTGGTCGGCAGTGATTGTTGCGGCATTTTCCAGTTTCTTATAAATCAGTTGGCAGAGAGATTTCCTCTGGATGAATTCAGACTGGGGCTTATCCTGTTCCTGCTGCTCCCGCATCCGGGACCTTTCTTTCTGCATGAACATCCTAAGGGACGCAACACTTCCCGTATATCCCTTTTCACAAAGAATCTTATGGATCTGAGGATATGGGAGCCCCTGGCTCCGGAGCTCTATGACATCTTTCTCATAGGGGGCCAGTTTGCCGGGAATCCGTGCATTATAATGACCATCTGTAACACGATAGTCAGGGTTCAGGTAATTCTGTATGGTCTTATATGTATGATGCATCATGGCAGCGATCTGTCCAATCGGATATCCATCCCGTGCCAGTCTTCTGGCCTCGTCAACTTCCTGCTGCTTCCGCTGCAGCGCCAGTTGGTGCTGCCTTTCCCGGGAGATCGCCCTGTCCTCCGGGATTTCTTCTTCCGAAATGGCAAGATATTTTCAGATGGTGGCGGGAGACGAATGCAATAACAGCGCAATATCAGATACCGTCAGGCCTTCTTTCCGTTTCTTATGGGCAAACCTGATCCGGAGCGTCCTGTTTGCAGTATTGTACAGCGCTGCCATCTCATCCGAAACTGCTTCAGTCATCGGGATTTCTACCCTGGTGGGGAATTCCCTGATGATATATTTGTTTATGGCTTCTGAAAGTCCTTTTATTAAATGAAACCGATCGCTGATCTGTACTGCCTCCGGATGCAAATCCGTTGCTGCTGACGAATAAGTGGATGCTCCATCTCTGGATACAACCTGGATGTTCGGAAATGTTGTGAGCCATCTGCTGACATCAGCAGTCTCTCTGGAAGGAATCATATCGATTATCCTATGGCTCTCAAGGCCGATCATGACCGTACCATAGGAGAACCTCTTCCGAAGTGCAAAATCATCCACGCAGACCTTTTTTACAGAAGCTTTATCCACAATGGACGGCATTTTTTTAAGCAGGCTGCAGATGCTGCTCTTGCACGCAATGATATTTTCGCTTTTCAAAAGCCTTGAGGCATTCAAGGAACTCAACTACGTCGAAGTATGGATAATGTTCTTGACCAGCCGGTCTGTCTTTTTCGCTTTTTATTGCAGCAAAAGGATGTCTTTCAGCAAATGTTTTATGCAGACAGTCCGGATTATAACAGAAGAATTTTCGTGTATCCACTAATAAAATGACCTGTTTATCCTGGATTGGCAGATCCTGAATCTCCCTCTGATATGTTGAATGGACATGCATGCTTTTTGAGCCGCAGAATGGACATGCCAGTTCCTCTTTACTGGATTTTATATGAAAGACAACCTCTTGATCTTTAATGCGGTATCGTACTAATTCGTAATCCTAATTGAGTGATTTTATGAATTCATCCATATGGCATTCA
>CAZGVY010000236.1:0-271 GCA_964529215.1 uncultured Mordavella sp. | reverse complement strand
CCGAGATTTGACCATATTGTAGCACTTTAATACGATAAATTCAACCGATAGCGGAAAGAACCTATCTACCGTTTACAAAAGAAAAACTGAAAAACGCTTATTTTAAAGGCTTTCCAGTCAAAATGTCCGCTATTCGAACTCCTTAAAGGAAATGTATAATCGTGGTATTTCAACCGCTTTTTCCCTTGTTTTCGTATTCATGTTATATAGATTTTTGAGGTTATTTTGAGTATCAATGTAGTTTAGTACCATAATAGTTCCACACACCTTT
>CAZGVY010000235.1:0-2301 GCA_964529215.1 uncultured Mordavella sp. | reverse complement strand
GAAGATACGGTTACCGACAGCTTTGCAGAGCTGGCATCGGAGAGAGTGGGATGCCCGGCATTTGCGCCGTATTCTGGCGGGTGTGTGGATCTTGCTACCAATACTGTGCTCACAGCCGGCGTGCCTGTGAGAAAGAAAACTGCCGAGAAGCCTGCAAGAACCCGTGCAAATGCTGCGTTTGAAAGAGTTATTGCGGCAGCTAAGAGGCTTCTTCAGGTTGTACTTAAGAATGAAGGCCTGGCAAATAAAGAACTGGCCAAGTTTGAGACGCAGATACAGAACCTTGCGGATAAGTGGGACAGATAATGTCAAGGTCTAAAAGTTTTTTTATTTTCCTTTCAAAGGGAATAAGCAGAGTGCATATGGACAAAATTTTTACTAGATAGAATCACAGCACGTGGTTAATATACATCTGGTGGAGGTTCATTATGGCACAGGGAAAAGTTGAGATCTGCGGAGTAAATACAGCAAAGCTTCCTATTCTGAGCAATCAGGAGAAGGAAGCTTTGTTTGCGCGTATTAAGGCGGGAGACGAGGAGGCAAAGGAAGAGTATATAAAAGGAAATCTGAGGCTGGTGCTCAGTGTGATCAAACGGTTTGGGAACAGTAACGAGAATCCGGACGACCTGTTTCAGATTGGCTGCATCGGGCTGATCAAGGCAATCAATAATTTTAATACAGAGCTGGATGTGAAATTTTCGACCTATGCGGTACCGATGATCATTGGGGAGATACGGCGTTATATGCGCGATAATAACAGTATCCGGGTCAGCCGTTCGCTCAGGGATACAGCTTATAAAGCGATCTATGCAAAAGAAAACTATGTGAAGCAGCACCAGAAGGAACCGACGGTAGAAGAAATTGCAGAAGAGATCGGTATTTCAGGAGAGGATATTATCTTCGCCCTGGATGCGATCCAGGCGCCGATGAGCCTGCAGGAGCCGGTATACAATGACGGAGGGGACGCTCTTTATGTGATGGACCAGATCAGCGATAAAAAAAACAAGGAAGAAAAATGGGTCGAGGATCTGTCTCTGGAGGCAGCCATGGAGCACCTGGGAGAACGGGAAAGATATATTATCGAGTTAAGATTTTTTGAAGGGAAAACACAGATGGAGGTGGCGGAAATGATCCAGATCTCCCAGGCACAGGTGAGCCGTCTGGAAAAGGGAGCCCTGAAAATCATGCGCCAGTACCTGCAGACGCCGTAGTTACAATTCCTGGTTGCTTTTTTCTTTCTTTCATACTATGATAGTATTTAGAAAGGAGCGGAGTATGAAGGCTTGTATATTTGATCTGGACGGTACGCTTGCAGATACGCTGGAATCCATCGTTTACTCTGTAAATGAGAGCCTGGAAAGAATGGGGCTTTCTAAGATCAGCGTCAGGGAATGCCAGAGCTTTGTGGGAAACGGGGTAAGGTACCTGATGGAACATGCGCTGAATGCAGCCGGAGACAACGGCGCAGCGGGGCTTGAAGAAGCGGTACAGGTATACCGTGAGATATTTGGGGCAAACTGCACCCGGCATGTAAGGCCTTACGGGGGAATCCCGGATGTCCTGGAGGAATTAAGGAAAAGAGGCATCAAGCTGGCGGTCCTGTCCAACAAACCGCATGATCAGACGGTGCATGTGGTGCATACGGTATTTGGAGAGGATTGTTTTGACCTGATCCAGGGGCAGACGGACATGATCCCAAGAAAGCCAGATCCGGCCGGAGTATATTATCTGCTTGAAAAAATGGGAGTTTCTAAGGATGAATGTATCTATATCGGGGACTCTGAAGTTGATATTGCTACAGCGGCTGCGGCAGGCGTCAGATGCATCAGTGTGATGTGGGGGTTCCGCAGCAGGCAGGCGCTTGTAGAAGCAGGAGCGGTGAATATGATTCATACGCCAGACGAGATTTTACATCATATATAATCATGAGGAGGATGTATGTTATGTATGAATATGATGAAGAATGTTTGAAAACTTTTCTGGAGAAGCAGAGACAGCTCTTTGATGAACCTGTAGCGGAGACGCCGGAAGAAGCGGAAGCATTCCTGGAGGATTGCATGGCGGTTGTTGTGAACAGTATCGAGGATGTGAAGCTGTTTCTGGAAGAGGAGGGAATGGATATTGACGGGATGACGATGGAGGAGATCGAGGATTCCGCAGAAGTTTTTACTCTGCCAAGCGGGCAATATCTGATCGTAGAAGGCTAGTACAACGAATATTAAGTAATTGGCAGTTTGACTTGCCTGTTTTCCTGATAGCACTACTCCCCAAGCCTCGACGTAGCCACCGCTACGCCTGCGT
>CAZGVY010000234.1:0-2302 GCA_964529215.1 uncultured Mordavella sp. | reverse complement strand
GGGGTTTATTTTTGTCTGTGACACAATACATGCCGGGCACTGCAGCAGTGGTGACCCGGCATCCTCCCTTTTTATCCTTTTATCTCTCATAACATTTCTCTGCAGACCATCCCAAAATCGATCTCCAGATCTGGAAATACCTGCGCTTTAATTTTATCCTCAAACGTATAGACTGCCGGGACAGCATCTTCCATAAAAGCATATACTACGATCCGTTTCTTCGCCGGATCCACAATCCAGTACTCCCTTACTCCTGCATTTTGATATTTATAACGCTTCAGTTCATAGTCATGTTCGGAATTTTTCCGCGAAGTAATCTCTATTACAAATTCAGGCGCCCCCATACAGCACATGCCATTCATTAACTTCTCTTTTCCCAATACTACAAATATGTCTGGATGCAGCATCGTATAGTTGTCAAAATCAAGCTGAACGTCGCAGGGAGCCGTCAAGACACGTCCGTCTATCCCCTTCTCCTCAAAAAAACCGTATATTTTTGCTGATAATATCATAAGTATACTTTGATGCCTGAGTGCCGGGGCCGGTAAATAATAAATCTTTCCATCGATCAATTCCGCCCGTAGCTCATCCGGCAAGGTATAATATGTATCCAGCGTAGCGCGGTTATCCCGCTTCCCCGCACGGTAAAGCCCCGTTTCCCGGATTGCCGGCGTTCCGGCTGCTGATTCTTCAATTTCATAATAGTTCAATCCCATTGCCCTTACGATTGCGTCTATGGTTTTATCTCTCGGATACTTTGTAGTTCCATTAAAGATTTTATTTAAAGTTCCCATAGGAACTCCCGATTCCTTTGCAAGCTTCTGATTTGTCCATCCAAGCTCCTTTTTTCTTGCTTTTAATTTTGCAATATTTGATTTCAAATACATATTCTCTCTACCTCTTATCATTTGTTTTCTAATATCCTTCCGGTTCCTCTCCGTTCTGCGCCTCCTGCTGCTGATCCTCTTGTGGTATTTCCTCCTGAACTTCCCCTGTCTTTACCTCCGCTTCTGATACTCTTTCATTCATTTTCTCATATCCCTTTGAAATGCAATACGCATACCGTTCTTCCTCCGGATCCGGCACTTCTCCTTCCAGCCTCTCCAGAAGCTGCTCTATATCTCTGTCTGCTGCCGGTGCCATACGCCCTTCCATAAAAAAACACAGCTTTGCAAAATCAGCAGCAAAAGCTTCCGGTTCCGCTATGCTCTCCATCACCTCCCTGCTTTTTTGATATTCCTCCAGATCTATAAAATATAAAAGCGCCAATTCATATACCAGTTCCCGCTCTCTGCCGTTTGCTTTTGTCTCTATCGCTTCTTTTTCCAGTTCCCACTGCTCCTTACTCTGACGGAATTCTTCACGATAATCCTCAAGCGCCTTACTTTCAGCGTCTTCTGCATCTGATACATCACCTGATACGTCTTCTCCTTTTTTCTTTTCCTGATCCCATACCGGCCCGCTCATAATCTGTGTGCTCATTACTGCGGCTCCTGTAATCACAGCTGCACACACAAGTATAATCCGTATAGGACGTATCTTTTCCTGGTTTTTCTTTTTATTTTTGGGGAAATGTTCTGATATTTCCTGAATTTCCTGATAACATCTCTTAGAATTGCGGTCTACACATCTGCTGATCATACGTTTTATCTTAAATTCTTCCAGCTTTCCCAAGGGCGGATCTACTTCAGCAACAGATAACATATACTGTACCGTCTTTCCAAATCCATAGATATCTTCCTGAACAGCCACTTTCTGATAGTATTGATTATCAGGAGACAGAAAATTCTCCCGGACATATCTCCGTTGCATCAGGTGCAGCAATTCTTCCTGTTCTCTGCTTCCCAGATCCAGCAGAAACAGCTTCCTGTCTTCTCCCACAATAATGCTATATGGATTCACATATTGATAACTTGGATTCCCTCTGCATTGATGAAAATTCCCCAGTTCCTCCAGCAATTCGCGAATCCATCCAAACAGTTCTCTTTTCCCGATCCTCGAATGATACTTAAGCCATAAAATCAGCGGTTTCCCTTTTACATAGTCTGTACTCATATAGCACCGGCCGCTGTGTACAACAATCCTCAGCACATCGTAACCTTGTCTCTCCTCCAAGTTACCTCCCTCCCTCTTTCTGATTTACATAACCATAATGTTATGCTAACTCACTTTTTCATTTATGTCAAGTATATTTTAAATTTATGTAAAATTTGTTCTCATATTAGCAGTTCGTTAAGTATATCTTGGCAGACGCAGATGGAGCAGAATACACCCTCTGGCAGACGAAGCAACATTCCGATAA
>CAZGVY010000233.1:0-2317 GCA_964529215.1 uncultured Mordavella sp. | reverse complement strand
GTCTGCACTCTTATTGATATCCACAATTCCGTCCAGATAATCATTCTCCACTACGAACTTGGCAACTGTTCCGCTGAAATTCAGCCCTGTTACCGGAATGCCTCTGGTTCCGATCTGTTCGCATGTATTGGTATAATCCACATCACTGTTGCCCCATCCGTCAGAGGAAATAATCACGCCGTCTGCACGCATTGCTTCCGCCCACACAGCAGCCCTGGTTCCAACCAGCATCTTTTCCTTATTACCGTCCGGTGTACCCACGATAAGGATTCCCATAAGATCAAGATCTGTATCCTCTGCAACAACCTCCAGCAAAGGATCTCTAAAATGATGTAATGACGTCTCTTTTGTCGATGGCCCGATTCCCATACTCTTTCCCTCCCTATTTAGTCAAGTGTTTTTTCCTTATTTTTCAAGGAATTTTTAGTTACATATCTCAGATGAATGAGCCAAGGAGATGGACATTTCTCTGTATCTGGTACGAAAATAGAGGGTGAAGGGTACACGAAGTAGAACGTCCTTGTTTTCGCTCTACATGGCCTTGTGTATACCCAGCCTTCTATGGCAGCGCACCTCCCGTGTCTACCAGGATCACCGTCTTGCGGGTCCTAACTTCCTTCGTTCCGCCTGTCCATAACCAGGGTGTCAGCTTAGCTCCTTTGCAGGGTCATGCCCTATGGAAAATATTCCTGCCGACTACTGGCTCATTCTTTGTATTAAGTCTTACTGACCTGACCGGCATGGTTTCCAGAACGGCGCCTTTCGGCGGACGTTTTCCCGTACCTTCCCCATACCTCCCAGCTTTCCTGTCACGGCTGGATTCAACTCTCAGCTTTTGGCCGGCTGAAAGTTCAACCCGGCCGTGACAGTATATTGCTTCTGTCTGTTTCCTGCTGTTTATGCTGCCTGTGTCTGCGGTCTCCTGATGTCGCCCATCAGCTTCTGGGGATTATAATCAACGCCTTTTGTAAGGATTGCGTAAAATATCCTTAAAGCCTTGCATGCCACCGCTACCACTGACTGCATCTTTTTGAGTGGGTTCTCTTTCCGCGTCCGGTAATACTCATGTATCTCCCGGAATTCCGCATTCTTCCCTATCAGCGATATCGCCGCCTCATACAGCACATACCTTAGGCGTTTCCGGCCCCGGTAGCTGATCCGGCTCTCGCCGCTGTGCTTGCCTGACTCATTCGCTACAATCGCATAACCTGCCAGCTTCTGCAGCTGTTTGGGGTTGTCAAAACGTCCAATGTCACCCACTTCTGCTATAAAGCCGCTGACCGTGGCGATTCCGATTCCTTTGATCGCCAGCAGTTTATCTATATATGGAATCTTTTTCAGCTTTTCCTCTATACGCTGCAGCAGTTCTTCCTGCCTTGACGCATATACATCCATATCTTTCAGCAGGTTCCCCAGCTCCATCCGGGCTGCTTCCGGCGCTTCCTTACTTCCCACACTGTGCTCTGCGGCTGTTACCAGGGTCTTTGCCCTCTTCATCCCAACTCCCCGCAGCTTTGCATCACGCCAAATCTGGTTCACGCCTTCCACACCCAGTTTTATAATATCCCCCGGCAGCGGCGCCGCTTTCAGCACCAGCCGCCCACTGGTCGCCTTCAAATCCCCGTAAACGTCTTTATATTCAGGAAAGTAGATGGCGAACCATCTGGCCAGGCGGTTCTTGATCCTTGTGATCTCTTCCTGTGTCTGGAAGCGCAGGTTCGATAAGCTCCTGATCTCTGCATAGATACCGGTTGGTATATAAGGGTACGAGAACCGTCCCTCATTGACAAGCGCAGCGATCGTCTTCGGATCTTTCCGATCGTTCTTACTGGGGTTGTTGTCATCCAGTTCCTTCGATTTCTTGACATGGTGAGGATTCACATGCACCGGTTTCATCCCGTTGTCCTGCAGGAATTTCCCCAATGCAAACCAGTAATGGCCTGTCGGCTCCATCCCAGGGATTACAGCGGTTTTGCCGTGCTTCTCCGCCATGTCCTCCATCCATGCCTTGAATGTTTGGAAACCGGCTTCGGTATTGCTGAACTCCAGCGGCTTCTTAGTGTACTCATAGTTGCGCCAGTCAAAAGCTCTGGCATAATGGGTTTCACTTCCAACATCAATTCCAATAATCAAAGTTTTTTCAGTTATGGATGCAATTTTTGCGTTTTGTGTGTTACAATTCATCTTGGATACCTCTCTGTTCAATAAGATTTTTACTAACCGGCAAAGTCAGTAATCTTATTTTACTCTGAGGTATCTTTTTATCAACCACCTTTCTTGGAATTCCTTATATTTGAATTATACAGGAAGCTCCTTT
>CAZGVY010000232.1:0-2351 GCA_964529215.1 uncultured Mordavella sp. | reverse complement strand
ATGAGCTGGATACGCTCCGCAAGGAATGTGAACAGTGGATCCAGCAGGATGAAGATGTATTATCTTATGCATTGTTCCCGCAGGTTGCAACGGATTTCTTCAAATACAGGGAGGCACAGCAGACCAGGATCGATCCTGCAATGGCAGATACAGAGAACGGAAGCTATCCTGTATAAGCAGATATTCCACAGGTTTTACAGACAGATATCAACGGGACAGTATATTAATTATAGGAAGAACGTCTGTTTTCCAGTCAGGCTGAGGAAGACAGGCGTTCTTTTGCTGTATCTGATTTGGAATACATTGCCTAAATAGAAGGGGGATGTTATAATCAAAACGGAATAGGCAAGCGGGTTCAGTATTCAGGAGGATGTGTGATGAAGATTTTGGTAGTTGTGGACATGCAGAATGATTTTATTGACGGGGCGCTGGGGACGAAGGAAGCAGAAATGATCGTTCCAAGGGTTATAGAGAAAATAAAGAATTTTGACGGAAGGGTGATCGCTACAAGAGATACTCATGAAGAGGATTATCTGGGAACCCAGGAGGGAAGGAAGCTTCCGGTAAGGCATTGTATCCGTGGAACCGGAGGCTGGGAGATCCGTTCAGAGATCCAGGAACTGATCCGGGAACTTCCGGTGGACAAGAAAACCTTTGGAAGCCTTGATCTGGGAAATATGCTCCAGAAGTATGATGAATGGCAGGAGAAGATCGAGAGTGTTACCCTGATCGGTTTATGTACGGATATTTGTGTCATTTCAAATGCTATGATCATTAAGGCGGCGCTGCCGGAGGCAGCGGTGACCGTAGATGCATCCTGCTGTGCCGGAGTGACGCCGGAGAGCCACAGGCAGGCGCTGGAGGCCATGAAGGCCTGCCAGATCGAGGTAGAAGGTGAAGCGTAAGCGCGTATGACAGGAGCCTGGAAAAGATACAGAAAGAAAGGATGCGGCAGATATGATTCGGAATATTATTCTTGATGTTGGCAAGGTGCTGGTAGGGTATGATCCGGCAGGATACCTGGAAAAACGGGGATATACAAAAGAAGAACAGGAGATCGTACTGAAGGCGGTTTTCCAGAATCCCCTATGGCTTGTGGCTGACAGGGGGCCGATCGGCACCAGGGAACTGATCGAAGGGTTTGTGGCAAACGCACCAGAATATGAGGCGCTGATCCGGGACGCTTACGGGCATGCAGAAGAAACTATATGGGAGATGCCTTATACGATGGAGTGGGTAAAGGAGCTTAAGGATCAGGGACTCCATTTGTATGTGTTATCAAATTATGGAAAGGATCTGTTTGAGAGAACCAGGGATAAGATGCCGTTCCTTCCTTATATGGATGGAGTGGTGTTTTCCCATGAATGTCACTTGATGAAGCCGGAACTGGAGATTTTTCAATATCTGTGCGACACGTATTCCCTCCTGCCGGCGGAGAGCGTGTTTATCGATGACAATGAGGATAATATTGAAGCTGCGAGAAGATATGGGATCCATGGGATCCGCTTTACCAGATATGAAGATGTGAAAAACCGGTTAAAGGAGCTTTTGGAATTATATGGAAGAGATAATCAGATGGTATATTGTGCTGAGTAATCTGGCTGCATTTGCGGCCTACGGGATCGATAAAAAAAGAGCGGTACAGCACAAATGGAGGATTTCTGAAAGAACACTTCTTGGAATGGCGGTTCTTGGAGGCTCCGTGGGCGCTCTGGCAGGGATGTATGGTTTTCATCATAAGACCAGAAAGATGAAATTCGTGGCCGGAGTGCCGGCAATACTGATGATCCAGGTGATACTGTATTATTATTTGGCAGGCTAGACGGCAGATGGATCGGCTCTTATACTGAGAAGATCTGCAAAGTCTCGGGATCATGAATGCGATGGCAGGGAACATATGCAATAAGAAAAGGGAGGACAAAAATGAGAAGAAAAGAAAGGGAAATCACAGATTATCACAAAATGACCGGGATTGTTAAAGCGTGTGACTGCTGCAGGATCGGGCTGGTAGACGATGCGGGAGCTTATATCGTGCCATTGAACTTTGGCTGTGAGGATCAGGGCGGGGAACTGATTTTATATTTCCACGGCGCCCGGGAAGGGAAGAAGATCGAATTGATCGGACAGCAGCCTGTAGTATCCTTTGAGATGGATACAGGGCATGAGATCATGACAGGAAAAACAGCATGTTCATATTCTTATCTGTTCCAGAGCGTGATGGGCAGGGGACGGATCGAACTTCTGCAGGATTATGAGGAAAAATGTCATGGACTGGAACTTGTAATGAGGCGTTATTCGTAAACGGTAGATAGTCCGTACCTCGACTGTAGAGGAAAAGTATGTGACAATAG
>CAZGVY010000231.1:0-2389 GCA_964529215.1 uncultured Mordavella sp. | reverse complement strand
GTACAAGTTATAGAAACCGGAATTTCCTTCCAGGACATATTGCCATTTAACTCAGTACCTGGATCCCTGGCCGGATGCTATACTGGAAGCAAAAAGGAGTATTGCAGATGGAAGAAAAGATTATGGAAGTCTTAAGGAATATGCAGGAGGTGTTGCGGGAAGGTCAGCTTAAGGAGCTTAAAGAAGTGCTGCGGATGGTGTTCGCCGGGTGTGAACTGCAGGAACGGGCGGAACTAGCAGTGGTGAATGACAGCTGGCAGGTTGAACTTGATGATTTCCTGATATCAAAGACATTGGAAGGGAAGTCGCCGGAGACAGTGAAACGGTACCGTTATGAACTGAGCAGGCTTTTGTCGTATGTTAATAAAGCAGTGAAAGACATCGCGGACAGGGATATCTCCGGGTATCTGCGGGCGTATAAGAAACTCCGGAAGGCCTGCAACCAGACGCTGAATAATGTCCGTTCCGTGTACAGCAGCTTTTTCACATGGCTCAGGGACAGGGACCGGATCCGGAAGAACCCGATGCTGCTTGTTGAGGAGATCAAGGTGGAGAAAACGATTAAGAAGCCATATACGGATGAGGAAAGGGAACTGATGCTCCGAAGCTGCAAGACGGTACGGGATAAGGCAATGATGGAGTTCCTGTATTCTACAGCTGTAAGGGTGTCGGAACTGGCTGCCCTGAACCGGGATGATATACGGTGGACAACAAAGGATCTGACCGTATTCGGGAAGGGATCGAAGGAACGGGTGACCTATCTGAATGAGCGGTCGAACCTGTATCTGAAGGAATACTTAGAAAGCAGGACGGATGATAACCAGGCGTTATTTGTCGGCCAGCGTGCGCCGCATAAACGGCTGACAAAAAGCGGGATCGAGCATATGATCAGGGAAACAGGGAAACGATCAGGAGTTGCAAAGGCTCATCCGCATAGATTTAGACGAACGGCAGCAACAAATGCTCTAAACCGCGGGATGCCGGTGCAGGAAGTAGCGCTTTTCCTTGGTCATGAAAAGCTGGAAACCACAATGCTTTACTGTACGGTTGACCAGGAAAAGCTGAAAAGGGACCATAGGAAATACCTGAGCGCATAGAAGAGCCAAGATAAACACACACCCGTCTATAGCCGGGTGCTTTTGTTGTGCGACGTCGCACAGAAAGGAGAAAAATTGAAAGTTATATTTAATGATGCCACGGAGCTGCAGGTGCAGATCGTGGAAAACAGAGGGGACTATCTTTCCATAAAGACTGTATCTGCCACGCCGGAACAGCTCCGGGTTATGTTTGAAGACCCGGTCAAAACCAAAAAAATCACCGTAGAAGAGCGTGGAAGGCAGACGGTTTACGAAGGATACACAACCTTCTACCGGGCAGAAGAGTATCCAGGAAAGATTTACGGGGTAGTAATGTACCGGCCAGAGAAAACGCCGGAGGTACAGGCGGAAAAACAGGCTGCCGCTATTATGGTAGCGCAGATCCAGGCGCAAGATCTTACGGACGAGCAGGCGTTAAGCGTGCAGGCAATCTATCCAGTGTGGGATGGGGATGGTGAAGTGTACTCCGCAGGGTATAAGGTTCTTTATGAAGAAAACTTATACAAATGCATTACAGCGCATACAAGCCAGGCTGGATGGTCCCCGGAAGCATCCCCGTCTCTCTGGGCAAGGGTGCTGATTCCAGACCCGGGAATTATTCCAGAGTGGGAACTGCCGGAGAGTACCAATGGTTATGCAGCCGGGGATAAGGTGATGCATAGCGGGAAAATATGGGTATCTCTGGTGGATAACAACGTATGGGAGCCTGGGGCAGATGGAACGGAGAGTATCTGGAAAGAAGCAGAATAACAGGAAGGAAAGTGAGGTATCATGAAGAAAATGGACAAGCTGTTTAACTGGATTAGTATCATGATGGGAGCAGTAGGAGGTTTTGCTGCTTACTGGCTGGGAGGATGGGATAAACTGCTGAAAGTAATTGTGGTTCTGGCCGTTTTAGACTATATAACAGGGATACTGAAAGCTATCCGTACAAAAGAGCTTTCGTCGGAAATTGGATTCGCAGGGCTTGTAAAAAAGATAATGATGTTTATTGTTATTGCGGCTGCTTTTTCAATTCAGGAATTGATGGGGAATACGATCCCGCTCCGCGAGGTTGTGATTATGTTTTATATAGCAAATGAAGGACTGAGCCTGCTGGAAAATGCAGCTGTATTTATCCCAATTCCAACAAAATTGAAAAATGTATTACTTCAGCTAAGAGAAGACACAGACCAGGAGGGCGAGTAATATCGTCCTCTTTTTATGTGCGACGTCGCACAGAAAGGAGAAAGTTATGATCAGGATCGTATTTAAAAATGGTGAAGTTGTTAAGTGGAAGGAAAAGAAGTATA
>CAZGVY010000230.1:0-2453 GCA_964529215.1 uncultured Mordavella sp. | reverse complement strand
CCATTCTTTCCTCTCTATTATAATATTCTTAATGTGTGTGCCGGTTAATTAAAATATACCAGTTCATCCGAAAGAGCAGGAATCCGTTCTATAGATTCCAGCGTAAGCACCGGTCCTCTTCCCCGGTATGCCCGTTTCAGTTCAAAACCAACCTTGCCTCTGGCTCTGATCCAGGTATCCGCACCAAGTTTCTCTGCTTCCCTGCTTTTACAAATAAACCCTAAAAAGGTAATATCATCCGCACAGCAGGTCATTGCATTTCTTCCCAGGACAAATTCCTCTTTTGGAAATCCTTTCGCCTTACGCGCCCTTCCCTGAACTTCTACAGTCTTTCCTTTATATTTGTCGGGATGATCCAGCATGTCCACGTACCAGATTCCATAATCCATATCCTCAATCTTGATAACCGGCGCGTCCAGGTCATATGGCATCTTATCACTAAAAATATCTTCAATCTCACCGTCCCTGCCTTCAAAAATAATCTCCGCGCCCTGATTTACCACTTTTACACTTCTCCGGTATGCGGCCAGAGGCATCGTTTCCAGGCAGCGGTTAAAGACCACCATATCCGCATTTCTGACCATCTCTACAAACAAAGACTTCATATTTGCAATATATAAGTCAAAGGTACTGGCATCCACCGTAGTAATTTTCTGGATCAGGCCCCAGCCCTCCGGCGCGTCAAGCGCTTCCATCCTGCTGACCGGATACATGCCGTTGCACTCAAATATCACTCGTTCCGGGTGATACTTATTCTCGATTTCCTGCAGAAATTCCTTCGTAAGATCTTCGGGATCGTCCACCGCAACAACATCTGTATTTGCCCAGGCAAGAAGCTCAGGCTCATATTCTTCTTCTCCTTCTTCACAGAGGATCAGAACCGTTTTCCCGTCTATTTTAAAATACTGCTTATCCAGCGTATGTCGCAAAAAATTAGTCTTTCCGCTCTCCAGAAAACCGGTCATCAAATATACGACAACCCTTGCATCATCTACCATCTGCATTCCAATCACCTACACTTCAAACAGCTCCGCCAGCGCTGCTTCTTTCAGATTTGAACCAATCACGCAGATCCGTCCGGTAAATTCCGGCTCCCCATTCCTTACTTCCTGTTCACCCGGAACCATATCGAAATAAATCCACTGTCCGTCGTCTCCCGCTACCATACCTTTCGCTCTCAGCACTGTTCCATATTTTTCTTCTGTCTCAAGCGCAGCGAGCTTTACCTTCAATTCTTCCTGATTATATTTCTGAACCGTCTCTTTTCCCCAGCTTGTAAACACTTCATCCGCGTGGTGATGGTGATGATCATGGTCATGATGGTCATGGCATCCACAGGTACAATCCGGTCCATGATCGTGATGATGCCCCTCGTGCCCGTGGTCATGATCATGATGGTGGTCATGATGATGTTCATGGCCGTGATCGTGGTCATGGCCTTCCTGCTCATGAGCATGTTCATGGTGATGTTCATGTACTGCCTGCTCCAGCATCTGTTTCTCCAGAGGATCCACATGTTCCATCGTCTCCAGCAGTTTTCTGCCATCCAGTTGATCAATGGGCGTAGTGATGATCGCCGCATTGGCGTTCATTTCTCTCAGGAGCTTCACTGCAGCCTCCGTCTTTCCTTCCTTTGCCACGTCTGTCCTGCTCAAAATAATAGCTCCGGCCGTCTCTACCTGGTTGCTGTAAAATTCACCAAAATTCTTCAGGTACATCCTGCATTTATTCACATCAACTACCGTTGTATAACTATTCAGTTCAATATCTGCATCGCCCTTTACATTTTCTACAGCTCTGATAACATCAGAGAGTTTCCCTACTCCCGAAGGTTCGATCAATATCCTGTCCGGATGGTATGTTTCTATCACTTCTTTCAGGGACGCCCCAAAATCTCCTACCAGAGAACAGCAGATACATCCCGAATTCATCTCCCGGATCTCAATTCCTGCCTCTTTCAAAAAGCCTCCGTCAATGCCAATCTCGCCAAATTCATTCTCAATCAGCACCACCTGTTCCTCCTGGAAGGCTTCTTTTAAAAGCTTTTTTATCAGCGTCGTCTTTCCTGCCCCCAGAAAACCGCTGATAATATCTATCTTTGCCATGTTCATCACTCCTTCTGCATTTTCCCTATGGAAAGTTTTAACACAAATAGGGAAAAAATTCAAGGTCAATGGACTGATATTCTTATAAACCCCTGAAAGCGCTGGGCCTTCAAGGGTTTCATAAATTCTCTTATTCTGTTTAAAATTATCGCTTGCAAAGTTTCAAACCTTTATTTTTCGGTTTTTTCCAACCATTTGTAAGTTACCAATAATTTCTGATACACCCCCACATTGCTTCATTATCTATATTATGCTATCTTTTCTTCTGCCACAGGCAAATCATATAACATATCCGGATCAATATCCAAACATGTTGTGTTGTCCCTATTTCTATCAATATCCCATGCA
>CAZGVY010000229.1:0-2462 GCA_964529215.1 uncultured Mordavella sp. | reverse complement strand
TATTGGTTTCTTATATGGCATGTATAGTGCAAATCATGATTTAGAGTGCGTATTTATTGACGGCCTTATGAAACAGGCTGAGTTCAGTCTGGAAAATATTCCAAAATTCATCGCAAGGCTTAAACAGCTGTCTGCTGAATGCGGCGTTGATTTCTATGTAAGCCTCAGCGCAAAAAAAGACGATCTGACAGATGAAGCATTCCAGGGATGCAATTATATCAGCTAATACTGTGGTTTTATAATTACTGGGCTTTATTCTCAGAACAAATCTTCTGTACGCAGAATGAATCAGAATGTCCCCATAAGAGTCAGGATTCCGATATCCTGCCAGACTCCTATGGGGATTTTTCACAAAGAAGAAAGAAGGATCCCAATGAAATACATACTTGCCTCTGCATCGCCAAGACGCAGGGAACTGCTTGCCAGAACCGGCATTGAATTTACTGTTATCCCCTCCGTTATAGAAGAAATCCCAACCAAATCTGCTCCGGCAGATATCGTCATGGAACTTGCCCAGGGAAAAGCGATGGATGTATGGAAACATCATGCAGATCAGAATGATGTAGTGATCGGAGCAGACACCATTGTTGCCTATAACGGGGAAATCCTTGGAAAACCTGCCTGCGGAAACGAAGCTCTGGATATGCTGTCCATGCTCGCAGACCGCACCCATCAAGTTTATACTGGTGTATCCATCATTCATGGTGCACAGATTAACACCTTCTATGAATGTACAGACGTAACTTTTTATCCCATCCACCGGGATGACCTGCTCCGCTATATTGCATCCGGCGACCCTTTGGATAAGGCCGGCGCATACGGTATCCAGGGAGATTTCTCTATCCATGTCAAATGCATCCGCGGCGACTATTCTAACGTAGTAGGACTGCCAATCGGACGGGTCTATCAGGAACTAATAAAGCTTTAACACTCCCGCCGGGACATGTTAAAGCTTTATAATGGACAATTCCCGCCTTACTATTTCACTGACAGAACTGTATTCGTTTCCTCTCCCTCTTTATACTCCAGGGTAATCTCCTGTCCCACATCATACCGGATAATATCGATATAATCCGCTACAGGTACGTCAAAGATCGCATCCGAGCCTTCTACCATCAGATAATAATGAGAATTGCCGTCGATAACGCTCTGGGCGATCTTCTCGATCCTGCCTGTAACAGAAAGTACTTCCCTGGTATCCTTTTCAACCTCTTTGATCCCATTGGTATATAACAGTTTCAGATAGCTTTCTTCACACTCGCTGACCGTGTCCCCAATTGCAACGATCTGATACTTCTGGACATTTACCAGCGCGTACTTCTTTACCAGGCCTGCATCATCCTTCAATGCAATAAAATACGTCGGCTCATCCTGAAGATTAAGCAGAAGCGGGAAAGTAGCTGTATAATGAAGGTTCTGCACCTGGCCTTGGGCTGATTCCATTGCCGCCGCTTCAGTCGCGCCCTCAACTTCATAATATTTGGTTTCCATAGTCCGCTGATTGGACAGCATAAATCCAACATTAGACTGGTCTCCATTTACCGAAGTAACTCCCGTATACATCCACACATCATCATCCAGAGCCAGATAATTATACCCGGAAGTCGTTCTGAGACAGTCTCTCTGACCCAGCACACTGTTCAGGAAACCGTGTTTCAAGGTCCCGTAATAATCAAATAAGTCTACCAGAAGATCCGCCGAATACGCCCGGTCGATCCACTGCGGCGCTTCATCGATCTCATAAGCCTTACATTCTCCCGTCACCGCATTACAGAGTATGACCTTTCCTACCGTCTCGCCCCCAAACAAGCCGATATTAAACTTCTTCACCGGAACGATCCAGTACGGCACGCCGTCGTCATCAATCTCAAAGCTCAGAGTCCCAAAGATATAGGTAGGATATTTAAACCTCAAATGCCTGTAGATATTACGGTTCAGATACTCGCTGGCAGAATACTTGATTCCCTCCTCCAGCTTCACAAGCTCCGTATTCTGGCTGGCCATATCAATACGGATATAGGCGGGAATGCCCTCCGACTGATTGGTGATCCACTTGATGAAGCTTGCATATTTTAACGGCGTCACCCGCACCGGCCGCTCCTTATAATTAATCTGGCTGTAGATATCATCCGCCTCAAACTGGGACACCATGTCTACCATGCTTCCCATTTTCCGGTCTCCCAGGATCTCCGCCGTGTCCTTGTCCAGAAGCGGCACTTTATCAAATGAAATTTCTTCTACATCATCTGTAAAATTCCCTTCTTCTACCTTCATCAGCTTCTGATATTTCTTGGCATTCACAATAGGTGAAGAAAGAATTGTTCCAATCACATAGATCACGCCGATCGCAAGCAGAAGCCGGATCAGCATTTTTGCAACTTTTGACTCTTTAATATCCTGAGGTTTCATCCGCTTACGGATAATATACCAGGCCAGGATCACCACAACAAGACCCAGGATAA
>CAZGVY010000228.1:0-2487 GCA_964529215.1 uncultured Mordavella sp. | reverse complement strand
AGCATCTGTGAAAACTCCGGTCTGCCGGTAATGTTCTTTCCAGATTTTCCTGCGTCGCAGTATTCCCTGACGATCTCTATATCCTGAAAATCCGCGAACTTCGTCAGCCTCTCCCTTTGGGCTTCAAGGCTGTAGCCCTCCACCTGCATTGATGTGGATACCCTTATGTAGATATAACACTTCAGTTTTTTCTTCTTCATACTGCCGCCTCCATATACTCTGTGTCTTCTGTCAGCATCCGGAACGCCTTCAGCGCGTCCATGATAGCCAGTTCCTTTTCAACCGGGCATACCGGCACACGATTTTTGTTCTGCTCCGGCTTGTTATAAGCAATCCCGATATCTATGCCGTATTTCCGCTTTATCTGAGCGATGTATAATGATGAGACCTTCATCCCCGTATGCTCCAGTACATAAGCCCTGATCTCTGCGTAGGTCGCCTTGGCTTCCGCCACCGTCACCTGTACTTCGCTGCAATCCAGCACAAAGGCGATTTCATCATCAGGTTCACCCTCTGCTCCTATCCAGGTCTCGATCGTATCCGTTTCACCGTACCGGACAGGGAATCGGAAATGAATGCTCTTCAGCACCCTTCCGTCTTCCTGCTCTTCCGGATAAACCTCTATCCGTTCAATAAACTGACGGTACAGTTCCCTTTGTTCCTCGGAAGTCAGCTTTTCATAGAACTTTCCGAAATTCTTCAGGATCTTCTTTATCCCTTCAATAGAGCTGACACCCTGCCTGGCTTCGCTGCACTTCTTCTTTATCTTCTTAAGCGAAAGCTCCAGGGATTCTATCCTGTCATAGATATCATCCATCTCCGCTTGGATCCGCTCATATTCCGTATCGTAGTCATCAGACAGAACATCCAGATTATCAAGCTCCGCTCCGACACGGTTCTTCTCATGTTCCTGATGATACAGATCCTTGCGGATTTCCTTCATCCGCTTCTCATAAGCCTCTACAGACTCATCACCGCCCGCTGCCATAGCCATTGCTTTTTCAAATGCCGGATGAGCCGCCAGATTACTGACGATCTCAAATACCGCGGAATCTATCTTCGTCTGGTTATAAGTATGTTTGAACTCGCAGGTTCTTCCGGCTGATTTCCTGTAGTATCGGCAGGAATAATAATGAATAGTCTTATAATGACCGCCTCGGTTCTTATTGACGTGCTTGTTCTTCGTTGCGATAAGACCACTCCCGCAGGCCGGACATTTGATCAGACCGGACAGTAGGCTCACGCGATCAGGTTCATCCACCTTTTCCTGTCTTCCGGATGAAGCCTCACGTTTTTCCCGTGCCTGCTGCCACAGAGCCTCATCTATGATTGCTTCATGAATCCCGTCAACCTCGACCGCGTCTTTCGGATTCTTCCTCACACCCTTCAGATTCGTCCTGCGGAAGTAATTGATCTTTCCGTGATAGGTAGGATTATCCAGGACATTCACGATAAAGTCATAGGTGAACGGCTTTACTTCGCCCTTGCTGATTCGGCTGTATCCGTTGTTATTCAGCCAAATTGCAACTCCGTTTAGTGTTCCATCATCCTGTATATACCTGTCAAAAATCAGCTTCACGATCTCCGCCTCTTCCGGTTCTACTACCAGTTCCTTATTCACACTGCGGTATCCATAGGGAGCAGGTCCTCCCGGCCATCCGCCGTTAAGGATCTTCTGCATCTTACCGGCCATGAACTGAACATTGATGTTCTCACGCTCAATCTCCGCCACAGCAGACAAAATTGTCAGCGTCAGCTTCCCGCCCGGTGTAGAACTGTCAATGGCATCTTCCACGCAGATCAGATCCACCTCATAATCTTCCAGCAACTGCAGAGATTTCAGTATGTCCGCCGCATTCCGTCCAAACCTGGACAGCTTGAATACCAGCACAAAAGAGATATTGTCCTTCTCGCTGGATATATCATCAAGCATCTGCAGGAATGCCGGTCTTCCGACTATGCTCTTTCCGGATTTTCCCGCATCGCAGTATTCTCCGGCTATTTCAAGGTTCTTATAATCCGCATACTCGCGGAGGCGTTCCTGTTGTGCCTCCAGGCTGTACCCTTCCGTCTGAGCTGCCGTAGAGACTCGCGTGTAGATATAGCATTTCTTTTTTCTCACCGTATCCCTCCCTTCGGTTGCTCATCGTCACACAGTACCTCGGAACTTCATTATGTCGGGCTTTGACAGGTTTGTCAGCGCCCCTTCTGAAGTTTTTCACCACCCAAAAATCGCCGGATCACAGATCTGTGTCCGACGATTCCTGTTCCTGCTTCTCCGCTGCCGCATGCTCCTCAGCCTCTATCTCTTCCAGAACCTCTTTCCCGTATTTTTCGATCATTTCCACCAGAAAATTCGCGCAGCGTTCCATATTGGCCTTTGCCTTCGGACTCAGCTCTGCTGGCTTGACTCCGTCCTTATATTCCAGGATAAACATCGTCCAGAACCTCCTACATCTCTTTGGAAGGCATAAGTTCCCAAAACGA
>CAZGVY010000227.1:0-2515 GCA_964529215.1 uncultured Mordavella sp. | reverse complement strand
AAGAAATCAGAAGTGCAAGGATCGCATATGTCTCAACCATTGCAGGGAACAGCATTGCCTTACCGAACTGATCCGGTCTCTTTGCAATAATGCCAATAGACGCAGCAGAAGTCATTCCCTGATATTTACCGGAAATCAGGCCTACAATACCAATTGGCAGGCAGGCTGCAAGGATCAGAAGACCTGTCTGCGGGTCAAGCTGTGCTGCGCCGCCGCCGATGATCCCCACTTTAGACAATGTGATAAAGCCGATCAGCAGTCCGTAAAGACCCTGCGTACCAGGCAGAAGCTGCATAACCAGCACCTGGCCGAATTTGCTTGGATCCTCTGTAACAACGCCTGCCGCTGCCTGGCCTGCAATGCCTACGCCGATCGCAGAGCCTGCTCCTGCGAGAAATACTGCTACCGCCGCGCCAAGCAGTGCATATACAAGACCTAAATTACTCCAAATACTGATACCTTCCATTATAATGTTCCTCCTTTTATTATCATTTTATCTAATTACTCTTTGTCCCATCCTGAACAGACACATATACCGTATCTGCTTCAAACGGATGAAATGCCCTGCCGCCGCCCTCGTAGAATTTACCGAAGAACTCTACAAATTGAAGACGGTTGGTGTGTACGTATGCACCCAGCAAGTTAATTGCAAGGTTCAGGGCGTGTCCCACAATAAATATAAGAATAAATACAATCGCTCCGACAATGCTCTTTCCTGCCATGCTTGCCATCTGGTTGATCACCGATGCAATAACTCCGGTTGCAAGCCCCAATGCAAGCAGACGGGAATAGGACAGCACGTCGCTGAGCCAGCCTGTAATATTATAAAGGTCATATGCTCCCAGCGCCAGCCTCAGCACAGGATTCTTGTTGTCCCGTCCTGACATCAGCACCAGTCCGAGCGCTCCGATGATCGAAAGCACTTTGGCCAGCATATTAAGCGCCGGCGGAAACGTAACCTTTGAACCCATGATCGATGCAAAGATATCCGTCGGTATCAGCATCAGGATCAGGCCGATCAGAAGTGAATACCACAGCACCACATCACAGAAAAAGTCTAACATCTTTCCCTCTTTGATCAGCATATATCCCTTGATCCCAAGTCCAACGAACAAATGGACCAGTCCAAATGCAAGAGAATAGATCAAAAGCTTCATCGGGTCATTTAACGGTGCAAACCACAATGCCGGTACGGTAACCGTCTTTCCAAAGAAGGTGGAAGATACGATATCCACTACATTTCCAAAATAACCGCCAAACAGGATCCCCCATATCAGCGTGGAAATGCCGCAGTACATAAACATCTTCATCATCTTCTTCATACCTGCACCCATCCGCGGGAACTTCTTCTGTACTACGAAACATGCAACCGCCAGGATCGCCCCATATGCAGCGTCTGACAGCATCATTCCGAAGAAGAATACATAAAAGAACGACATGATCGTCGTCGGGTCAAATTCTCCTTTATGAGGCAGCGCGTAGGATTCCAGAACTCCCTCCACGCTGGATGAGAACCCGTTATTCTGAAGGATAACCGGCGCTTCCTCCTCATCCTTTAAGTCCTCCACATCAATAATGCAGTCAAACGGATCTCCAATCGCCTTTTCTATGGCCGGGACTCCCTTCTTTGCTACATATCCGCTGATAATAAAGGTACTCCTGGACTGCGGAAGGCTTCCAAGGATCTCGTACTTTTCAGCGCGGACACGGAAATAATCCGAAATCACCTTCAGATCTTCCCTGATATCCTCTTTGCTTCCGATCTCCTTCTCAACCGCTTGGATCCGGCTTTCCAGGTTCTTAGCCTCTGCTTCAAATTCGGCCTTAGCCTCTGCCGGAACCTTGTCCGACGTCTGTGCCGGTCTTGCAAATCCTCCGGTACGCAGTGCATCCTCCACGGCCCGTTCCTCATCCTTCATGCAAAACACAGCCAGATACGCAGCATCCTTATCCAAAGCGATCATCTCAATGTCAATGGCCTCCGCCTCCGGCGCCTGCTCTGCCAGCAGCCTGTACACGGTCTCCTGTGTCGTCCCCGGCGCCATCGTTCCAAGCAGCATAACAGTTTTTTCTGTTCCTGTATAATTCATCGGGACATCCAGTCCCAGCCAGGGCTTCAGGCTTTCTATCTGGTTCTCCAGCTTCTGGATGCCTGCTTTGTTCTCTGCGATCTCCTTGTTAAGATCCAGCAGAGTCCTGGCTTCCTCCATAATCTCTTTCTTCCTGGAAACGATCTTCTGGAACTGCTGCTGTTCCATAAGCTTTTTCCCTTCCAGGCCTGCAAACAATGATTTCTTTTCAGGGACATACTGATCCAGAACATCCAGTGCATGATCCGCTATCTGGGCGTTTTTCTCGAAGCCCTGTCTGGCATTCATTGTGTCCATCCTTCCGAAACTTTCATCGTCGCCGGCAATCTGGCTGATTTCCATAATTCCCATAGACTGGAGTTTCTCTAAGATGGCTTTACGGTCTTTCTTAAGCGCGCAGATACTCACTCTTTGCATCTGCAGTA
>CAZGVY010000226.1:0-2561 GCA_964529215.1 uncultured Mordavella sp. | reverse complement strand
ATACTGGAGAATAAAGAGAATGGAGGTTAAAGGAGATGGTTAGCAGGAAGGTTACGATCATCAATCCGACAGGGCTTCATCTGCGTCCGGCCGGGATTTTCTGTAATACGGCTGCACAGTTTGACAGCAAGGTTACATTTTTGTATGAAAATACCAATGCCAATGCAAAAAGTGTACTGAGTGTCCTCGGAGCCTGCATCAAAAAGGGCGATGAAATTGTATTGGTCTGTGAGGGGCCGGATGAAGAAGAAGCATTGACTGCTATGGTAGAAGCAGTGGAAAATGGATTGGGAGAATAGTCTTAAAGGGAGGATGCCATGGGAAAGGCTACGTTAGTGATCATGGCGGCGGGAATCGGAAGCCGGTTTGGAGGCGGGATCAAGCAGCTGGAACGGGTTGGCCCGAGCGGTGAAATTATTATGGATTATTCCATTTACGATGCACTGCAGGCAGGATTCGATAAGGTTGTTTTTGTGATCCGGAAGGATCTGGATGAAGATTTCAGGCGTATTATCGGCAGGCGTATTGAAAAGATCGTGAAAGTAGAATATGTGTACCAGGAGCTGGAGGAGATACCAGAACAATTCCGGTATAAAGCGGACAGGCGGAGTAAGCCCTGGGGAACCGGACAGGCGGTACTATGCTGCAAGGATGTGGTGAAGGAGCCCTTCCTGGTTATTAATGCAGATGATTATTATGGAAAAGAGGCATACCAGAAGGCTTACGCCTATCTGACAGAGAATGCTGCGAAGGACGGTTATCATGCGTGTATGATCGGCTTCATCCTGAAGAATACACTGAGCGATAATGGCGGCGTGACCAGAGGGATCTGTAAGGTGGACAAGCAGCATATGCTGGCGGAGATTACAGAAACCAGGAATATTGTCAAGACTGGAAACGGAGCGGCAGTGATTGGTGAAGATGGAAGGGAGAATATTCTTGACACAGAGTCCGTTGTTTCTATGAATATGTGGGGGCTTTCACCAGCTTTTATGGATATTCTGGAAACAGGATTTTCGGAATTCCTGGAAAAGATGGATCCGGACAATCCAACGGGAGAATATCTTCTGCCGACGATCATCGGCGAGCTGCTTGAGGAAGGCCGGATGAAGGTTCAGGTTCTCCAGTCCCCGGATAAGTGGTTTGGCGTAACCTACAAAGAAGATAAGGAAGATGTGGTGGCGGAGATACGGAAGCTGGTAGAGGCCGGGGTGTATAAGGAAAATCTGTTTGAGGATATGCTTTAGGAACCAGCAGTCTAATAAAATAGAAGCAATCGTTAGAAGTGTTTTGTTAGACAAGCTGTCGGTGAATGGCTAAAAGAAGCAATGGATGTTTACATTGCAGATAGGAGAAATGTATGAAAATAAAGGATATGGTATTGCTTGGCAGCTCTATTTTGACTTTGTCACTTGCTTTTGCGTTGAGGGTTGGCCTGGATAGCCATGCAGTTGCGGAAGAGACGATGACGGTGAACTGTGCGGAGGGTGCGAATGTGCGCAGCGGCCCAAGCAAACAGGATGCAGTCATAGACTGCCTGCCCCAGGGAACGAGCGTCAGCGCGATCTACGAGAAAGAGGGCTGGTATGCCGTGGAGTATGATGATGTCTCCGGTTATATCCGGAAGGATCTGCTGACACTGTCACCGTCTACAGTCTCCATGAAGGGCGGAGAGATTCCGATGGAGGTAACCAGCAGGATCGGCGTGAATGTCCGCAGCGGGCCGGGAACCGATCAGGCGATCTTAGGCGATCTGGAGCAGGGAACGGTTATCGTAGTAACCGGCATTGAGAATAACTGGTGCTCCTTTGATTATAAAGGAGAAGCCGGCTATGTATATAGCGACTGGCTTGCAGAGACCAACAAGGAGGCTACGGATCTGGCTTCCATTGGTGAAAGCACTAAGAAATTCACAGAAAGGACGATGGTAGTTGAGTGTAAACAGGGAGTGAATATCCGCAGTGATGCAAGCACGGATGCGGCAAAGCTTGGAACCCTGGATAACGGTACAGAAGTAAAGGTCGCGGATGAAAAAAATGGCTGGTGGAGAATTAACCATGATGGGAAGATCGGCTATGTGTATCAGGAGTGGCTGGTGGAGAAGGAATAGAATAAGAAAAGGGAAAGAAAGCCCCCGCTGGAATGAATGGATTCTGGTGGGGGTTTCTTGGATGATGTGGGGGAATTTTAGGAAAATGTAGGATATGTTGTGGAGAACGTGGGATATGTTGTGCGAAATTTGTAGAATAATGGATAAATAGGTATAATTGAGTTGTTGAAAAAAGATTAAAACTGAAGGTACATACTATAAATAAGAGTATAACACAAGCAAACCAGAACGATAAACAGATATCAAAACGTATCGGAATATTTTTGGAAAATTCCAGTTCTCTTCGGCATTGAAAGCACCTAATGGTTATAAGAAAAAGAAATTTATGTTATTGAGGCTTTTCAGTATCTTTTTTTTTACAGAAGGATGCATATGAGTCTGATTGGCGGACGAAATATTCATGAATTATCAGAGATTTGTTATTCTCTTAAACTAAAAATCTGACAATAAA
>CAZGVY010000225.1:0-2583 GCA_964529215.1 uncultured Mordavella sp. | reverse complement strand
TAGTAACACTCTATGAGATGTTAATGGCAGTCTGTGAAAAGGTCGGGGAACTTAAAATAGAAGAAGCCAGGAAAGTCTTTGACAAAAACAGGGAACGGGAGAAATTAAACTGTGTAACAAAAAATGCCAAAGATACATTTTTAAAAAAAGGACTTACAGAAATGTTTGAGCAGCTTATGAGTCAGAGCAGAAAACTGCAGTATCAGCTTTTGACGAAGAAGGGGGCGTTGGGACGGCTTCCCTTTATCGGGGTTGACGCACTGGACTGGGAGGAGTCCAGAATTGTATTCCAGGGAACGGACGGTGCCTATTCCCAGGCGGCTATGCAGCAGTATTTCAGAGAGGATGTAAACAGTTTCCATGTGCAGACCTTCCGGGACGCGATGGAGGCGATCGAGGAGGGTTCGGCGGATTTTGCCGTGCTCCCCATTGAGAATTCATCCGCCGGAGTGGTGAATGAGGTGTATGATCTTCTGGTGGAGTTTGAAAATTATATTGTGGGGGAAGTGGTACTCCCGGTCAATCATAATTTAGTGGGAACAGAGAATACGTCTATAGAAAGTATTAAACGGGTATATTCCCATCCCCAGGCATTGATGCAGAGCTATAAATATCTGGAAGAGCACAGTGACTGGCAGCAGATCGGAGTGGCGAATACGGCAGTTGCGGCCAGAAAGATACTGGAAGAGCATGATCCGTCTCAGGCTGCGATCTGCAGCGGGCATGCGGCAAAGATCTACGGGCTGAAGATCTTGCAGCGGCAGATCAACCATAACCGCAATAATTCAACCAGGTTTATTGTGGTTACGAATCAGAAGATTTTTCTAAAGGATGCAAAAAAGATCAGTATCTGCTTTGAGGTCGCTCACGAGAGCGGTTCCCTATATCATCTGCTTGCACATTTTATCTATAACGATCTGAATATGACAAGGATCGAATCCAGGCCGGTGGAAGGGAAAGCGTGGGAATACCGGTTCTTTGTGGACTTTGAAGGTAATATGGGAGAGCCTGCGGTAAAGAATGCGATCCGGGGGCTCAGGGAAGAAGCCAGGAGCCTGAAGATACTTGGGAATTATTAATGACAGCCTGCCTGACCGGATCAGGGATACCGGAGACGGTGCAGGAGGATGGCTGTGAGAGATGAAGAAGGATACTTTATAAAAAAGAAGAAAAGAGAGATTCAAAATGAGAGTAAATGAGCTGATGCTGTACCGCCATATGGAGCAGGAGAAGATCCTGCATGATATTGCATTTCTGACTGAAAACTATGACAGTGGTTATTATAATAAAGAGGATCTAAGAGGACTGCTGTATGATTGTGCAAATGAGATCCTGGAACTTGCAGTAAGGATCGGGTTTGAGGGGAATCTGTGGCACGACTACCTGACCTTCCTGCTTGCAAGCGATGAGAATGCGTACAGTACCTCCTGCGAGATCGTCGGTGAGATTTCCGGGAGCATTAATCAGGCGGCGCTGCATGATTTTAAGATTTTTAAAGAGCTGTTTGACTATGATTTTACAGAGATGGAACAGGAACTTGCATGTGACTGTATGTCTATGTTTCAGGATTTTTCCGGATCGGACGGGCAGGGGAACGTATTTAATAAAAGAATACGTGACCGGCTCTGTGAGCTTAGCGGGGCTCTTGCAGAGGCAGAGAGCGCAGAAGAATTCCACAGGATCCT
Source organism: uncultured Mordavella sp. (assembly GCA_964529215.1). Classification (GTDB taxonomy): domain Bacteria; phylum Bacillota; class Clostridia; order Lachnospirales; family Lachnospiraceae; genus Claveliimonas. The sequence continues at coordinate 898 of CAZGVY010000225.1, read as the reverse complement.
GACAAGGTTTTACAAGGAATTTGGCGTAGGGAAATTTGGCCTTCACAAGGCGTTTAGAGTGGAGCATACGGCAGAGGGGACGCAGATCGTGCCGATTACGAAGATTGCCCATGTGCATCTGGACGATCTGGTGGGATATGAAAATGCCAAAAAGAAACTGATCCTGAATACAGAAGCGTTTGTGAATGGGCGGAAGGCGAATAACTGCCTGTTGTTTGGGGACGCGGGAACCGGGAAATCCACATCCATCAAGGCAATCCTGAACCAGTATTATGACAGGGGGCTTCGGATGATCGAAGTGTATAAGCACCAATTCCAGGATCTGAATGATATTATGGCGCAAATAAAAAACCGGAATTATAAGTTTATCATATATATGGACGATCTGTCCTTTGAGGAATTTGAGACAGATTATAAGTACCTGAAGGCTGTGATCGAGGGAGGGCTGGAGAAAAAGCCTGAAAATATCCTGATTTATGCTACCTCTAACAGAAGGCATCTGGTAAGAGAAACCTTCCGCGATAAGGATGACCGGGATGAGGAGCTTCATACCAGTGATACGGTGCAGGAGAAATTATCACTGGCAGCCAGATTCGGGGTGAGCATCTATTTTGGAAAACCAGATAAGAAGCAGTTTCAGGGGATCGTACGGCAGCTTGCCGCGGAAGCAGGGCTTGAGATGGCAGAGGAGGAACTGCTTCTGGAAGCGAATAAATGGGAGCTTTCCCATGGGGGGATGTCAGGAAGGACGGCAAGGCAGTTTGTGGATTACCTGCTGGGAACAGGAGCGGACTGCTAACGCTAACGTCTGGCAGGTATGTCTTAGCGGATTGTGTTAAGTATATCTTGACGGACGCGGAATGAAGAAGGAGTATATAGCAATCAGACGGAGCAGCAT
>CAZGVY010000224.1:0-2594 GCA_964529215.1 uncultured Mordavella sp. | reverse complement strand
TTCATAGATGTGCCCGCCGAAATCGACCGGCACATCTCACACTCTCCGCAGGGTCCCCCATCCAGCGGGCGCTCGCAGTTCACCGCCCTGGCAAATATCTTGGCAACCGTTGTCTTTCCCGTTCCCCTGGTTCCGCAGAACAGGTAGGCATGGCCGATACGCCCTGTCTTTATCTGATTCTGTAATGTTTTAACCACCGCGTCCTGCCCCTTCACATCCTGGAACTCACTGGGCCGGAACTTCCGGTACAACGCTGTATAACTCATGCCCTTGCTCCCCGCTTTTATTTCCGTCTACTCATCGCCGAAACTGATGCCGACCAGCTTCGCTTCTTCCACGATCTTAGAATGAGGATCTACATACTTCAGCTTTCCTGCCACTTCTGAAAGCGGGATCTTCGTCGTATCCCCGTCTCTGATAGCTGCCATGTAGCCATATTCCCCATCCAGGATCATCTTTGCCGCATATGCGCCAAGGCGTGTAGATAAAACCCTGTCGTAAGGGCATGGCGTACCGCCCCGCTGCGTATGTCCGGGCACCGTGATCCTCACTTCCTGGGGCGTGTATTTCTGAAGCTTTGCCGCAACCTGATAAGCAACAGACGGATACAGCTCCTTTTCTTTCTCCTGTTTCTTTCTTAATTCCTTCTTAGGCAGCTTCGCATCCTTCTTGGAAATAGCGCCCTCTGCCACGGCGATGATCGTAAAACGCTTGCCCTCTTTCGCACGTTTGTTGATCATATCCGCCAGCACTTCCACGTCATATGGGATCTCCGGGATCAGAATAATATCCGCACCTCCTGCGATCCCCGCATGAAGCGCCACCCAGCCAACCTTGTGTCCCATGATCTCCACGATAAACACACGGCTGTGTGACGTAGCGGTGGTATGGATCTTATCGATCGTATCCGTAGCGATATCCACCGCGCTCTGGAAGCCAAATGTCATATCGGTTCCCCACAGGTCATTATCTATTGTCTTAGGAAGGGTAATGATATTCAGTCCTTCCTCGCTCAGCATATTCGCTGTCTTATGCGTACCGTTCCCACCCAGCACCACCAGGCAGTCCAGATTCAGCTTATGATACGTATGCTTCATAGCCGCAACCTTGTCCAGTCCATGCTCGTCCGGCTCCCTCATCTTCTTAAATGGCTGCCTTGACGTGCCAAGGATCGTTCCTCCCACGGTCAGGATACCCGAAAAGTCTCTGGAAGTCAGCATCTTAAAGTTTGAATAAATGAGTCCCTTGTAGCCCTCTTGAAATCCATAGATCTCTACGTCGTCTCTTTTTGAATAGATTCCCTTTACCACTCCGCGCATGGTTGCGTTCAGGGCCTGACAGTCTCCTCCGCTTGTAAGCATTCCTATTCGTAACATGATTTATCCACTCCTTCCATAGGCACATTAATAAATATATTATAGCAGAAATCCACAAACTGTGCTACAATAAATCTTAATGAACATACGCGCGGATAAGAGGCGCAGGCAAGATCTTCTGTTCCTTTATGTTTACGCGCAAAAAAGGAGATGTACATTTATGGACAGACTCGACATAAAGCTCTGGAAGCTGGCTGCAAAAGGGCAGATCGTTCCTGACCGCAGCATGTTAAAAACCCCGGAGCAGATTACTGCGATCAAAAAAAGCGCAGCTCTCAACACCGCTGTTCTCGACCATGTTGCAGAACACATCCAGGCGGGCATGAGCACTGCTCAGATCGACAAACTGGTCTACGACTATACAACAGCACACGGCGGTATTCCTGCCCCCCTGAACTTTGAAGGCTTTCCCAAAAGTGTCTGCACTTCTATCAATAACGTGATCTGCCACGGCATTCCCGATGAACAGGAGATTCTCACAGACGGAGACATTATCAATGTAGACGTCTCTACGATTCTGGACGGATACTATTCAGATGCTTCCCGCATGTTTGCGATCGGCGGGATCAGCGAACGCAGCCGGCGCCTGATCACCGTTACCGAAGAATGTGTAGAGCTTGGGTTAAAGGCCGCCAGGCCCTGGGGGCACTTGGGAGATATTGCCCACGCGATCAATTCCCACGCTCAGGCTAACGGTTATTCTGTAGTAGAGGAGATCGGCGGCCACGGCATTGGGCTGAAATTCCACGAACCCCCCTTTGTCAGCTATGTCACCCCAAAGGGCACGGAGATGGTCCTGGTCCCGGGCATGATGTTTACCATCGAACCAATGATAAACGAGGGGAGCCCGGACTTCTTTATCGATGAGGATAACGGATGGACGGTCTATACCATAGACGACGGTTTATCTGCCCAGATCGAGTATATGGTGCTGATTACCGAGACCGGGGCAGAGGTGCTTACAAAATAGTTCCGCTATGCCAAATAAGCGGTTCGCTATCGTGTGCCTTAACAGACATATTGAGATAAACCAGAACGCAGCCATCCGTGACAGATGAATACCGCATGAGTGGGGCAGCGCTGCGGCAAACTAACTGCTAACTACACTTAAGACGCTTAGGAATGCCTTCGCGTCTAAGTATCCGTAAGCAGTGGATTCCGCCTCCGCTAAAAACGCCCCTTAAATACCCATGCAGCATTTATCTGTCACGGTTGGCA
>CAZGVY010000223.1:0-2691 GCA_964529215.1 uncultured Mordavella sp. | reverse complement strand
ATCGTCACTTCCTCCGGAAGGTCAAAATCAAAATCTCCGTCCGATAGCTTAAGGTTCTCGCCAATTCCCGGGAAGCCAAGCCCTACCACGATCTGTTTGTCTGCGTCAGAGATCACCTTTCCGTGGTCGATCTCCACATTCTGATATTCATCTGCGGGAAGCATCATCGCCGTGACCATGGTAAAGGGTGTAAACATCTCCTCGCTCTCTCCGCCCACATCTACCGCTGCTTTTGAATGATTGCTGTATTGGATATGGATCTCTGCCTTTCCGTCTTTTCCCTTCAGGTCTTTGGCACTGATTTCCTTTCCGTCCAGCTTATAGCTGATCTTGACTCCTACCGGAAGCTCTTTTTTCGTGGTTCCCTGGTAATAAATATCATCGCCCTCTGACTGCCAGTCAAGGCCTGCATCTGTAGACACCTGATAGGTCTCGTCTCCTTTGATATTCTCAATATCTTCCAGCTCAGACACATCTGAGAGCTTCCCGTTCCCGGGATTTTTGATCCATTCTGTAACGGTCGTATTCTTCACATTTCCAGTGGCATCTGCCTTAACATAGACAGATTCCTCCTTTTTCGCTCCCTGATCTTCTTCTGCGGCTTCTTCTGTTATAACAGCTTCCTCTGTGCCATTCTCTGCCTTCTGGCTGTCTGTTTCCAGCGCGCCCTCGGCCACCTCCTGAAGCTCCTTCACATCCACATCAGATGCTTTCGCCGTAATAACACTTCTCTGATACCCGCAGGTACCGGCTGCCCCTGCCGTGATCACCACTGCCATCGCCGCCGCCATATATCTCATATTTTTATTTTTGTTTTTATTCTTTTTCATACCGATACCTCCTGCTATATATGCGCTTTCCTTGAAAATTTATGATGTCTTTCTTTTGCCTTACCCGTCTCATCCTCCGGCAGAAATCCCTTGCTGGTCTTTACGATCACCCTGTCAAATATCATAAACATGGACGGAAGGATAAATACTACCACCAGCATGCTAATGATTGCTCCTCTGGCCATCAGGATACACAGCGAACTGATCATATCAATATTCGAATACATTCCCACTCCAAATGTAGCCGCAAAAAAGCTTAACGCACTTACAATAATAGACTGGGCAGATACCTGATGGGCAGTTGTCACTGCGTCGTATTTGCCTGCCCCCCGGCTCCGCTCCCGTTTGTATCTTGTCGTCATAAGGATCGCATAATCCACGGTCGCCCCAAGCTGGATCGTTCCGATTACAATGGATGCCACAAATGGAAGGGTAGTTCCTGTATAAAATGGAATTCCCATGTTGACAAATATCGCAAATTCGATCACACCCACCAGGATGATCGGAAGGCTGATGGAGCGGAACAAAAGCAGGATGATCACGAAAATGACTCCGATTGACACAATGCTTACCATCTTAAAATCATGGTCTGTAATATCGATCAGATCCTTCGTCAGCGGCGCTTCTCCAACCAGCAGCGCACCCTTATCATACTTTTCCGTAACCTGGTTGATCGCGTCCACCTGTGCGTTGACTTCGTCAGACGCAACCTTATAGATTGAGTTGATCATGATCAGCTGGTATTTGTCTGTTTTTAGCATCTCTGTCACATCTGACGGGAGCATATCCGCCGGAATTCCCGGCCCCACCAGTTTATCAATGCCAAGCGCCCATTTTACGCCGTCTATATTTTCAATCTCCTTCAGCATCCTGCTTACATCATGCGAAGGAACCGAGCTGTCCACCAGCAGCATATGCGTGGTATTCATGTCATAATCTTCCTTCAGCTTCTCATTGGCAACAATACTTGGAAGACTCTTTGGAAGCGTCTCGTCCAGATTATAGTAAACGCCTGTGTGGTTATTGCCGTAAATTGCCGGAAACAGAAGAACCACAAATATAATGGCAAATATCGGATACTTCTTTGTCATTTTGTGCGACAGCTTATTGATATTCGGAAGCAGCGGCCTGTGTTTCGTCTTCTCGATCAGCTTATCACAGCACAGGATCATGGACGGCAGGATGGTTACACAGGCAAGCACGCCAAATATTACACCCTTTGCCATAACGATACCAATATCCTTTCCCAGCGTAAAGCTCATAAAACACAGGGAAATAAATCCTGCGATCGTGGTAACCGAGCTTCCGATCACCGATGAAAAAGTCTGAGAGATTGCATGTGCCATGGCCCGTTTCTTATCCCCGTCAAATCTGACCTGCTGTTCATCGTAGCTGTGCATCAGGAAGATGGAATAGTCCATCGTAACTCCAAGCTGCAGTACCGCTGCCAGCGCCTTTGTAATATAGGAAATCTCCCCAAGGAAATAGTTACTTCCCAGATTATAGAGGATCGCCATTCCAATACTGATCAGAAACAGAACCGGAACTACCAGAGATTCCATGGTAATTGCAAGTACGATGGAAGACAGAAGTACTGCGATCACCACATAGATTGGCGTCTCGCTCTCCGCCAGCTCTTTCGTATCGGTTACGATCGCCGACATGCCGCTGATAAAGCACTGCTTGCCCGCAAGCCTGCGGATCTCTGTGATCGCATCCATGGTTCCGTCCGAGGAGGTAGACTCATCAAAGAATACCGCCATCATCGTACCTGTATCCGAATTAAATACCTCATATAAATCATCCGGAAGCATGCTCTGCGGTATGGAAATATCCGCCACCGAGTCATACCAGAGAACCT
>CAZGVY010000222.1:0-2727 GCA_964529215.1 uncultured Mordavella sp. | reverse complement strand
AGGTACATGCGTATCTGACCATGGGGAATGGGATCTATACATTTGCAGGAGCAGCACCAGGCCAGAAAGTGGAATTCCCGTCTGTGGGAATCAGTGCGGAAGATACGGCGAAGAAAGAGACCCAGTATACGCTCAGGGTAGGAAACACAGAAGCATTTGGAATTGTAAGAGGCATTCAATTTGCAGTGTGGAGTGAAGCCGGAGGGCAGGATGATTTGAGATGGTATACCGGTTTCAGGAACGCAGCCGGGGAGTGGACGGCATCGGTGGATATCAGGAATCATAAGACGATCGGGAGATACCAGGTGCATGTATATGCGACACTGGGGAATGGGGCATCGCGGATGCTGGGTGCTACTACATTTACAGTATCCAAACCGGAAGTATCGGTGAGGACGGAGAACTACCAGAGGGATAAAGGGAGTTTTGACGCTGTAATAGATGTGGTTAACTGCCCGTCAGGAGTAAGCCGGATCCAGGTGCCGGTGTGGTGTGCAGGTAACCAGAGCGATCTCAGGTGGTATAATGCAGAGAAGCAGGGTGACGGGACATATAAAGTGACAGTAAGAATATCAGATCATAACTTCCTGACGGGGGATTATAAGGTACATGCGTATCTGACCATGGGGAATGGGATCTATACATTTGCAGGAGCAGCGCTAAGCCAAAAAGTATTACCAATTATATAAGTAATGTCAGAGCCTCAAAGTCATGTATACTATGTAAGCGTATTATACATGACTTTGAGATGCAAAAAACTTTTTTTGTACAAAAAGAGTAGAATTCAGGCGTTTTGCTCTCAAAACATTCGGAGGAATGCATGGAAACATTATCGGTATTTCGGAGCGAGAATAAATACTGGATATCAAGATGCGATGCTATGTCTATGCAGAAAAAATTTGATAAACTACTGGCCAGGGATCAGAATTCCTCAGATAGCAGTTATATGGTCAGGAGCCTTTACTTTGACAGTATCAATGATATGGATTATATGACGAAACTGGCAGGAATAGAGGAACGGAAAAAAATAAGAATACGTACCTATTCTTCTAGTGCAAAGTACAGCAAGCTGGAGGTGAAACAAAAAAAGGGGGATCTGCAGCGAAAGATCAGTATATGGATTACAAAAGAAGATGCATACGAACTGGCAAGATGTAATTATAGTGTGCTGACCACCTATTTTGCAGACTATCCTGATGCAGTTTATATTTATTCACTTATGGTAAAAGGATGTTACCGGCCGGTTGTATTGGTAGAATATGATCGGATTGCTTATACGTTTCCGCTATTTCAGACCAGAATTACATTTGATATGGATGTACGCAGCAATGAAGGCAATCTGGATCTGTTTGGACAGGAACCTTTGTATCAGAAATTACTGACGGATAAACAAATATTAGAAGTAAAATATAATGAAAGACTGGTGGGTTTTATATCTGATACTCTCAGGCAATATCACTTGACAAGATGTTCGATCAGCAAGTATTGCGTGGGAAGAAAAGTATTTTGTGACTTTAAGTTTTGAATATGCCGGACGGAAGGAAGAAAATAATGACAAAAGAAGAAATTTTTAATTATTTCTATACCAACAGCGCTAATCTGAGTGTGCGCACAACTGCTATTATAATGCTGTCAGGATTGGCTATAGGTGCGATTATCTGGATGACATACTATTTTAATTATCGGGGCGTGGCTTACAATGTCAGGTTTAATACTTCATTAGTTGTGATTCTTTTGATTTCTGTTGTCATTATGCTGATGATCAGCAGTAACATTGTCATTTCCCTGGGAATGGTGGGAGCTCTGTCTATTGTAAGATTCAGAACGGCAATTAAGGACAGCAGGGATACGGTCTTTATCTTCTGGGCAATTGCTGAGGGGCTGAGTGTGGGGTCACAGAATTTTGAGCTGGCTTTAGTAACTACATTATTTATTGCAATTGTGATTTCCGTATTAGGAATGCTGCCTGTTATCAATCGAAAATATCTGATTGTTATTTGTGCGGAAGGCAATCTGGATCTTACAGCGTTACAGGCAGAAATGAATATTTTTACAAAACACAGCACACTGCGGTCTGCGAATAAAGATACAAAACATCAGGAATTGATTTATGAGGTTCGCCTGAAAGGAAAGATGAATGTGGAGTATATAGAAAAGTTTGCAGAAATAAAAGGGATAAAATCCGTAAATTGGGTTGCTGAATCAGGAGAAAATATGAACTGATGAAAAAATATTTTAAATACTACTTATTGATAATGATTTTTGGATTTGCGATATGTATCGCTTATTATGATAATAAAGACCGGGCTTCTATTAATAATATATTAGAACATGTTACGGAAGAAGCTGTTATATACAGTGAAAAACCGGGAGTATACTATGAATCATTATCGGTTTCGCTAAAATTAGATAAAGAGTTTCCCGCAGATGCAGAGATATACTATACAATAGACGGGAGCAGTCCTATAGAACATGGCAGAAAGTATGAGGATAAAATTAAGCTGGATTTAAAGGGAGAAATGAAAAAATATGAGTTGAAATCGGTTATTTATTACAGAGGGGAATATAGTGATGCATATAAACAAGAATATATTTTGTGCCAGAAACCTAATGCGGAATATGGAATAGATACAATATATATAACTACGGATTATAATAATTTATATAATTATGAAACTGGTATCTTTGTCAAAGGAAAAACTTATCAGGATCAAATGCGGAAATATG
>CAZGVY010000221.1:0-2751 GCA_964529215.1 uncultured Mordavella sp. | reverse complement strand
ATCATTCTTATAGAGCGCTGCCTGCTTCTCGTCGTTGATCAGGATCATAATGATATCCGCCTGTTTTGCAGCCTCTGCCGCCGTATAGACCTTCAGTCCCTGAGCCTCTGCTTTCGCCCACGACCTGCTTCCTTCATAAAGGCCGACGATCACATCACATCCTGATTCCTTAAGGTTCAGCGCATGTGCATGTCCCTGGCTGCCGTAACCTATAATAGCGATCTTCTTACCTTCAAGTTCTGCTAAGTTGCAATCTTCCTGATAAAAAATCTTTGCTGACATATGTATCTTCCTCCTGAATTATAAAAAATTTATTGTCAAATGCACACGGCAGTGACGCCGCATACATTGAGAGACCTTTCCCTGCTCCAGACTCCGGTAAAAATGACAGGTCATATGAGCTGTCATCCCGTCAGTCTATAAATGTTACATTCTCAATCCCCCGCTCCAGTCCGGTAATCCCGGTCCTTGCAAGCTCCAGGATCTCGTAGCCGTCAAGAAGATTCAGGAATGCCTCCAGCTTCGACTGGTTTCCTGTCAGCTCAAACATCATACATTCCTTCTCCACATCCACTACCTTCGCCCGGAAAATATCCGCAAGAGAGATCGCCTCCGCCCTCTGGGAGCCATTCGCGCGGATCTTAACCATGATCAGCTCACGGTATACTGAGCTATCCGGCTTAAGAACCTTGATCTCAATCACGTCCTCCAGCTTGCGGATCTGATTCTCGATCTGCGACAGGATCAGATCGTCTCCGCTCGTAACGATCGTAATACGGGTAAATCTGGGATCTGCCGTCACCCCCGCAGTAATACTATCCACATTGTAGCCTCTTCTGCTGAACAATCCTGCGATCCGGCTCAGAATACCCGGATTATTGTCTACCAGCAGCGATAATACTCTTTGCATATAGCTCCTCCTCATCCGTTTTTAAAAACAGAGTGCGTTCTGTTTTTTAATCATAACAATATAACTTCTGTTTGTCAAGTAGTTCACTCAACTTTTTCCTCCATTATCTTCTCCCCAGTCTCTCTGCCACGCTCCGCATTTTCAGGCATTCCTCATTTTAATATGCTGCTCCCAAATTTTTCCAGAGCCAGGAGCGCGGCTCCCACGGCTCCTGCATACTCTCTGTTCCCGGCGCTTACTGGCTGGAGATAATCAATATCCCTTGCGAACCGGTCATACTCCAGCGCCTTTTTTTTCAACACATCCATATATGGTTCCAGATAAGCTCCCACTTCCCCGCCGATCACAATCTTCATATCCAGCGCCATTCTAAGATTGGTAAGCAGGACCGCCAGATGATCCAGATATTTGTCCCAAACACAGGCGGATTCCCCATCCCCCTGCCGCAGATGTTCAAAAAATGTTTCCAGAGAAGCCTCCTCCGACAGCACATCCGGCGAAAGGTATGCGTCCGCACAGCCATTTTTCCCACAATAGCAGGTACGGCCGCCGGGAACCAGGATCATGTGCCCTATCTCCCCTGTGCGGAAACCTTCTCCCTTCATAAGCTGCCCCTTCTGGATGATGGCTCCTCCCACCGTCCTGTTCAGGGAGATATATACATAGTCCGGGCATCCGGAAGATAATTCTACAAAGCCCAGGCAGTTCGCATCATTTTCCACAATGATCGGATAGGGAACCGTTCTGTGGAACCGGTCCAGGCTGACATGCTCCAGTCCAAAAATGTGGGACTGGACGATCCACTCAGCCTCCATATCGATAATTCCGGGAAATGAAATCCCTACTCCGGCCAGTTTGCTTTTAAAACGTCCATTTTTTATCATCTGTTCCAATTCGGAGCCGATCTGTTCATAGACTTCCGGCTCATCCCGGAATTTAAGCGGTACACACTTCTGAGCAGCGGTTTTCCCCATCAGATTCGTTACGGCAAATCTCACATGACTGGTGGTAATATCGATCCCTGCACAATAACCTGCCTTTTCATTTACTTTTATCCTTCTCGCCCTCCGGCCTCCCGTAGACTCTGTTACTGCCCCTTCTTTTAAGATCCCCTGCTCTATCAGTTCATTTACATTCTGCAATGTGGTAGGCATACTAAGCCCAAGGGCGGCTCCAATCTCCTGCTTTGTCAGGCTCCCCTGACGGCGCAGGAGGCCCAGGATCCGTTCCTGATTATTTCCCCTTACATTTCCAGTGTTTTCAAGCATCTCTTTCCCCCTTTGCAAACACTTAATTGAAATCTATTATACTTCCTCTCCCATACAGATTCAAGCAGGAAAGCGGGAGAACTGCCAAAAAGACACCGCCAGCGGCCGTTTTCACAGACTCTGGCGGTGTCTTTAAAGAGAGACTTCTATATTTCTAATATCTGGATGACTGTTCCGGCCTGAATATCAGGCAGCGGCTTGCTCTCCACACAGATGGTGCCCGGAAGTTCCGCCACGGCGGCCCCGTTAAAATTAACAGTACAATGGCCAAGACCTGCCAGCGTGACCGGAGCTTCTTCTCCCACTGCCGTAATCCGATATTCATTTTCATCAATTTTGAGGATCTGTCCTGCTTCGATCGTTCCACCCACCGGATTTACACTGACCGAGTAACAGTAATCCCGTAATTCCTCAGGGGCATTATCCCCGAACAGGATAAACATATTGGAATCCTGAAATTCTTTTACACTTGCGCCTAACGCTTTTACCTTATTTTCATATATTACCTTCATTGTCAGCCCTCCCTATTAAGTCAAGTCTTTTTTCCTTTAAAATAAAGGTTTTTTTCAATAT
>CAZGVY010000220.1:1450-2764 GCA_964529215.1 uncultured Mordavella sp. | reverse complement strand
ATGTATGTAACGGACCATATATGATCAAAGAGTGGACGCCAAGCGAGCGTATCGTGTGCGAGAAAAACCCGAATTACAAGGGCGGATGGGATTCTGACCGCATCGTTACCGATACCCTGACCTTCCTTCTGCTTGAGGATTCCAGCGCGGCTTACGCTGCTTATACAGGCGGAGAGGCTCAGATGATCAAGGATGTTCCTACCGAGGAGATCCCAAGCCTTACATCTGTAGAGGACGGCGGAGATTACTATGTAGATCCGATGCTTGGAACCTATTATCTGAGCATGCAGACACAGAAAGAGCCATTCAACGATGTGAACGTACGTAAGGCTCTGAACCTTGCCATCGACCGTGATTATATTGCGAACGTAGTTATGCAGGGAACCTACAGCCCGGCTTATAACTTTGTTGGCCCTGGCGTTATTGACGCAGATCCGAACGAGATGTTCTATGATGTAACGAACGAAACGAACGGTGGAACACCATTTATCAGCGAGGATTATGAGGCGAACCTGGAAGAAGCTAAGCAGGCGCTTGCAGATGCAGGTTATCCGAACGGCGAAGGCTTCCCGACGATCACCTATTCTACGAACGATACAGGTTACCATGTAGCGGTAGCTGAGTATCTCCAGAGCTGCTACAAGGAGATTGGAATTACCATGAATATCGATAAGGTTGAGTGGGCTTCCTTTACTCCGCAGCGCCGTGCAGGTGATTACGACATGGCCCGTAACGGATGGGTTTATGATTACAACGACGCGTCCAATATGATCGAGCTGCTTTACTCTACAAATGGAAATAATGACGGAAAGTATAACAATCCGGACTTTGATGCAGCAATCGATAAGTCCAGATGCGCAGACACAGAAGAGCACTATGCAGCGCTTCATGAGGCTGAAAAGATCATGATGGAAGACTATGCATGTATCCCGGTTGCTTTCTATAACGACTTCTGGCTGCAGTCTCCTTCCCTGAAGGGAACCTGGCACAGCCCATACGGATACTGGTACTTCCAGTACGGCTATATCGAGGAATAGTTGTTTTCTGAAAAACAATTGAAAAGATTGAGAAATAATACGCTCGGTGCTCTAATGGCAACGGGCGTTAATCTTTTTTGAACATGCATCTCAATTCTTTTTTTATTAGTTTATCCGGGAAATGGCGGGGCAGGCGCCGACCGTATGGCGGCAACCACAGGACAGTATGCAGATCCCGGTCTGTTTTGCATTTTCTTAATGAGATCCGCGCTTATGATTTCCCCATAAAAAGGGCTGAAAGACAGGGGACGCATCCGGTATGCCGATGCGCCGTTTT
>CAZGVY010000220.1:0-1440 GCA_964529215.1 uncultured Mordavella sp. | reverse complement strand
TATTGAGAATTTTTACGCTCGGTGCTATAATGGCATCGAGCGTTATTTTGTTTTTACATACAAAATGTATCGGTTTTAATGAGATGATTTACCGGCGGAAAAGGAGGATAAAGGATGATCGTTTTAAGCAGAGAGGATATCGAAGCTCTGGTTGAGCCTGATGAGATGATGGATACCATTGAGGAGGCTTACCGGATCTTTGGAGAAAAGGATTTCTATATGCCGGAAAGGCCGGTGGTGGAACATGAGAATAAGACACTGATGTATATGCCCTGCTATACGAAGGATGTAATTGGAACGAAGGTTTTGAGCATTTTTCCGGAAAATGCGAAGCTTGGCCTGCCTTCGATTGATGGCGTGGTGCTCTTGAATGACCAGAAGACGGGAAAACCCATAGCGGTGCTGGACGGACAGTCAGTTACAGCCTGGCGGACAGGAGCGGTAGGCGGCGTCGGGATCCGCCATCTGTCCAGACGGGACTGCCATACGGCAGGGATCATAGGAGCAGGGACACAGAGCTTTCATCTGGCGGTCTATGCCTGCGCGGCAAGAGACATCCGTACCGTATATGTATATAATCATAGTGGCAGGGATCTGACAGATTATCTTGCAAGACTAAAGAAAGCTATTGCGGATCCGGCTGTAGAAGTAGTACAATGTAAGGCAGTAGAGGAGCTGGTAAGGAAAAGTGATATTATCTGTACGGCCACCCCTTCTACGAAACCGGTGCTGCCGGATGATAAGGAACTTCTGCGCGGCAAATGTATCATTGCCATAGGATCCTATACACCCCAGATGCGGGAGATCCCGGACGCGGTCTGGGATCTGGTGGATAAAGTGTACATTGAGCTCCCTTATGCCTGCGAGGAAAGCGGGGATCTGAGCCAGCCGCTGGCCGAAGGAAGGCTTACGATGGACAGGACGGTTCTTATGAGCGACTTTTTAGAGGCTGACGCAGACGAAGAAGAGATTGCCAGAGGCACAACTTATTTCAAATCTGTTGGGATGGCGCTGTTTGATATCTGCGCAGCAAGGAAATTATTAGAAAAAGCAAAGGAGAGATGAAGATGAAGGTAGTAGCAACAGAGAAAGCACCAAAAGCCCTGGGTCCTTATTCCCTGGGGTATGTGCATGGCGGGATCCTGTATTCTGCAGGCCAGATTGCGATTGACCCGGCAAAAGATGCGATTGTAGCGGTTACCATTGAAGAACAGACAGAACAGGTATGCAAGAATCTTGGAGAGATTTTAAAAGCGGCAGGTACAGATTTTGACCATGTGCTTAAGACGACCTGCTTTCTGGCAGATATGGGAGATTTTGCAGCATTTAATGAAGTTTACAGTAAGTTTTTCACATCGAAACCAGCAAGAAGCTGCGTGGCTGTAAAGACACTTCCAAAGGGAGTCCTCTGTGAAGTGGAAATGATCGCGGCAGTGGAAT
>CAZGVY010000219.1:0-2822 GCA_964529215.1 uncultured Mordavella sp. | reverse complement strand
ATTTGCCTTTGAGAGGATCGTATTCGCCTCCCGGTTCATCTCCTGTGCAATAAAATCAAGCTTCCGCCCAACGCCGCTTTTCTCTGCTGCAAATGTTTCCTTCATATGTGTGATATGGCTTTTCAGTCTTACAACTTCTTCATCGGTGCAGATCTTATCTGCAAAAATAACAACCTCCGCTGCAATCCTGCTTTCATCGATCTGCGTATCTTCCAGAAGCTCCTGCACCTTGTCCTCCAGCTTTTTCCGGTATTCAGCAACGATCTCCGGCGAACGCTCCTCTATGTATACCACCTTTTCCAGCATTCCGTCCAGTTTGCTGAGAATATCATTTTTCAGGTTCGTCCCTTCTGCCTCCCTGCTCTCCACGAACTGCCTGAGCGCTTCTTTCATAGCCTTCTCAAGCCCGCTCCACAGCTCATCTTCAGCATCTGCCTGTTCTTCCATGGTCAGGACTTCGGGACATCTGGCAATGGTGGATACACGCACGTCGTTATCCAGTCCGAAGCCTTCTTCCATCTTCTTAAAGCAGGCCATGTATTCCCTGGCCAGTGTCTCATTATACTTCAAAGACACCTGATTCTCCGAAGAATCCTCATAGGTGATAAAAATATCTACTTTTCCTCTCGCCACATATTTCTTTAAAAGCGCCCGGACCGCACTGTCAAAGAAATTCAGTTTTTTCGGCATACGGATATTTACATCCAGATAGCGGTGGTTCACACCCTTCATCTCAACCGTAAATTTACGGTCTCCTTCTGACATTTCGCCACGTCCGAATCCCGTCATACTCTTAATCATCTTATTAGCCTTCTCTTTTATCATCATAGTAAAACAGAACCATACCCTACTGCAGTTCTAATTTTCCAGATATCATTATAATGTATTTCGCCCGCTCCGTCAACCAGAGTGTCCATCGTTCATATGGCATTTGACGGAGGTCACCGGGGTCTTTAGCACGAAGGATTTGTCCCTTCGTAAGATCTGTGTTATGATACCTTTATAAAACACCTATTACTTTGGTACGTGTATCGCTTTATTATAGAAAGAATAGAAAGGACTTACGATCATGGCATTTGACGGAATTACGGTTGCTGCACTTACGCAGGAACTAAAGAATACCTTACAAAATGGAAGGATCCATAAAATCGCACAGCCGGAGACAGATGAATTGCTCCTTACGATCAAAACACCGGAAGGACAGCGCCGCCTTTACATCTCTGCCAGCGCCTCCCTCCCGCTGATCTATCTGACAGAGGATACGAAAAAGAGTCCTATGACCGCGCCGAATTTCTGTATGCTCCTCAGAAAACATATCGGCAGCGGCAGGATCGCAGACATTACCCAGCCTGGGCTGGAGCGGGTGATCTGTTTTCATATTGAACATTTTGATGAACTGGGTGACCTGTGCAGGAAAAAACTGATCGTTGAGATCATGGGCAAACACAGCAACATCATTTTCTGTAATGACCATGACATGATCATTGACAGCATCAAACATATATCTGCACAGACGAGCTCTGTCAGGGAAGTGCTTCCCGGAAGGACATATTTTATCCCGGACACCATGAACAAACAGAACCCCCTGACCGTTTCCCCGTCTTCCTTTGCAGATGCCCTCCGCAGCAAACCCATGCCTGTGGGGAAGGCAATCTACACCAGCTTTACCGGGATCAGCCCTGTCGCTGCCGAGGAAATCTGCTACCTGGCGGGTATTGATTCAAATATGACCGGGAAGGATCTCTCTGCGGACGTCCTGCAGCACCTGCATAATCAGTTCCGTATCTTCTTTGACGAGTTAAAGGACGGGCATTTTACTCCTGTAACCTACTACGCGAACGGGCTGCCAAAGGAATTTTCCTGCCTGCCGCTGACCCATTACGGCTCCTGTGAGCAAAAACAATTTCATTCCGTTTCCCTCCTTCTCTCCACCTATTATTCAGAGAAGAACAAAATAACCAGAATCCGGCAGAAATCCTCGGATCTGCGCAGGATTGTCCAGACAGCTCTGGAGCGGAGCCGCAAAAAATACGATCTCCAGTCCAGGCAGCTCGAAGGTACCAGCGGCCGCGAAAAATATAAGCTGTATGGGGAACTGATCAATGTATACGGTTACGGCCTTGAGCCCGGTGCGAAAACATTGGAAGCCCTGAACTATTATAACAACGAGCAGGTCAGGATCCCTCTGGATACTACCAAAACACCCCAGGAAAACGCACAGCGCTATTTTGCCAGATATAATAAGCAGAAACGTACCTTTGAGGCTCTCAGCGGGCTGATCCGGGAAACTTCAGACGATATCACCTATCTGGAATCTGTAAGCAATGCCCTGGATATTGCCCTGTCCGAGGATGATCTGGCCCAGATCAAGGAAGAATTAACGGAAAGCGGATATATCCGCCGCAGGTCTGCCAAGAAGAAGGTGAAGCTGACGAGCCGTCCTTTCCATTATCTGTCCTCCGACGGCTATCATATATACGTAGGGAAAAATAATTTCCAGAATGAAGAACTGACCTTCCATTTTGCTGCCGGAAACGACTGGTGGTTCCACGCCAAGGGCGCTCCCGGCTCCCACGTCATTGTCAGATCCGGCGGAGAAGATCTTCCGGACCGGGTATTTGAAGAAGCGGGAAAACTTGCCGCTTACTACTCAAAAAACCGGGGAAATGATAAAGTGGAAATTGATTATATTGAAAAAAAACACGTAAAGAAAGTAAACGGCGCCAGGCCTGGGTTCGTGATCTACCATACCAACTACTCCCTGGTGATCGACTCTGATATTTCGGCTTTGCAATTGCTGGAAGCCTGACTTCATCCGGCAG
>CAZGVY010000218.1:0-2826 GCA_964529215.1 uncultured Mordavella sp. | reverse complement strand
TCAACTCAATGATCCTATTCAGATACTTTGTTCTTGTTATTGTCTTCATACAATCGCCCGCTTTCAAAAAATACATTTTTTTACTTTTTCGAAACTGCATTACAATTCTTATTATACCTATACAAAATAGTATATGCAAGAGACCGGTTTCAAAACAGTAAAATATTTATTTATTTGAAATCATCTGTTTCCACCAATATTTCAATGAGCAAAGTAACCGAATCTGCTGTCATCCTCCAGAAAGAAAATTTCACTATCCCCGGGGTGTTATGTTTATTGCGCACCATTGTATTCCTGCGAATTCATAGATCCTTCAATGCTTCGTCATAAAGCACATATCATACAGGAAGACGACATGCTTCAGAGAGAAAACCAGCTATTCTAAAGCATCTTAGAATAGCCGGCAAATAAGTAGTTATGTTGTTGCTACAGTGTATTGATCTCTTTTTCCAGTTTTCTGACCGCCACTATGACAGTATCGAAAGCAGGAACATCACCATACAGCATATCCTTCATAGAATTGTAATCCGCCTCTAACGCTACGAACCGGTATTCCGGCGGGATCAACTTTAAGGTGCCCGGTACAGCCTCCTGGTACTTTGCCCATGCCCTAGGATAAAATTTCATTTTGAAATCTACAACTTTCTTCAGCAGGTCAATCCGGGAGAAAGCAACCTCTTTTACCGGTGTCATAGCCATACGGTACAGATCGTAATAATGCCTAGAATACCGCTGGGGCATTTCCAGATGTTCCGGCCTGTTGGCCTCATGGTGCAGGATTGTTGCCTTTTCCCAGAAAGTCCGTTCCGGGGCAACCGTCAAAATATCTGTATCTTTCTGCTTAAATACTTTCGGATAATATTCCCCGGCATACGGTTCGATCTGTGCTGCCCTGGCGGGCGTCCACGCTGCTAAAGCTCCGATCTCTAAACGGATTACCTGCAAAGTTGCTATATTGGTAAACAAGTTTGGATAAGCGAAGATAACCGTCTGCTTGTCTTTTTCATCTATGTAAATATTCGCTTCACGACCAAGTTCCTGCGATAACTCTGATTTAATAGCCGGGCAGAAGGTTTCCGCCAAAAAGGCCTCTGTTCGTGCATTGGCCTCTTTGTTGAAAGTATCCTGCTTTGTATTGGAACGTTTCTCCCAGGGTTCATCTTTACCATATCCCAATACACGCCAGTCCAGGATCAGGTCAATATCCTCTGAAAACCGGCTGATGAGATGGAAGACTTTTGATAAGCTGGTTCCGCCCTTAAAAGTGATTAAATCTTTCCAAGGAGAACGGTGGAACAGATAATCCAGCGTAAAGCACACCCAAAAATCTTTTTCCACAATGGCGTCATTCAGCCCCATCTTATCTGCCGTGTTCCTGAACAGTTCCCTCCGGTCAACCTCCGAAAGTCTTGCTACATTCCTCACTGTACTTTTCCACCTCCGCAAATTTGCCGTATCGTATCGTAAACCCAATCTGTAGACTCTGCTGCCTCTTTCAGACATGCCTGTTTGTCCGTATCTGTCAATTTTTCCGAAAGAATCTGAATAACCTCAGGCGTGACATTGGATTTGCCAAGTGTTTTTAACGCCTGTATTACTAAACTCGTTATATAGGACAACCCGGTAATCTCTTTATTGGTCCGGTGCCTGAATTCCAATTTTGTAGCATTCCATTCATAGGTTTTATATGGGCCGTCACTGATATAGGACCATACCGCCGCTACCTGCGTGGAAAGTCCTAATAAATTGAGGGCCGTATTCCCACAAGGTGCAATCGTCCAGTGATAACTCCGGGCCAGTGCTTTTGCCACAGCGTCGGGGTCTGCTGCTACATATTCATCAAGAAGCTTGCTGAATTTTGGCTTCTCGTAAACTCCCCTGATAATCCGCCGCAAAACGCCTGTTTGAAAAAGCCGTTGTAAGCTCTGGCGTATTGTTGCGGTATCTGCTATATCGGCAAAGTCGGAAGCAACAAAGACTGATCCATCTTCTGCAGAAAGAATACGTTTTCGCATTTCTTGTGTATATCCGCTGTCCACAATACCTCCTCCTTCCATGTCACAAATATTATATATTATTCGTGACATAATTGCAACAGATTCACCGGTTTTATTTTGAGTATTCCCACTGCAAATCCGATTTATACATCAAAATCAAATTTTAGGAATGTGGCATTTTCAAAGGAACAAGCAGAAACATAATGTCGCAAATTCTACCTATTATTCGTGACATCAGGCGCTTGGGAGATAAATCCAGTGGTGTATCAGGCACACGCTGGGTTTGTCCTCCCCGGGGTGTTCTGTTTATTGCGCACCATAAAATCAGTAAATTACAATTCCAGACTATTCGGATTCAGGAGGAAATCCATGATTCCCATTATCACAATTCCTTCCTCATTTCGCCATAATTTAATCCTATCCTTAACTACGATAATTTTCTTGAAAGAATCACCAATATGCACTAATGATTTCTGTTCCTGATGCATTTTGCTGCTATCCGGAATAGCAAAGGCCGATTGGATGTAATACCTCTGATTTCCGCGATTACAGACAAAATCAACCTCCAATCTCTTACGCATAGCCCTGCCGTTCTCATCGCGTTCAGAATGCTCTACAACACCAACATCTACATTAAAGCCTCTGATCTGTAATTCGTTGTAGATAATATTCTCCATAATATGATTTTCTTCCTGCTGTCTGAAGTTAAGCTGGGCATTGCGCAGCCCCACATCAGTAAAGTAATATTTAAAAGGAGATGCAATATATTTTTTCCCTTTAATGTCATACCGCTCTGCTTTGCTGATGATAAAAGCATCTAACAAATATC
>CAZGVY010000217.1:0-2887 GCA_964529215.1 uncultured Mordavella sp. | reverse complement strand
CAGCGCCGCAGCCAGTGACGCAGGCGGCAGTGCAGCCAGTACAGCCAGCGCCGCAGCCAGTACAGCAGGCGGCGGTAAGTCCGGATGTATCTATGATGCAGATGCAGCAGATGATGCAGCAGATGCAGACGATGACACAGACGATGACACAGGCAATGCAGGAGCAGATTCAGGAGAAGAAAAAAGCTCCCGAGCCGAAGATGATACATGTGAAGTCGCCGTCCCAGACGAATCTGAAGCCGGATACGGATATTGTACTTGAAGGCGAGCAGGAGGAGAACATGGAACTGATCATGGGCGTTCCTCTTGAGGTTTCCGTTGAGATCGGAAGGACGAAAAAGTATGTGAAGGATATTCTTGATTTTACAAAGGGATCCCTGGTTGTACTGGATAAGCTTGCGGGTGAGCAGGTGGATCTGTTTGTCAACGGGCAATGTATCGCAAAAGGCGACGTGGTTGTTGTTGAGGATAATTTTGGTATCAGGATCACAGAGATCAAGAAAGTGAATTTGCTTGCTTTAGAGTAGGAAGGAATTGTATGTTAAGAGTGATTGGAACCTTTATCGTAGTAATACTTATTATTTATGCAAGTTATATTGCCAGCAAGTATATCGGTAAAGGGCTGACGAAGAACAGCAGTTCTCGTTATATGCGTTTGATAGATCAGATTACGCTGGGGCAGGACAGACATATTGCGATCATACAGGTTAGCGGCAGATATCTGCTCGTGGGGGTTACTGCGGGACAGATACATGTTCTGTCCGAGCTTCAGGATGAAGATCTTTTTCCATTATCACCAGATGAAAAAGAGGGAGAACCAGGCGTACCAGATTTTAAATCCGTTGTGGAGAAGCTGGGAGGTCTGGGCAAAAGAGGAGGTAGGACTTAGTGTACGATTCGCTGATAAATGTTAATGGCAGCCAGGTTGCTACATTAGATATACTGCTTCTACTGACAATTATATCGCTTCTGCCCTCTATTCTGATTATGATGACCTCGTTCATGAGGACGGTAATCATTCTATCTTTCTTGCGAAATGCGATGGGAGTCCAGCAGACTCCGCCCAATATGGTGCTGGCGGGGATCGCGGTTTTCCTGACGCTTTTCATAATGGATCCGGTGATCTCGGAGATTAATACAGAGGCATATATTCCATATAAGAATCAGGAGATCACGCAGGAAGAGGCGGTCTCCAGAGCCCAGGTCCCGCTGAAGAAATTTATGCTGGAGAATACGGAAAAAGATTCCTTAAAGCTGTTCAGAGACCTGGCAGATGCGGAAGAAACAGAAGATGTAGAAGAACTTCCGATGACGGTTGTGATCCCTTCTTTTATGACAAGTGAATTAAAACGGGCGTTTAGCGCAGGATTTTTGTTATATATTCCATTTCTGCTGATCGATGTGGTGGTTTCAAGTACCCTGATGTCGATGGGTATGATGATGCTCCCGCCGGCGATGATATCTATGCCGTTTAAGCTTCTGCTGTTTGTATCAGTGGATGGATGGGGATTATTGTTCTCATCAATTGTAAAAAGTTTTAACTGACGGTAGAGGAGGTGGATAAATGACAGGCGCAGACGTAGGGGATCTGATGTATGATGTGTTTGTGATCATTGTCCAGCTCGCCGGCCCGCTTCTGGTGATCAGTATGCTGGTGGGTGTGATTATTGCTATTTTTCAGGCGGCGACACAGATTCATGAACAGACGATAACATTTGTGCCAAAGCTTTTGGTGATTGGCCTTATTCTTATATTTACCGGTGATTCCATGCTGAAAACGCTGCAGGATTTTACAGTCAGGCTGTTTGAGATGATAGCGGCTGGATAATATGGAGAGTGGTGGCATGGCGATTAATACAGTCGCACAATTAACCTTATTTTCTTTGATTATGATGAGAATGTCAGGTTTTATCCTGCTGAATCCGATACTTGGAAGAAGAAATGTACCTATGAGGGTAAAGGCGGGATTCATTTTTATCCTGACACTGATGATTTATTCCCAGTCTGCGGAGTCGGCGTTTGAGACGTCGGGGACGCTTGAGTACGGGCTCCTGCTCGCAAAGGAATTTTTGGCGGGATTCATCATCGGATTCACCATGGAGCTGTTCTTTTTTGCGATTACATTTGGCGGATATATTATTGACTTCCAGATGGGCTTGTCCATGGCAATGGTATATGATCCGCAGACGAATGCACAGGTTGCCGTGACCGGGCGGCTGTTGCAGAACTGGTTCCTTATTTTGTTTTTCGCAGTGGACGGGCATCTTGCCCTGATGAAGCTGCTGGTTACTTCGGCGGAGATCGTACCCTACGGGGGGATCCTGATCACACAGGATCTGTGGGTCAGGATTTCAGAAATATTTTTACAATGCGTGGATCTGGGACTGCGGCTTTCCCTCCCCATTATTGTAGCAGAATTTCTGATCGAGGTCGGCGTCGGCGTTATGAATAAAGTTGTGCCGCAGGTAAGTATTTTTGTAATTAATATTCAAATGAAATTAATTGTCGGGATGGGACTTCTGGTTATCCTGTTTTCTCCGATCGGAGAGCATCTGAACCGGATCTTGACGGAGATGATGAAGACGGTACAGGGGATCCTGACATTCGTATAGATTGGAAGTGAGTTGGTTTGCCTTCAGGTTCAGGTGAAAAAACTGAAAAAGCCACGCCTAAGCGGCGGAGAGAAGCGAGAAAAGAAGGTAATGTGGCGACAAGTAAAGACGTGATCATGGTGGTTTCCCTCCTGGGATGTTTTTACTTTTTACAGCTGGTTTTTCCTATGATGTATGAGTCGCTGAGAGATATGATGGTGTTTCTGATAGATGCCGTCAGTGAGATGGATGTGCTGTCGCCAGGCAATATGCAGCAGATTGGCCTGCTGTCTGCG
>CAZGVY010000216.1:0-2888 GCA_964529215.1 uncultured Mordavella sp. | reverse complement strand
AAGAGTTTGAAGGACTTGAGTGCATTACCATCAGAATTGAACAGGAATAAGGAGGGGGAGAGATGAAGACAAAAGAATTAGTATGTATCGGGTGCCCTTTGGGATGTAACCTGAAGGTGGAGATCTCCGATGAGGGTTCTATGGAGGTTACAGGCAATACCTGTCCGAGAGGCGCAGATTATGCGAGAAAGGAGCTGACAGACCCAAGACGGATCGTAACATCCTCTGTCAGGGTAAGCGGCGGCCACTTGCCATGCGTGTCAGTAAAGACTGAGACAGATATACCTAAGGATAAGATCTTTGACTGTGTAAAGGCGCTGAAAGACGTAGAACTTCAGGCGCCGGTAAAGATCGGACAGATCGTTGCAGAGAATGTGGCGGGAACAGGCGCGGCAGTCATTGCAACAAAGGATATCTATGCACAGTAGGGCAGAGACAGAGATCCTTCTATGATGGGACACCTGCTGGCCGTACCCCGGCGGGCAGGAGATGCATGCCTGATCCGCGGAGGGTAACATGAATTTACAAAAAAAGAGAGGAATGTTGTATGGAACAGTATGTAATGGCGTTAGATCAGGGAACCACAAGCTCAAGATGTATTTTATTTAATCATGCGGGAGATATCTGCGGTATGGCGCAGAAGGAATTTGAACAGATTTATCCCCAGCCGGGCTGGGTGGAGCAGAACCCAAGGGAAATCTGGTCCTCCCAGTATTCGGTTATGATGCAGACCCTGGCGGAGTCCGGCGTGAGCGCAAAGCAGATCAGCGGTATCGGTATTACCAACCAGCGGGAGACGACGATCATCTGGAACCGCTATACAGGCGAGCCGGTCTATCATGCGATCGTGTGGCAGTGCAGAAGGACGTCAGAGATGATCGATGCATTGAAGGCAGAAGGGTTTGACCGGGTGATACGTGAAAAAACAGGTCTGATCGCGGATGCATATTTCAGCGCCAGCAAGATCGCGTGGATCCTTGACCATGTTGAGGGCGCGAGAGAACAGGCGGAAAAGGGAGACCTGATATTCGGAACAGTGGATACCTGGCTGATCTGGAATCTGACCGGGGGCCTGGTGCATGTGACGGATTATACCAACGCGTCCCGGACCATGCTGTTTGATATCCATAAGCTGTGCTGGGATGAGGAG
This sequence comes from uncultured Mordavella sp., assembly GCA_964529215.1. Lineage (GTDB taxonomy): Bacteria > Bacillota > Clostridia > Lachnospirales > Lachnospiraceae > Claveliimonas. The sequence continues at coordinate 1,738 of CAZGVY010000216.1, read as the reverse complement.
ATCCTGGAGAAGTTCCGTATTCCGAAGGCAATGCTTCCCGAGGTGAAGCCGTCCAGCTGTATTTACGGCTATACGGACGAGGAGGTCTTAGTGGGAAATGTTCCCATTGCGGGGGCAGCGGGAGACCAGCAGTCTGCGTTGTTCGGCCAGGGATGTTTTGACAAGGGCGATGCGAAAAATACATATGGGACAGGGTGTTTTTTGCTGATGAATACGGGGAATCAGCCGGTAGTATCGAAGAACGGGCTTCTGACGACGATCGCAGCAAGCACGGAGGAGAAGGTAGAGTACGCGCTGGAGGGCAGCATCTTTGTGGCGGGAGCTGCGAATCAATGGCTGCGGGACGGCATGCGTATGGTAAAGAGCGCGCCGGAGACAGAGGAATATGCGTCCCAGGTGGAGGACACGGACGGCGTATATCTGGTACCCGCATTTGCAGGAATGGGAGCGCCCTATTGGAATCAGTATGCGAGAGGAACGGTGGTAGGCCTGACACGGGGATGTACCAAGGAGCATTTTATCCGTGCTACGCTGGAATCCATCGCCTACCAGGCATACGATGTGATCAAGGCCATGGAAGAGGATGCGGGAGTATCCATGCATGTCCTCAAGGTAGACGGCGGTGCAAGCGCAAATAATATGCTGATGCAGTTCCAGGCAGATATTAACCGCGCTACGGTACACAGACCAAAATGTATCGAGACGACAGCGCTGGGAGCGGCTTATCTGGCAGGGCTTGCAACGGGCTACTGGAAGAATAAAGAGGAGATCAAACAGAACTGGCAGCTTGGAAAAGAATTTGCTCCGGTTATGGAGGAAGAAAAGAGAGTATCATTGTTAAAAGGATGGAAACGGGCTGTCCGCTGCGCGCTTGCATGGGCGGAGGATGAATAGACCCGTTATCTCCACAGAGTATCTCTTTTACCGGACGCGGATTGAAACAAGAGCCTATAGCGAAGCAGACGGAGCAACATTCCGATGAACTATCGGCTAACGGAGACTAAAGCACTCAGGAATGCCTTCGTGCTTAATTCTCCATAAGCCGTTATTTCACCTTCATTAAAAACGCTCCCAAATGGCCTGCTTAACTATAGGCTCTTGTTTCAATCCTCTGTTTTCTAATTTACTCTGTGAACCAGCCGCTATTAAAATCATCCTGAATGCTGTCATCTGTGACAGATAGCGGCTGTTTAATGGCTCAACCAATCAATTTCTGATTCCATCTGCGTCTGTTAAAACCTACCAGCGCCGCCGCACCAGTGCAGACGGTCAGGGGGAGACATAGGAGAGGGATTATTTTCAACTGGGAAATGTGCTATACTTGAACCAATAAGGTTGCCGATAAAAAACGGTATGGATTTCAGAACGTACATGATTTTTACAAATCCTTTGCCGTTTCTAAAACAGCTAATGCCGAATATCGGGACAAAGCGGAGAGATGGGAAGAAAAATATGGAGAAAATACAGGGAGACAGGAAAAAGAAAGCGTATATAAGCGGTTACAGAATTTTCAAAGAGGAAAAACGGACAGACAAACGAAACAGACTTCAAAAAGCAGGGACAGAGGGGCGAGATAATTTTCCCGCCCCTATCTACCCTAAAAAAGTTGAGTATACAGAAGCTTATTTATCTAAGAATTTATTGTTGAGTAGGCTATAGCATCCACTTGGAAGAACAAATTATGACACCATTATGTCATAGTTTATTTAAAGAAGCAATCATTTCAAATTTTTCCTAC
>CAZGVY010000215.1:0-2889 GCA_964529215.1 uncultured Mordavella sp. | reverse complement strand
TACCGTTATACATATCCTTATCGGTCATACCGTCGTCAAAATCTTCCGAGGTATAGCGCATATTAAGAATGTGGTCGGCAGGAACACCGCTTTTTATCAAATCATCTTGCAACATTTCTAAAATTGTGGATTTCCCACAGCGGCGAATGCCCACAAGGATTTTCACCAACGGCACATCACGATAGGTTTTCAGTAAATCTAAATAATGGGGTCTAACGATCATAACATCGCCTCCTTTACTATTAATATATCCAAAAACATTTGAGTAGTCAACAGTTTTTGTTTGTATTCCGAGAAAACTTTTTGTTTTTACAATGTTTTTCGGATTCTGCTGTGATTCGATATGTAAAAAGCGGTACAGGAAAACCCCATACCGCTTATGCAGAAATATTCAATTTAGTGCTCCGACCTTTTTCAGATAGGAAATACAGTCGGTATGTCCTCTGAAATAAATACGCTCCCGTTCCATACTTTCGAGCCGGAATTGCAATCGGAAAAGCGTTGCCAAAATCTCGTGTTCCTCTGCTGATAACGAAAGTTCGCTGTTACCATCCATAACCTTTGAAATAAAGGGGTGTTTGGCTTTCAAATCGGAAATGCTCTGAAACAGAGAATCGTATTCTTCGTTGCTTTCTCGCAAATCAACCGTTATATCGTTTTCAATTTCAGGAAAAGAATCTGCTATACGGTCGGCTAAATTCAAATATGAACTGTTGTCGCTCATTTGAAATCACTTCCTTGTCCTTTTTTATTATATATCATACCCAACAGGCGAAACAATATCAAATGTGCAAAATCAGAGTTCCGTATCTTTTTCAGTTCTTCCAATGGCAGCACGAACATAGAGGTTCGGGCTTTAATACGGTACTCTTCGGGGATATCCTCAATATTGCCGTCGTAGATGTCAACAAAACGACCGCCGTTTGAACGCAACATGGAACGAGGGCTTAAATATCTCGAAAACCAATACGGCTTCATCACTAAATATAATGATGGAACACTTTCCCGGCAGAGAGTCCAGCTGCTCCGTGTTGTTCATATGCTGGAAGACTATCGCCTTCATCAGGTGCTTACCAGAAGATACTATGCATCCCAAAATCCCATTACGCTGAATGTGTATTATTCATCTGTATTTATGGATTATGCGAATTTCCTGGATTCAACGGAATTGTCAGCGAGTACAGTCGGACATTATAAAAGCATTTCCATGGTTTTCATGTATTATCTCCAGCAATGGAAAATAGAATCAGCAGAAAGTATCACAATAGATACCCACAATTCTTATCTGAAAACGCTGGCTGTCTATAGTTTTAAAACTATAGAGCAGAATGTTTGTGGAATCAGACACTTCCTGCGTTTCCTTTATTCGACCGAAGTCCTTGCCAGTGATTATGCTGAAAATATCCATATGCCTGCTGTTTCTAAAAATGCCAAAATACCTTCCGCATGGAAACTCGATGAACTGAAAGCAATGCTTGCGGCCATTGACAGGAATAGCCCTATTGGAAAACGCGACTATGCGATGATCCTTCTTGCGTGTGTTCTTGGTCTTCGGATTGGAGATATAAAAAATCTGCGCTTCCAGAACTTTAACTGGGAAGATAAAAAGCTGCCCCTCATACAGCACAAAACACATAAATCGTTGACTTTGCCAATACCTGATGCAGTAGGCTGGGCGGTGATTGATTATATCAAAAATGGACGCCCTCAGTATTATGAAACGGATCATGTGTTCCTGAAACATATGCCGCCATTTGATCCTATCGGCAATGAAAACCATATGCAGCAACAGCTTGTAAGATATATGAGGAAAGCAGGTATCGATCAGCGTACAAAAAAGCATTCCGGATTTCATTCTTTAAGACATTCCGCCGGCTCCATGCTTCTGGAAATGGAAACACCGCTTCCAGTCATTACAGATATCCTTGGCCACTCCGCTTCCGATGTGACGGCTGTTTATCTGAAGACAGACTTGAAGAAGCTGGCCGAATGTGTGCTTTCACCGGAGGATTTCTGCCATGAATAAAAAGGTCTATAACAGCATTTTTCAAAAGGAGATCCATGATCTTATAGAATTAAAACGTGCACTTGGATTCTATTTTGATTCAAGAGCGCATCAATACAAAGCTAGACCACATGCGAAATCAGTAGGGAAGTTCAAGAAAAGAATGAGGGAACTCACCCGTCATAGCTGGGGCGTTAGCAACAGCTACAAGATAAAGAAACTTAATCAACTTATAAGAGGGCGGATTAACTACTTCAAGATAGGAAGTATGAAAACACTCTGCAAAGAACTTGATGGAAACATCAGATATAGAATACGCATGTGCATTTGGAAACATTGGAAAACTCCGCAGAATAAAGAGAAGAACCTTGTAAAACTCGGAGTACCCAGATGGGCAGCACATAAAGTGGCAAATACTGGTAACCACTATGCACATATGTGCCACAACGGATGGGTACAAAAGGCTATAAGCACAAAGAGACTAACCGCATTTGGGCTAGTCTCAATGGTGGACTACTACACTGAAAGGTGTGTTACCGGTCAAGTTGATTGAACCGCCGTATACGGAACCGTACGTACGGTGGCTTGCGTACCACAATTTGATACAATGCACCCAAGCATGACTTTGGGTGCATTTTTTAACGATAGGAAATTTTCTGCGAGTCTGGTTTATGTCATGTTGCAATTCTTTTTAATGGATCAGGGCTATCACTATGAAATTTATTAGTGACTCACTAATTTGTTAATATCTTGTACCTGAAAAGTCATTTGGCTATAATTCAGTATAGCAAATGCAATTAAGAAACTTTTCAGGAGGTAAATATCATGTTGAATGAGAATGTAAAGAAACTGCTGGCAGAGAGTATGTGGGATCTGGCGACCTG
>CAZGVY010000214.1:0-2891 GCA_964529215.1 uncultured Mordavella sp. | reverse complement strand
GACCGTATGGAGACGCTGGGGAAATGCCTGGATTCGATCACACCGCTTCTCAGTGAATTAAGCAGCGAACTGATCATTGTATTTACAGGAAAGGATCCGGCGGTTACAGAGCTTGCCAGCCGGTATACCTCGCATATTATCCCATTTACCTGGTGTAATGACTTCTCAAAGGCCCGCAATGCGGGGCTTAAGGAGGCGCGGGGAGAGTGGTTTCTTTATCTGGACGATGACGAGTGGTTTGAGGATGTGTCGGAGATCATCCGGTTCTTTAAAAGCGGAAAGTGTAACCGTTATCGGTCAGCCACCTATATACAGAGAAATTACCGGGATCTGAGCGGAAGGGAATATACGGATTCCCATGTGGGACGGATGTGCCGCCTGACGCCAGAGACGAAATTTATTTATTCCATTCATGAGAATCTGGATCCGGTTTTTTATCCTCAGAAGAGGTTTCTTAGCTATGTTCATCATTATGGATATGTGGGAAAGGAGGTCACGAAATCAGATCGTAATCTTCCCCTGCTTCTTGAGCGGATGGAAGCAGATCCGTCGGCGCAGACCTGTATGCAGATCACGCAGGAATATCGGAACCGGGATGAACTGGAAGAAGCGCTTACGTATTGCCGGAAAGGCTTAAAGCTTGCGGAAAAGGAGTCGCAGATTCATAATTACGAGCTATGGCTGCAGGTGCATCTGCCGATTATATTGTTTTCCATGAACCGCATGAAGGAAGCGTTAAAAGAAGGCGAGCGGATCCTGCTTTCACCCAGGACGCTGGAGGTAGGGCAGGCGCATTTGCACGCAATTCTCGCCGAAGTGTGCTGGGAGCTTGGGGAAAATAAAAAGGGACTGATGCATTCCCAGAAATTTTACAAAAAGATGCGTTATCTGAAGAAACATCCGGAGAAGACGATGCGTCAGGAGGGCGGAACTATAACCTATGAGACGGCAAAGGAGCGTACTATGACAGCGTATGTGGCAGGGCTCCTCTTTGCTGCGGCGCTGAATGAGACAGCGCAGATTAAGGAGATCCTTACATGGTTTCCATGGGAGGACGAGAGAGAAGTACGCACTCAGTATGACAATCTGGAGAGCTGGAAATGGGGGAACCCAAAACATCGGGAGACGATCCTGGAGGGATATTATCAGCTTGAGACAGGCAATGGATATGTGAATCTTCAGAAAGCATTGTATGCAGAGAGCAAACAGATGATAGTGAAAGCGGAGGAATTTTTCGGCGTATGCGCGGGGAACTGTCCGGAGGAATATGTACCCCAGCTTGTGGCGCTTGCGGAGCGCAATGGATTTTCTCTAAGCCCGCTGCTGAGACAGATCTCTATAGAAGCCTGGGACGGATGTGCGGAGAGTATAACCGGAGATACGGCGGATGCAGATCTGGAAGGAAGACTTTCGAAGCTGTGGCCATTGATGGCAGAGTACCCGGTCTGCGCCGGACGGCTGAAGCAGCATTTCCTGGAAAAATTAATGTCGAGAGGATTCCGGGAGACGGAGGAACTTCTAAAGTACCTGAGAGAATACTGTGAAAGTGTACGTATTGAGGCAGATATCCTATACAGAACAGAAATTCTTGCAGAGCCGGATTACTATGCGCTGCCATACCAGATCCGTTTTGCCTTACATATGGAAAAGATGCTTTATGAGCTTGAACATAGAGAATATGGGAAATGTATCCCCCTTCTTAAGAGTGGGATACGGGCGTTTCCACAGATGGCGGTGATCGTAGGGCGGTTGTCAGAATATATCGAGGAGAAGATGAAGGAACCTGTGCAGCCGGCTTCGGAGGAATTTTCGGCTCTTGGCAGACAGGTGAAACAGATGCTGCTGGGACTGATGGAAAATGGACAGTGGCAGGAGGCTTACGGCGTGGCGGAACAGCTTACCGCACTTTTGCCTGGCGACCTGGAGATCGTGAAATTAAAACAGGAGATTACGAAGCACATAGGATAATGAATCACGGCATATTTTCCAAGAAAGGAGCATGCGGTTATGAAAATACAGCTTACCATTTCCCTTTTGGTATCAGACCGTCTGGAAACACTTGGACGGTGCCTGTCTTCTTTGAAACCGCTTATGAGGGAGCTTGACAGCGAACTGATTATCGTCTATACCGGGAAGAATCCGGATACGCTGGCGCTTGCAGAGAAGTATACCTCGCATATTATCCCATTTACCTGGTGTAAGGATTTCTCGAAAGCACGGAATGCGGGCCTTAAGGAGGCCAGGGGAGAATGGTTCCTTTATCTGGACGACGATGAATGGTTTGAGGATACAAGTGAGCTGATCCAGTTCTTCCGAAGCGGGGAATACAGAAAATACCAGTCGGCAGAATACATACAGCGGAATTACCTGGATTGGGAAGGAGCTTCCTACTCAGATGCATACGTGGGGCGTATGTGCCGCCTGCTTCCCGATACCCGGTTTGTATATCCCATCCATGAAAACTTAAAGCCGTTTCCGGCGCCCTGTAAAAAGCTTGGTACCTTTGTCCATCATTATGGATATGTAGGGAAAAAAGACAGCAAAGAGCAGGAACAAAAGTCAGACCGTAATCTGTCCCTGCTTCTTGAACGGCTGAGATCAGAACCACCTTCGGATCATCTATATGCACAGCTGGCCCAGGAATATGCCGGAATCCGCAGGTATGAGGAAGCGGTACGCTATTGCCGGGAAGGGATACGCCTTGCAGAGAAGGAGAAGCTGGCAGAACCGCTGGAGATATGGCTTAGGATTAAGCTGCCTTTATATATCTCTTTTACCGGGGATATACGGCTTGCACTGACGGAGGGAGAGAAGATCTTGTCCTCCGGACGGCTGGCGGAGGTTGGCGAGATGAACCTGGCGGTTTATCTGATTGAATTTTGTCACAGGCT
>CAZGVY010000213.1:0-2902 GCA_964529215.1 uncultured Mordavella sp. | reverse complement strand
AATGCTGCTCCGTCTGATTGCTATATACTCCTTCTTTATTCCGCGTCCGTCAAGACATGCTAATGCATACCTGCCAAACCTTCCGCCGAAAGCAGGTTTTACAGGTACACCCGCAGCCGTTTCATAAATTCTTCTTCTGAACGGATGATCCTGGCCGCAAGATCCGAAGCCTCCTTCGAGGCCTCCTGGTTCTGGTTCCGGCATTCACTGATGGACTGGATCCCCATATTGCACCCATCCATCAGAAGCTTCGCGATCTGGCAGTTGCCTCCGTTCATCATCATTTTCACATCCGTCGTAATCTTCGAATAAGCTTCTGCCATAATTCCCGGCTGCTTTTCATGCTCGCCCTGCTTGCGCAAAAGTTCCCCGCACTTCTTTTCCAGTTCCTCATGCTCATCCTTAGCTTCCAGTATTGTATGCTCCAGCATCTCATCCTGTACATATTCCAGTATCTGGCTGATACTGTTCAGCGCCATCTTACAGCCCGAGCTGCACTCCTTCAGCAAAGCTAACGTATGTTCTTCTTTCATCGCTGCCCCTTCTTTCTCTTTTTCTGGTAGTATCTGCAATTCCCGGTATTATATTCCTCAGAACAGGATCCGGATCATATATGTTAATTGCGGGCAGCGCCGGAAACTGCATCCTCCAAAAGCCCACTCCTGATGCCCGTATCATCCAGGCAGCATATGGATAGCCGCCTATCTGCCTATCTGATATACACGATCCCAAAAGCGCCCGGCCCGATATGGGTTCCGATGGTTGGACCGATCCCTCTGGTCTTCACTTCTCCAAATTCCATTCCCTTTTTCTGAAGCGACTGGATAAATGTAATGCAGTTCTTTTTATCATACGCATACAGGAAATAAACCGGGTAATTCTTATCCGGCGCTTCCTCCTCCAGTATCTTTGCCAGCTGTCTGCACACGTGCTTTACGCCCCTCTGTTTGCCATGCATTACAACTTCTCCGTCTATATTAACTGTAATGATCGGTTTGATATTCGCCAGCCTGCCAATCGCCGCTTCTGTTTTGGACAGCCTCCCGCCCTTCTGCAGATATTCCAGCGTATCCAGTCCGGCATAAATGCGGATCCTGCTTCTTAATTCTTCCAGCTTCCCTGCGATCTCTGCCGCGCTCTTTCCCTGATCCCTCATCCTTACCGCCTTATCTGCCAGCAGGCGGATCCCAAGGGTTGCGCTTTTACTGTCTACAATATAGATATCCCCGTAATCCACCATATCCTTTGCAAGGCTTGCGCTTTGAATGGTTCCGCTCAGGGCGCCGGATATAAGGATTGCAACTACAGAATCTCCCGCCTCCTTTGCCTCCTCAAAATACTCCTCAAATACCGCCGGGGAGGGCTGTGATGTTTTCGGAAAAACATCTTCCCCTATCAGCTTCTCAAAAAATTCTTCCTTAGACAGATCTACTCCGTCCGTATACTGCTTTTCACCGAATGTGATCGTCATAGGGATACATGTGATCTGTCTCTTTTCTATCTCTGCTGCCGAATAATCCGCCGCAGAATCAACTAAAATCCTGACTGCCATCTCTCATCCTCTTCTTTCTCATTTTATAAACATAGATGTTGACTTATCAACTTGTTTCATATAATATAGCAGTAACCAATTTTAAAATCAACCTTTTTTAATAATTTTATTCCTATTTCACCGGAACAGCCCGGCAGGCATTCCTGCCTGCACAGATATTTCACTTAACAGAAAACAGGGAGGAGAAAATGATGGCTGACAGCTTTGAACAATTAACCGACGGCATCACCAGGATCTACCGCAATATACAAAAGATCAAGCGGCTCCGCACAGGCCCCATCGGCCTGAAAGGAACCCATGTCATGTGTATCCATTATCTCTATACGCATCCCCAGGGCCTGACAGGCGCAGAACTGTGCGCCAAATGCAGGGAAGACAAAGCCGGTATCTCCCGCATTCTTTCCGACCTGGAGCATTCTCATATGATCTGTTACCAGGATACGAAGGGCGGGAAAAAATACCGTGCAAAAGCAGTTCTCACCGATGAAGGAAACATCTGCGGTTCCAAGATAAACGCGCTGATCGGACACGCTGTAACCGCCGGGCGGGGAAATCTTTCCGAAACGGACATTAACACCTTTTACCGGGTACTGTTTACCATTGCAGACAACTTAGACGGGCTCTGTACGAACCTTATCATGCAGTCTGAAAAGTCTTAAAAACCATCGTTTTTATAGAAAAGATAATTTTATACCTTGTATACAAGCCGCTCATCCAGTATAATAAAATGAATATATTTACTTTTGGGAAGAGAGGAAGATTGTATGAGTCACAATTCAACACACAAACGCAGCAGCTTTACAGGTTCTATCGGCTTCGTTATGGCCGCTGCCGGAAGCGCCGTAGGTCTTGGAAATATCTGGCGTTTCCCTTATCTGGCTGCCAAGAACGGAGGCGGAACCTTTATCTTTGTCTACATTATTCTTGCACTTACCTTTGGATTCGCACTCCTGACTACGGAAATCGCCATTGGCCGCAAGACCAAGCAGGGACCGCTTACTGCATATGGCGTCCTGAACAAAAAATTCGCATGCACCGGCCTGTTTGCCTGGCTGGTTCCGGTCATCATCCTGCCGTACTACTGCACCATCGGCGGATGGGTATTAAAATACTTATTTGCCTTTATTACCGGCGACGGCATCAACGCTGCCGCAGACGGCTATTTCACTACGCATATTACCAGCCAATGGTCGCCGATCATCTGGCTTGTGATCTATCTTGGGATGACATCCTTCGTTGTCTTCAGCGGTGTCAATAAAGGGATTGAGAAATACAGCAAGATCATTATGCCGGTCCTTCTTGTGCTGATCATTGGTATTTCATTCTTCTCCCTCACTCTGAAACACACGG
>CAZGVY010000212.1:0-2925 GCA_964529215.1 uncultured Mordavella sp. | reverse complement strand
ATGACAGACGTCCTAATGTACACCCGTCAGCGTCAACTACATACCATTTTCTTTCAATCTTATCTGGATTAGCCATATAAGTTTTCATTGGTTTCCCTCCTGTGAATCATTATATTACTTCTTAATTTAACTCTATTGAAACCAGATGCCTCCGGGGCTTTGGTGCCATCTGTTTCTCCTGTCGTCATACTGTTTCATTATATTATAGGCTTTTTCCCCTGTCAACTATTTTTTGCAGTTTCAAAATTTCAAAGTACCGTTCCCATCAGCTCTTTACTGACCGCAAAAGATGCCTGGTCAAAAACCACCAGATAAACATCCATATCATGACCAGCAAGAAAATCCCTGATGGCGTCCACCGCTACCTTAAGCGCCTCATCCTTTGGATAGCCATAGATACCGCTGGAGATCAGTGGGAAAGCAATACTTTCACATTTATACTTGTACGCCAGCTTGAGAGATTCCATGTAAGCAGAACGGAGCAGCTGCTCATTCTGCCAGGTATTCCAATGGCGGTACACTGGACCGGCAGCATGGATGACGAATTTCGCCGGAAGATCAAAGCCGGGAGTAATTGCGGCTTCACCTGTCTCTATGGGTGAAACCTTGTCGCAGGCCGCTTGCAGCCTGGCAGCCCCGGCAGCTTTGAAAATAGCACCACAGACGCCTCCTCCCATGATCAGGTCGGTATTGGCTGCATTGACGATTGCATCCACCTGCATTTTGGTTATGTCCTGCCGGACGATTGTAAATGGCATAACTTCACCTCCTGAATAGTTTTCAAATCATAACAAAACTACTTTTTCTTTCTCAATTTTAACACTATACCCTGCTTATCTGCCGCCTTCTGAAACTGCCTGGTCACATAGGCAGCCTTTTCCTTTAACGATAACTCTCCAAATCCCTTAGCTGACTCTATTTGTCCCATTACATTTCTTACATCTTCCAATGCCAGAAGATTTACAGCCACGCTGAAAAAAGTCTTTTTCCGCCCGTCATTACAATTTTGCAGAAGCCATTCTAAAATATGAATTTTCTCTTCCTGTTCCGTCCAATACGCTTCCACACCAATTTCTTGCTGTTTCTTCAAATCCCTTTTCCGGTTCTGGTGAGTGACAAATGAATCAAACACATCAATATCCTCATATTTTTCACAGGGAAACTCCTGACATTGGCTGCAGTATTCCGGCTTCCCATGCTGCAGGCTGCATCTGGCTATTTTGCAGGACTGGTTTCCTTCACCGCCCCCGCATCCAGGGCAATACCTGCCCAGATGCATCGGGCACAGCCCGCAATTTAATCCACACAAAGAAAACAATAAATCTGATCTTGTAAAATCCTTCAAAATATCTCTCCTGCACCCGGTCTTTGAAATTCTGGCATGAACGCCAGAAACATAAGCTCTTTTTCCTGATAAGAAAACATAGGCATTCCTGCCAGTCTGCCTTCTTTCGCAACATATCGAATCATTGATTTTCACATCTTTCCGGATAATCCTTATCTTTCCAGTACCACCATTTCAATTTCTCCGGTTCATGCTGCTCATGTTCTGCAAAATATACTGCACAGCGAAATACATACAACACACATCTGTCATCCTGAAATCCCTTTTTCATACAGTCCAAACGATACAATTCTTCCGGGTCTTTTCCCCTTAAGTCTGAAATGCAGTGGATCCCAATATTTTTCAGATGTTGTTCCATATTTGCTCCCACGCCCGGTATCTTCTTCAAATCACTGATTTTATTCTCCTCATTCTGCATCATCCCAAATCCTCCCCATTTCCCTATATTCTTCTGTTACATTTTCAATTGCCTGTACATGACTAATCGTCCCGTCTTCCTGCAACACTTTTCCCCTGCCGTTTTTAGATCTTTATCAAGATGCTCCGCATAATCTGCCATATACATAGGATTATGGCGCATTGCCCTCGCCCTCTCCAAATTCAATCTTTACATTAATATGATTGTCTGGTGACTTGCGGGACAAAGCACGATACTTTCCACATGCGCGGAGACAGTAGTGTGAAAGTCAACCGTATGCGGAAACATATCTACAAACTGTCTGCTATCGGGAATTTATCCACGTTTCTTTCCCTTGCTTCTTCCTCTTTTTCATCCAGCTCTCCGTTTTTTCGTCCAAATTAATATATTTTTGGACGAAAATCATTTGCTATCTGCACGTATTATATAAAACGTACTTCTACCCGATCCTTGTCTGATGATCAGCCCTTCCTCGGTAAGTTTCTTTAACACTGCCAATGCAGAAGACCGTCCTATGCTCGGACAGTGAGCCACAACATCAGCTCCAGTAAATTTACCAATTTTTTCTTCTGTGTACTTTTTGACAATATCATATGCCGTGCTGTTTCCTGCTCTTTCAGTCATTAATCCTACCCGCTCTTCAAATTCTGTGTAACAGGACAGAATCACCTGCAGCATATATCTGATAAAAGGTGTCTGGTCGTTTTCTTCCTCATGCCATCCTACATCAGCTTCTTCAAGTGTATCGTAATAGCGATCCTTCGTTTTCTCTATTTGTTTTTCAATACTGATGTATTTCCCCACGCCATATCCGTTTTTATACAAAAGAAGCAGTGTGAGCAGTCTGCTCATTCTTCCATTACCGTCATTAAACGGATGGATACAAAGGAAATCACCGATAAAGGTTGGTATCAGAATCAATGCATCTATTTTTTCATTTGCTATAGCCTGTTCATAGGCGTTGCACAGATTCTCCACTGCCTCCGGCGTGTCATAAGGAGCAATAGGTGTAAACCTGGTAACTACTGTTCCATCAGCCTTTGTCTCATTAATATAGTTTTGAACATTTTTAAATTGGCCACCATATGATAATCCTGCCCTCTTCAAGAGATCCCTGTGAAGCTGAAGAATATAAGACGGGCGGATAGGAATGTACTCATTG
>CAZGVY010000211.1:0-2946 GCA_964529215.1 uncultured Mordavella sp. | reverse complement strand
TCTGCCTGGGGTATTGTCCTCGGAAAGCCGTCCAGGACATACCCTCCCTTGCAGTCCTCCCGGTTCACACGGTCTACTACCAGATCCACAACCAGCTCATCCGGCACCAAAAGTCCCTGATCCATATAAGTCTTAGCCTTTTTGCCCAGCTCCGTACCGTCTTTAATATTCGCGCGGAATATATCCCCCGTTGAGATATGGGGAATGTTATACTTGCCCGCAATCTTCTTCGCCTGGGTTCCCTTACCGGCACCAGGGGCGCCTAACATAATAATCTTCATGGAATACATCCTCCTTTATAGCATTTTAACCCGCGAAATATTCCGCAGGTCAAAATAGACATGTAACAGAACGAATATCCCTATCCGCTCCCATTCTCCGTACAGAGGCCTTTTTCAGGCCGCCGTACTTAGCTATTCAAAAATCCTCTGTAATTGCGGACAAGCATCTGCGATTCAATCTGCTTAATTGTTTCCAGCACAACGCTGACAATAATGATCAGAGATGTTCCTCCGAATGATACTCTCGCCCCAAGCCATCCGTTAAATACAATCGGCACAAGCTGTATCAGGACCAGGCCGCAGGCTCCGATAAAGACAATATAATTCAGGATACTGCTCAGATACTCCACCGTTGGGCGTCCGGGCCGGATACCGGGAATCAGTCCGCCGCTTTTCTTCATATTATTTGCTATCTCCATTGGATTGAATGTGATCGAGGTATAAAAATATGCAAAAAACACTGTCAGCACAATATATACGATCAATCCCCAGGAATATTTTATATTCTGCGGATTACACCAGTTGCTCTGATTCAGCCCCCGGAGTATTTCACTTCCGATGCCATTTCCCTCTGCCTTTCCGATAAATGTTGCAATAATGATCGGGAACTGCATCAGTGAAGATGCAAAAATGATCGGAATAACTCCCGCTGTGTTTATCTTCATAGGAATGTGAGTAGACTGTCCGCCATAGGTTCTTCTTCCCTGCATTTTCTGTGAATACTGCACGGTAACCCTTCTCTCTCCTCCCTGAAGGATCACGACAAGCAGCACAAGCAGCAAAATAATAGCCAGGATGATAATAACCGCAAGCCCGCCTTTCGCAATACTTTTCCCTTTTACAAACTGTTCGAACAGCGTTGCCATATCACTTGGTATACGGGAAATAATATTGATCACAAGAACAATAGATATACCATTTCCCACACCTTTTTCCGTGATACGCTCGCCGATCCACATCAGAAATGCAGAACCGCCGGTAAGCGTAAGTACTACGATCGCTGCATTTACAAAGTTGTATTCAACCAAAAGACCCTGACGGCCAAAGCCGACAGCCATCGCCGTAGACTCCATCAGCGCCAGCGCAACGGTCAGATACCTTGTAAATGACGCAATCTTCTTTCTTCCGTCTTCACCTTCCTTATGCATCTCTTCCAGCTTCGGAATTGCGATCGTCAGAAGCTGCATGATAATGGAGGATGTGATATATGGCGTAATACTCAGAGCGAATACCGACATCTGTTCAAAAGACCCTCCGGTGAAAGCGTTAAAGAAATTAAACGCTTCCCCCGTATTCTGTGCAAAAAAGTCTTTTATATAGTTCGGATCTACGCCTGGTGTTGGCAGCTGTGAACCAAGCCGGATTACAATCAGCATTAAAAATGTATAAAAGATTTTCTTGCGAATATCCTCAATTTGAAATGCCCGTCGAACTGTTTTGAACATTAGATCACCTCTGCTTTTCCACCAAGAGCCTCAATTTTAGCCACGGCGCCTGCGCTGAATGCATCCGCCTGAACTGTAAGTTTTTTTGTCAATTCACCATTTCCAAGAATCTTTACACCGTCTCTTGGATTTTTAACGATCCCTGCTTCGATCAATGTCTCCACTGAAACCGTTGTATCATTGTCAAACCTTTCAAGAGCGCTTATATTAACTCCAACGATCGTCTTGGAATTTCTGTTTGTAAAGCCTCTTTTCGGAATCCTTCTGTACAATGGCATCTGGCCGCCTTCGAAACCTGGCCTTGTGCCCCCTGACCGGGCCTTCTGGCCTTTGTGTCCCTTGCCGGCAGTTTTACCATTTCCAGAACCGTGTCCACGTCCTCTTCTGAAGTTATCACTCTGTTTTGCTCCATCAGCTGGCCTTAAATTAGATAAGTCCATCGTAACACCTCCTTGCTTGATTTTATTCTTATGCTTCTTCTACTTTTACCAGATGCTGTACCTGTTTGATCATACCTCTTGTAGCTGCATTATCCGGAAGCTCAACTGTCTTGTTCAGCTTCTTAAGTCCAAGTGCCTCTACGGTCTTCTTATGCTTCGGCACAGCGCCGATCGTAGATTTTACCAATGTGATTTTTAAATTTGCCATCCTGATCTACCTCCTCTAGCCTAAGATCTCTTCAATGGATTTCCCACGAAGCTTAGCTACCTCTTCTGGAGTTTTAACTTCTTTCAGACCCTCAATCGTAGCCAGAACAACATTCTGTTTATTGTTTGATCCCAGAGATTTTGTACGGATATTCTTGATACCTGCCATCTCAATAACGGCACGTGCCGGGCCGCCGGCAATAACTCCAGTACCATCCGGCGCCTTCTTCAGCAATACGGAAGCGCTTCCGAATTTGCCGATCAGATCGTGGGTAATACTTCCATTTTCATCTAATGCAACAGAAATAAGCTTCTTTGCAGCATCTTCTTTCCCTTTGCGGATCGCCTCCGGGATCTCTGTCGCTTTTCCTAAACCTGCACCAACATGGCCGTTTCCATCGCCGACAACCACTAAAGCTGTGAATCTCATATTCCGGCCACCTTTAACAACCTTGGTAACACGTTTGATTGATACTACTTTTTCTGTCAATTCTAATGAACCAGCATCAATACGTTCTTGTTTCATGTGTGCTCCTCCTTCTAGAAATTCAATCCAGCTTCTCTGGCTGCATC
>CAZGVY010000210.1:0-2969 GCA_964529215.1 uncultured Mordavella sp. | reverse complement strand
CTTTTCCTTATTCTGAAGCTGCGACTTCTCTGTCTGGCTGTAAATTACGATTCCTGTGGGATAGTGGGTAAGGCGCACAGCTGAGTCTGTGGTATTGACGCACTGGCCGCCGTTACCTGATGCACGCATGACATCGATACGGATATCCTTTTCATCAATTACAACGTCCACTTCCTCTGCTTCCGGCATAATTGCCACAGTTACTGTAGACGTATGGATACGGCCGCCGCTCTCCGTTTCCGGAACACGCTGCACCCGGTGTACCCCGCTTTCATATTTTAATCTGGAATAAACTCCCTGCCCGTTGATCATAAATACACATTCTTTAAATCCCCCGATCCCGTTCTCATTCAGGGAGATCATCTCCGTCTTCCAGCGCCTGCCCTCTGCATAATGTACCAGCATCCGGTAGATCTCCGCTGCAAAAAGAGCCGCCTCGTCGCCGCCGGCTCCCGCACGGATCTCAACTATGACATTCTTATCATCATTCGGATCCTTCGGCAAAAGTAAAATCTTAAGCTTCTGTTCCAGTTCCTCTACTCTGGCCTTGGAATCGTTCAATTCTTCCTTCGCCAGTTCCCGCATCTCTTCATCCGATTCTTCCTCCAGCATAGCAACGCTGTCCTCAATTGCCTGCCTGCATTTCTTATATTCTTTATACGCCTCAACAATCGGAGTCAGATCATTCTGTTCCTTCATAAGCTTGCGGAACCGGTTCTGGTCATTGACTACATCTGGTTCCTGCAGTTCACTTAGAATTTCTTCAAAACGAATGAGCAGATCTTCTAATTTGTCAAACATTTCTTTTTCCTCCTGTCATACTGTCTTAGTACAAAAACAATCTATCATTTAATTCCATTTATATCCATTCATTTATCATACCGT
The DNA here is from genome assembly GCA_964529215.1 of uncultured Mordavella sp. GTDB lineage: Bacteria > Bacillota > Clostridia > Lachnospirales > Lachnospiraceae > Claveliimonas. The sequence goes on along the minus strand of CAZGVY010000210.1, from coordinate 2,084 downwards.
CCGGTCAATAACCGGTCAAGCCCTGCAAGGTCTTTCTGTATGTGAATTTCCCCATATCCAGCTTCCTCCATCAGTCCGGCCACTTCCTCTCCCTGATCCGCTCCGGTCTCAAGCAGGAGAAGACCTTTCCTTTTCAGATATTTCCCTGCCTCTTTCAGGATCCTCCGGTAAAAAAACAGCCCGTCCTCCTTACCATCCAGCGCCAGGACCGGATCATGGAGCCGGACCTCGTCTTCCAGCGTCCCAATCTCCGCGGTCCGGATATACGGCGGATTTGATACGATCATGTCATAGGTTCCCGTCAGCCTTTCAAACAGGTCGCTTTCCACAAAAGATACCTCCGCCCCGTGAAGGCGGGCATTTTCCTCCGCCGTCAGAAGCGCTGCCGGGGAAATATCACTTCCTGTAAATATATTCGTCTCATCCGCGCACCCCCGCGTCTTTCCAATCTGTTCCAGGCTGATAATAATGCACCCGGAGCCTGTACACAGATCCAGCACAGACATTCCCGGCCGGAGCCGGCATAATGCTTCCTCCGTCAGAAGCTCCGTATCCTGTCTTGGTATCAGCACATCCGGATTTACCCGGAACGATAATCCCATAAATTCCTGTTCCCCGGTAAGATGCTGCAGAGGGATCCTCCTGCAGCGCCTGCCGATCAGCTCCATATATGCCCGTTCCTGTTCCTCCGGCATCGGGCGCAGCGGATCCAGCGCGTAATCCGCCATAGAGATCCCCATCACCCATTCCTGTAAAAGGCGCGCATCTGTCAGGGCATCGGCAATTCCTGCTTCTCTCAAATACCCTTCGCCTAATTTTCTGGCTTCTCTCAGGTTCATATGCTATGGTTCCTCATGTTTCCTCCGGCTCGCATCCGGTCCTGAAATTCTCCTTTTCAAATGTTTCCCAGTCAAAAACAGCCTCCACCGCCTGTATCGCAACCTCGATCATACTATCGTCCGGCTCTTTTGTCGTCAGCTTCTGGATCGCAAGCCCAGGTCTGCTGAGCAGATTGACAAAAAAATTCTCACTGCGCCCCGCAAGCTTTAATACTTCATAGGAAATCCCTGCAATGACCGGAAGCAGGGCGATCCGGATCACCACCCGCATGACCGGGGATTCCGCCCTTATTATGCACAGCAGGCAGACGCTGATCAGCAGCACAAAAAACAAAAAGCTGGTACCGCAGCGTTTATGCTGCCTGGAACTTGTACGCACATTCTCCACATTCAGCGGAAGGCCGTGCTCGATACAGTTGATACATTTATGCTCTGCCCCATGATACTGAAACAGTCTCTGGATATCCTCCATCCTGGAGATCAAAAGAACATACCCAACAAAAATCCCGATCCTTACGATCCCTTCTATCAATGTTCTCATATAATAGGAAGGAACAATACTTTTCAAAAGGCTTGACAGGAAATACGGAAGCACCATGAATATCCCAACCGCCAGGATCACTGACAGGATAACCGTACCCGTCATCATAAGTTCTTCCTTCTTTGCTTCCTTCTCCATGTCTCCGGCCGGAACTGCATCCTCCGGTCCCGGCTCATCCGTTTCAAAAAATGAAGCCGAATACATCAGCGTCTTCATGCCAAGTATCATCGAATCTATAAAATTAAAAACCCCTCTGATAAAGGGAATCTTTGTCAGCGCTGTATAACGCTTCACCACACTGCTGCAGGTATCTTTTTTCACAACTATGTCCCCGTCTGCTTTTCTCACAGCCACCGCATAATCGTCTTTGTTCTTCATCATGATACCTTCCATCACATCCTGACCGCCAATATTTGAAGATTTCATTATCCTATCCCTCATCTGCAGCTTGTCCCGGTTCCTCCCGGACTGTTTTATCACATGCTTTACAACAGAAAAGGTTGAGATTTCAGAAAATCCCAACCCTGTGCCTGTCAGTTTATTTGTCCAATCCGTATTTCTTATTAAACTTATCTACACGTCCGCGGGCCTTGGCAGCCTTCTGCTGGCCTGTGTAGAATGGATGGCACTTTGAGCAGATCTCCACATGAATATCTTCACTTGTAGAACCTGTCACAAATGTGTTTCCACAGTTGCATGTTACA
>CAZGVY010000209.1:0-2993 GCA_964529215.1 uncultured Mordavella sp. | reverse complement strand
CGGAGGTGGACAAATTGGCTAACATTAAATCTGCAAAGAAAAGAATTTTAGTAAACGAGACAAAGGCTGCAAGAAATAAAGCAATCAGATCCCGGGTAAAGACAAGCATTAAGAAAGTGGAAGCTGCTGTTGCTGCTAAAGACGCCGCAGCTGCACAGGCTGCATTGAAGGCTGCCACTGCTGAGATCAGCAAGGCTGGTTCCAAGGGTGTTTACCACAAGAATACCTGTTCAAGGAAGATTGCCCGTTTATCAAAGGCTGTAAACGGAATTGCTTAATCCATAAAGAATCAAAAAAAGACATCCATTTCCGTCATGATGGATGTCTTTTTCTGATTCTTTATTATCTGCCCATACGGATATTTTCTACCGTCTTCTTTTCAATGGACCAGTTTTCAAATATCCTTACGCCTCCCTCACCCTGCGGCGCCTGTGCTAACAGTCCGGCTCTGATGGTCTCTCCTGCCGGAAGAACAAAGAAACGCATCATATAGTACTTCTCACCGTCTATAGAATAATGAAATGCAAACTCGCTTCCGCGTCTGGAAATCTGCAGCCACACCTTATCTTCTTCCACATTACAGCCGTTGGCGTCATCTGAAAACTCCTTCGTGACCACGCTGACCACCGCGTGCGTATCATACTCTGTCTTTTCAAAACAGGCTTTCGCCCAGTGCGTCTCATCCTGCCATACCATGATACAGGCGGAATCAAAGGTTGTAACAAACTCAAGCGATACCCTTGCCCTCATCACAAAATTGCCCGTTACTTCCGTATAATAAAATGGAGCGCTGCAAACCGTCCCCGGAGCCGCATCCTCCCCCGCTTCCCCGTTACTGCAGAATATATCGCTGCCTTCCGGCGCATAGATCCTGATCTGGCCGCCGTCCTTTGTGACCGTACTTTCATTCATCCAGTAAAATTCCATCCCACATCTCCCTTTTCACAGATCTTTTTTCAAAAAAGGAAGGACCTCCTAAATGGCAGGCGTCCTTCCTTATCCTTCTTCCGGCGGTAACGATCTACAGCCTTGAATATCCATAACTGTTAACAAGCGCCTCTATACGTTCTCCCCGTTTACACATCGGGCAGTCCGCCGTATGATACGCTTCATAATTAGGCAGGTCGCTTCCTGTAAAAAGCCTCTTGATCTCCATATCCCCGATCTTGCTGGCAGCGCTGAAGATCGCGCATACCCCCGCCAGATTGCCACGGTAATAATTTACGGAGTTCACCGCATGTTTCAGCGTCTTACCCGTCGTGACCGAAGCAGCAAGGACCAGTACATTCATCCCGCGTACCATCCTCTGCTGGTTGTCCCGGAACATCACTTGTCCCAAAGCATCATATTCCGGAGAAATAACGGAAATATTCTTCCCCTTATTCATAGAATAATGACTCTCATCCGCCAGGATCTCTGCAATAAATGCACCGATAACATTCGTATCATCCAGGCACACGATAGAGTCGATCGGCGTGTTCAGGTATGCGTCCGCCAGTTCCTTCGCAACCTCTCTGGCATTGTTATGCCTGGTCTTGACCGTAGACATATCAATATATGTATTCAGATGCGAATTACTGGTCGCGAAATGCCCTCTCATAATCTTAATGCGTACCTTTGGATTCTTCCGCATGCGAAGATCCTCCATCTCCTGCATGAATTGCTTATCCATATGACTTACCTCCCTTATATGTCTCAGGTTATCCAATATGTCCGTTCTTTTAAGAATAACCCTTTTTCATTAATTTCATTATAACACATATTGGGAAAAATGCACAAGCATTTCATTGCTTTTGGATGTTTTTTCGGCAGAATTTATTTCTGTTCATCTGTTACAACAGGGGTTCTATCAGATTATCTCTCAGTTTACCGATATCTTCTGCCGTCAGTCCATGCTCCATAAGAAGCCCTATATAATTTTCCTCCGCCGCCTTTTTCAAAAATCCTTCCATAGTTTCCGGCGGAGCCGCCATATAGCTGCGGAGATCCTCCGGGATCATTTCGTACATCCGGCTGATTTTCTGATAGGAGGACGATACCTGGTAATCTGCTGTAATATCCATCGGATCTGCCCCGCACAGCAGGCAGATCACCGCTGAAAGCACTCCCGTTCTGTCCTTCCCCGCCGAGCAGTGATAGAATACCGCACCCGCCGGAAGCCTTTCTGCTATCGTCTGCAGCAGGTAAACCATCCGCTCCGGCGCATCCTTGATCATTTTCGCATACCCGGCCGTCAGGCTCTCTCCAAAAGACAGCTTCGCCATCTTAACCAGTTCGTCTTTACTCATTTCCTTCCCGGCATTCTGCTGCAGTTCATACTGCTGCAGCGGATAGGAGATCCTTAAGATCCCATCCGGCGTTTCATAAGGCGCCCACTTCTGCTCCATCGGGGAACGGAGGTCAATAACGGTGCGCACCCCCATTCTACCCATCATTTCCCACTCCGCCGCCGTAAGACTGTCCGGCGATTCCCCACGGTACAGCCTGTGCCAGCCGATCATGCCGCCCTTGCAGGCATATCCGCCCAGATCACGGCAATTATATAGATGTTCAAATGGGATCCTCTTTAAATTCTTCATAAGCCACCTGCAGTCTGTATGATACTAATTATTGATCAGCTTGTCAGAATCACTCCAGCTGTACAGCTTTCTTACTTCCTCACCAGTCTTCTCTGCCGGATGCTCTGCCGCAAGTTTCCTCATAGCCCGGAAGTGAGCCTGCCCGCCTGCCGCAGACATATCAAGCAGAAATTCCTTTGCAAAAGAACCATCCTGGATATCGGAAAGGATCTTCTTCATGGCCTTCTTGGTATCTTCAGTAATGATCTTTGGTCCGGTAATGTAATCGCCATACTCAGCCGTATTTGAAATAGAATATCTCATGCCCGCAAAGCCTGATTCATAGATCAGGTCTACAATCAGCTTCATCTCATGTACACACTCAAAATATGCGTTCCTCGGATCATAGCCTGCTTCTGTCAGAGTCTCGAAACC
>CAZGVY010000208.1:0-2999 GCA_964529215.1 uncultured Mordavella sp. | reverse complement strand
AATTCTCATTTCTTAATTTATGGGTCAGGATATGCACCGCCCGCCTTGCCATCTCCGTTCCCCGTATCTCATAGGTCGTAATCCCAATATCCTCAAACTGATCCGGCACATAATTATCGAATCCCACCACAGAAATATCCTCCGGCACCTGGTACCCTATGTCTTCCAGTTTATGTATCAACGCAAGCGCAGTTATATCACAATTGCAGAAAAATGCCGTAGGCATTTCCTCTGGGAGCCGGAACTTCTCTTCCGAATCAATCTGCCCAGTATCTCTGTGCCTGTCATCAATAACCCAGTCCTTCCGGCTGTCTATTCCATGTACCATCAGGGAACGGAGATACCCCAGATACCGGTCGTTGATACTGTTAGTTGCAAGCCTTGTACCCGCAAATCCAATCTTGGTATGCCCCATCTCAAACAGATAATTGGTCATTTTATAGCCACCCATCAGATTATTTGACACCACGCAATCGCAGGAATCCGAGTATCCCGGCGTATCCAATGAAATAAAAGGCATCCGGATCATACTGTCCAAATATCCCGCGTATGCCATTTTAAAAGCTCCCATCAGAATAATCCCGTCCGCTTTCTTCTCCGTTACAATCTTTGGAAGTACATTGCCTCTCTCCATCTCGTGCGTAATAACCTCCAGGATTGCAAAGCAATTCACCGCAACCGCCCGCCGGGAAATCTCCTGATACAACTTCCAGTAAAAAGACTGTCCTTCAACGAGATACCTCTCCGCAACCACAACACCTATCGTATAATTCTGCCTTTCTTCCGTCTTTGTCGTCTTTTTATAGCCAAGTTCATCCGCCAGTTCAATAATCTTCTGCCTCAGCTCATCACTTACACCTTTCTGTCCTGACAATGCCTTTGAGACAGTTACCGCGCTCACATTCAGTCTCTCACCTATATCTGACAATTTAACTGCTTTTGACATATTCATCCCTCTTTGCCTTCAACATAGTTAATTAATTTTTACTTAAACAACTTTATTTTATTGTGTCTCTTTACTTTTGTCAAATTTTTTAAATATATAAAAAAGCAGACGTTTTGATATACTAATTGATTATTTTAATGCTTGCAAATCACTAACTTAAACCTACCGTTCTGGAAATTTGGTTATACGGATCATCCCCCTGCGCAGCCGTATCACGCTCCTTCCGAAACATAAAAAGGCCGTCACCCATACGGAAGACACACACTGGCTGACAACCGTCGCAAGCGCCGCCCCCTTTACCCCCATATGGAAAAGATAAATAAACACCGGGTCTAAAATACAGTTCAATGCCGCCCCAATCAAAACGGTCAGCATACTGATCCCGGAAAAGCCCTGTGCTGAAATAAAAGAATTCAGCCCCAGGGAGAGCTGGACAAAAACCGTCCCACAGGCTCTTCAAATCCCTGCTCCCGCATCAGCCTCATGCACTCCTCCCGAACTGCAGCCCTGCAGCCGCTATCTCCCACCGCCGTTATAATCGCATTTCTGGCAGTGCGGCATGACATTTTCCGTATCTTCCTTATGGTAGGCACCCGACCACTGGCAGATACTCTGCAGGATCGGCACAACAGACAGCCCCTTTTCCGTAAGGGAATATTCCACTCTGGGCGGGATCTCATCATAGGACTGGCGGTTTATCATCCCGTTTTTCATCAACGCTTTTAATGAAGCGCCAAGGACTGCATCCGTGATATTGGTAAGCTCACTGCGCAGTTCACTATACCGCAGGGTCTCTTTTTCCGCCAGCACACAGATGATCCGGGAATTCCATTTTCCCCCAAACACATCCAGCCCATATTCCAGCGGGCAGCGGATATCCTTATCTAATTTTGGCTTATACATACAATCACCTCAACTCATTCTTTTTCTGGTCATCCCTATATCATTATTCCTTCATATCTACCAAAAATCAAGTAACTATCAAAAAGAATAGTGGCTAATAAATTTATGAATATATTGCAGATAAGCAGTGGAAAGAATATACTGCTGGCAGGAAAAAGATAAAGGAGGAACCCATATGATAAAAACATTGTCACCGGCACAACGGGGGACTATGAAAATGAACTGAAAAAACTCCGCCTGGCCTTTGAGCGGTCCGATGCTGTGATCATCGGCGCCGGGAGCGGCCTCTCCGCTTCCGCCGGGTATGACTTTGCCGGTAAACGCCTGAAAAAGCATTTTGGCGATTTCGTACAAAAATACGGTATGACAGATATGTATACAGGCTGTTTTGCAGATTTTGAAACCTATGAGGAACGGTGGGCCTACTGGTCACGGTGGGCGTGGATCAACCGCTATGAGGAAATCCCAAAAGACACCCACCGGAAACTGCTGGAGCTTCTGTCCGGAAAGGACTATTTTGTGCTGACCACGAATATCGACCACACGTTTCAGCGTTCCGGCTTTCCCAAAGAAAGGCTCCACACCCAATACATTTTTCCGGATTAATACAGGCTTTCACTTTCACATTCTCCTCCTGTCACCGTACTGATCTGCAACACGGTTTATCGTATGAAGAATCACCAAACGGCTGTTTATACAATACGCAAAACGGGTACAGAGCATCTCCCAACACTCTGCACCCGCCGTATTTTTCTGCCTTACAGAACCTTCTTGTTATCCGCCCCAGGAGTAGTCACAATAACCTTTTCCGGCGTAATGATCAATGCCCCCTTTGCAGTTGCCGCACCGCCAAACATCTTTTCCACCATAGCCTTAAATGTATCAACAACAGCGCCCTCCGTCACATACTCTGCAGTACCCTTGATCTGGTATCCTTCCAGTGACTTCGCGTCATATACGGAGATGGCAATTTTTCCGTTATTTGCTTTCAGGTTGTTCAGCGTGGTTTCAAGGAATACATCCCCTACAACCAGTTTCCCGTCTTCTGTTACGTCTTTGAATGCCACAGGTACGACATTCGGCTCATTGCCCACGCAGGTCGCCAGATCCCACATACTCTCTGCCAGCAGTTTCTTTACATTCTCATTCA
>CAZGVY010000207.1:0-3029 GCA_964529215.1 uncultured Mordavella sp. | reverse complement strand
AGTATACCACAGCTCTGGCCTAATATCTAGAATAACCGTTTATCCGGTCTGCCCTGCAAGATATCTGGCTACCCAGATACCGCTCGCAGACGCATGGGACAGCGAATGGGTTACGCCGCTGCAGTCCCCGATCACGAACAGCCCTTTATGCCTGGTTTCCAGATTATTATCGATCTCCACTTCCATGTTATAGAATTTGACCTCTACACCATAAAGCAGCGTATCGTCATTCGCCGTTCCCGGAGCGATCTTATCCAGTGCGTAGATCATCTCAATGATCCCGTCCAGGATCCTTTTGGGCATCACCAGGCTAAGGTCTCCCGGCGTAGCGGTAAGCGTAGGTACGACATAGCTCTCCGCAATCCTTGTTCCGGTACTCCTTCTTCCCCGGATCAGATCGCCAAACCGCTGCACGATCACACCGCCGCCAAGCATATTAGAGAGTTTCGCGATACTCTCCCCATAGCCGTTACTATCCTTAAAAGGTTCGGAAAAATGCTTTGATACCAGAAGTGCAAAATTCGTATTCTCCGTATGCAGGGCGGGATCCTCGTAGCTGTGGCCATTTACCGTGACAATTCCATTGGTATTTTCGTTCACTACAACACCCCTTGGATTCATGCAGAAGGTCCGTACAAGATCTTCAAATTTTTCGGTGCGGTACACGATCTTACTCTCATACAGCTCGTCTGTCAGATGTGCAAAAACCTCTGCCGGAAGCTCGACCCTTACGCCGATATCCACACGGTTTGATCTGGTTGGGATCTCCAGGGTATTACAAATGCCCTCCATCCACTTGCTTCCGCTTCTGCCGGCAGAGATCACACAGTTTTTGCATGTATAAACCTGATCCTTTGTATGCACCTCATATCCATCCCCGCTTTTCAGCACCTGGACCACCGGCGTCATAAAATGAAAATCTGCTTTATCCTTCAATTTCTCATATAAATTTTTTAAAACCACATAGTTAATATCAGTCCCCAAATGGCGCACAGAAGCATCCAGAAGATGCAGGTCATTCTGAAGACAGACCTTTTTCAGCTCGGTATTCGCAGTCGAATACAGCCTGGTTCCCTCTCCGCCGTGGGAAAGATTGATCTTATCCACATATTCCATCAGTTCAATGGCTTTTCTTTTTCCAATATATTCATGCAGCGTTCCGCCAAACTGATTTGTAATATTATATTTCCCATCCGAAAATGCTCCCGCCCCGCCAAATCCGTTCATGATCCCGCAGCTCTTGCAGTGTACGCAGGACTTCACCTTGTCCCCGTCGATCGGGCATTTACGGTTTTCCAGGCTGTTTCCCGCTTCAAATATCCCTATTTTAAGTTCCGGGCGTCTTTTTGTTAATTCATATGCCGAAAAAATGCCTCCCGGCCCGGCTCCGATAATAATCACATCATACATCCTTTTTATCTCTCCTTTTATTTTCTTAAAATATCCACCGTATGCCCCGACGCGCCCATCAGATCCATGCGCTCGCAGGTTGCCAGGTGATACTCCAGGAAATATTCAAATTCCTCCTCATTCAGCGCATTCAGAAATGGGCGTATATAATTTGCGGCGCCGTCCGCTGCAACGATCTGGATCCGCTTTAGCCCGGCCTTCCTGTTCAGGGCTTCAATATCCTCAAGCCTCACCATACTGTACAGCTCATTTCCCTTCTCTGTACAGCAAAAGCTCTCATCCAGCATTCCTGTCCCCAGGCATTCCTTAATATGCCTCTCCTTGAATCCATAAGTTATAACCGCAAATTCATTCATAATATAAGCAGCCAGGAGAAATCCTTCTGGTTTCAGAACCCTCTTTGCCTCTCTGAAGGCAGTAAGCTTTTCACCTTCACTTTTCAAATGATACAGCGGGCCAAACAAAAGCACCATGTCAAAGCTTTCATCATCAAATCTCCTGAGTTTCAGCGCATTTCCCTGATAAGCCTTCACCTGTCCGGATTTGGCCTTAAGCCTGCCCAGATTATGTTTCACAGGTTCTACTGCCGATACGTCATATCCTTCCCCCGCCAGGGCAATACTATAACGCCCCGTCCCCGCGCCTATATCCAGGATACGGATCCCGGCTCTCTCTTTTCCCGTCTTTTCCTCAATTTTTCCCAAATACCTGCGGATATAACGCATTGACGTCCGGAACTCTACCTGCCCGTGACGGCTGTCCAGACGCTTATCTTCATTAAATTTATTATAATATTCCTCAAGTGTCTTCATATTCACACTCCATACGGTCTTTTTCATCTGCGGGCTGCTCTGCGTTTCACACCTCACGACCCTTTCATTAGTATAACAGGCATCTTTTCCTGCCGCAATGAAAACCCCTTCCTCATTGCAGTTTCCACAAAAAAATGATATATTATCTGACAGATATTATAACACCTTACGGAGGAAACATTATGTCATACTGTACCGAATGCGGAACCAGACTAGTGAAAAAACACTTAGAAAACGAAGGTGAGGTCCCTTATTGCAAATCCTGCAGGGCATTTCGCTTCCCTACCTTTAATGTTGCAGTCAGCATGATCGTCTATACGCCGGACGCCAGAAAAATCCTGCTCATCAAGCAATACGGAAAAGACCGCAATATCCTGGTAGCCGGATATGTGAACAAAGGCGAATATGCCGAACATGCCCTTAAAAGAGAAGTCCGTGAAGAAACCGGCCTGAATGTGGTCAGCTGTTGTTTCAACCGGAGCGAATACTATGAAAAAAGCAATACCCTGATGCTCAATTTTGCCTGCATGGCAGATTCCAGCGATTTAAGCGGCGTCACCCCGGAAGTTGATTATGCCGCATGGTATACCCTGGAAGAAGCAAAAGAGGCCGTCTTTCACGGCAGCCTGGCTGAACGGTTCCTGCTGCACTGGTTATCCAAAAGGGAACATTACGATCTGGCTCATGAAACTTATCATTTTTCATAATACCGGTACCAGTTCCACTTCACTGCAAGCCTGTCTTCAGCAGTATAAGAGCAGGACTGGCATTCCCCTGCCATTCCTGCTCTTTTTAACGCTTTCAACG
>CAZGVY010000206.1:0-3076 GCA_964529215.1 uncultured Mordavella sp. | reverse complement strand
GTCTCTTGGTAAGTCTACACCTGCTATACGAGCCATGTGATTTTCCTCCATTTTCTAAAAAATATTAGTTACATTGTCTTTAATAGGGACTACTGAGCAGTTAGCGAAGTCATTTTGAGCTTACTGCGAAGAGTCGTTCCTGTTCACTTGGCGAGGTTTTTCACGAGCCTAGTGTAAGGAACTTCCTCTGCTCCGGCAGTTAGCGAAGTCTTCCCTAAGCTTACTGCTTATCATCCAGACGTGTTCGGTATCACGTCCTTTCCGGCCACCGGGCAATACAGCCCCGGTAATGACGGGCCGGCATTAGAAGCAATATACGAGGATCCCACCGGCTACAGGTGCTCCTTGTATATTTAAAACAGCCTGTACTTACGTATCGGCTATCAGCCGCCTGATTTGTTCATAAACTTTGCCTATCCCTGACGCTGTTTATGCTTTGGATTTTCACAAATAATGCGAATACTTCCTTTTCTTTTAATTACTTTGCACTTTTCGCAAATTGGTTTTACTGATGATCTAACCTTCATGAGAGATCCTCCTTTCATCCATTGCTTTGCCTTTTCCTTACGATGCATAGTTCCGTTTAACGCCGGTTTTGCCGCGGTTTCAGCGTTTTTGTGCATAAAAATGCCCGGAAACATGCCCATATATTATAGCACCAGGATTACGCATAAGTCAATACAATATTTTCTATTCCTTTTCCTATCCTACGATTGTCCAGGCATCACTTGGGATATCCACCCTCATAAATATTTCAGCGTCAGGATTCATTTCCATTTCTCCTCCCCCTTCATAATATTTATAACCACATATAACAATTGAAATCTGATCTCCCCCCGGTGCAACCTGCGCCACAAGCTCCGGCCACTCTTCCTCAATTATAAAACTGCCACCCATGCTCCCGCCTGCATCTTCACAAAAGACTTCTGTCGTTCCTAAGCTCCCCTTTACTGCAAAAATATCGAAGTTGTAAATCCCCCTCCACTTCATCTTTTCCTCATCCAGAGATACCTGATATTTCACATATACCCTTCCAGTAGCCGCATCCACGGACGCCCCGAGAACATCGAACGTCACCCCTTTCTGTTCTACAGATGCAATCAGCTTTGTTTCCTGATTCATAAACAGATTTGCCGGGTTGCCTCCAAGGGCAAGATAATCTGCTTTTTTTACATCCCGTACTATAACCTCAACCCCGAAACTCTCCTCCGGGGAAAAGTCATATGGATCAACGATTAGCATACCCTCTGCTTCGATGCAATCACCTATATCCGGTTTCCCCTTCACCCAGCTACAGTCCAGAAAAAGATTTGGCCACTCTGCGCCTTCCAGATCTGGATCAAAATTTACGTCTGTAGCAAGCTGTACAGTCTCATCCTGTTTATAAATGACCTTCCCGGTAAGCTTCACCTTCCTCCCGGTGTATGCAGCCAGAGTATCTTCATCGTCCATCGTATACTCTGTGGTAAGAAGCGTATTAATTTCATCATTCCCCACCGTGGACTTCTCATCTTCCAGCAGGAACTTATCCAGCAGCGGAAGCACGCGCTTCCCCAATGCTACTTTTTTATCCTCATCCAAATCAATTGTTCCGATATTGCCATACCAAAATTCATAAGTCCTTGCCTTTGTGGCAGCGCTGTTATTAGCCTCCGGAGCCGTCAGCCGTCCAAGCAATTCAAGCCCCTTTATCAGCAAAAGAATCACTGCGATAGCAATAATGATATTCCCAAGACAGCCCAGGCAGCTCTTTTTCTTTCTAGGCTTTTCCCCCTTTTCATGTCCTTCTCCAATATCATCTTTCTTTTCCTGCGAGTCCTCCTCTGTCTTTTCTGATAGCTCCTGCGGTTCCACAGCCAGCTCTTCCGGCTTCTCTCCGGCTTGAACCTTCATCCTTTGCGGCTGTTCTGTCATCCGCGTTCCTTGACACACTTCTTCTCTTTCATCCATAACCTTTTCCTTCGTATGCTGTACCTTATTTATCTCTCCAAATAATCCTTCCCTTAGACAGATCATAAGGCGACAGCTCCAGCGTTACCTTGTCTCCGGGCAAAATCTTAATAAAATTCATTCTAAGCTTTCCGCTGATATGAGCCAATACCTGATGTCCGTTTTCAAGCTCTACCTGAAACATCGCATTCGGTAATTTTTCTACTACAGTTCCTTCAATTTCAATTACGTCAGCCTTTGACATATATGCTTCCTCCTATTTCTCTTCTTCCCTGTTCCAAATCTTAAGCAGCCTCACAATACCTGCATCCGTTGCATCTGTGATGTCATATTTTCTGTTTATTAACTGCACATGCTTTTTTTTCTTTTTTTTCAACTTATCCAGAGTTCTAATTTTTCCGTCTGCTAAATATACATATGCATCATCCGTATCTATTATAATATAAACCTTTCCTGCATCATGCCCTGCCTTTGACCTTGCCAGCATTCCTTTTTTACAATCATTCATTCAACAACTACCACTTTCACTTTGTTATTCAGCGCTGCTGCATCGTCAGTGTCAGAAGCCTCGGTTCGCCGTCGGTAATCAGCACTGTATTTTCATAATGAGCGGACAGGGATCTGTCCCTGGATACCACAGTCCAGTCGTCATCAAGCCAGTCAACTTCCCAGCCGCCCATATTAATCATAGGCTCTATGGCAAGTGTCATACCTTTCTTCAGCAGGACTCCTTTTCTAGCCACCTCATAATTCGGAATCTCCGGCGCCTCATGCAGATTCGTCCCGATACCATGCCCGCACAGATCCCGGACTACTCCGTATCCATACTTTCCGGCATACCTTCCGACCGCCCTTGAAATATCAAATAGATGATTGCCTTCTTTTGCATATTTTATGCCCTCAAAAAAGCTTTCTCTTGTTACCTTAATTAATTCGGCTGCTTCTTTACTGATCTCTCCTACCGCATGCGTCCTCGCCGCGTCTGAATGATAGCCCTTATAGATTACCCCCGCGTCCAGGCTTACGATATCGCCTTCTCTGATCATACGTTTACTGCTTGGGATCCCATGCACAACTTCTTCATTTACCGATACACAGATGGACGCCGGATATCCGTTGTAATTCA
>CAZGVY010000205.1:0-3095 GCA_964529215.1 uncultured Mordavella sp. | reverse complement strand
GAAAAATTGTACACTCTGCTCATTGTTCTGTTCCTCCCTCTATGATAGACAATATACCTCTGCTTCCTATACTTCTGTCTCTCTCTCTTTTAAGTCTGCCTCGTCAAAAGCTTCGCTGATCGGCGCCCCCGGCGCTACCATCGGCCATACCTTATCATCTGAATCAATCCGGCAGTCGATCACTACCGGGCTTTCCATTGCAAGCGCCCTCTCAAACGCCGCCCTGAATTCTTCCCTTGATCCAGCGCGGATCCCCGACGCCCCCAGCGCCTCTGCAAGCTTCACAAAATCCACTTTATCGTTCAGTACCGTTGCCGAATACCTCTGTCCGTAGAACAGCGTCTGCCACTGCCTTACCATTCCAAGCACATGATTGTTCATGACTACCTGGATAACCGGAATATTGTATCTGGCTGCCGTCGCGATCTCATTCATATTCATGCGGAAGCATCCGTCTCCGGCAATATTAATAACCGTCTTCTCCGGTTTTCCCATCTTCGCACCCAGTGACGCGCCCAGGCCATACCCCATGGTTCCAAGCCCGCCTGATGTCAGGAGCGTCCTTGGCTCCGTAAATTTATAATACTGAGCCGCCCACATCTGATGCTGCCCCACTTCCGTAACGATCAGGGCATCTCCCTTTGTCTGGCGGTAAATCTCCTCTATGATATAAGGACCTGTCAGGCCTTCCGGCGGATACGCCAGCGGATATCTTTCCTTGTACTCCCGGATCCTTGCGATCCACTCCGGATGGCTCTGCTTAGTAAGTTTCTGGTTCATTCTGGAAAGAGACACCTTCAGATCCCCCACGATCCCCTCATGGATGATCACATTCTTATTCATCTCTGCTGCGTCCACATCAAACTGAAGGATCTTCGCCCGGCTTGCAAATTTCTTTGCATTGCCGGTCACACGGTCACTGAACCTGGCTCCTAATACGATCAGCAGGTCGCATTCGCTGACTCCATAGTTGGACGCCTTTGTCCCATGCATGCCAAGCATGCCTGTATACAGCTCATCCGTTCCGGGAAATGTCCCTTTTCCCATCAGTGAATCCGTAACCGGAGCATCTACCTTCTTTACAAATTCGCGGATTTCTTTCCATGCCCCGGAAAGCACCCCTCCTCCTCCAATGAAGATAAATGGTTTCTTAGACTTCCCGATCATTTTTACCGCATGATCTAATCTTGTTTCACTGATCCTCTCAGACGGCAGTACCGGTTCAATCTTCACACGCCGGTACTCTGCCTTATTCGCAGTAACATCCTTAGGGATATCCACCAGAACCGGCCCCGGCCTCCCCTTTTTTGCGATCACAAAAGCTCTGCGGATCGTCTCCGCAAGCTGTTTTACATCCTTTACTATATAATTATGCTTGGTAATCGGCATGGTGACTCCTGCAATATCCACTTCCTGAAAACTATCCTTGCCAAGAAGCGATACTCCCACATTACATGTGATCGCCACAACAGGAATGGAATCCATATAGGCAGTCGCGATCCCGGTGACCAGATTGGTAGCTCCCGGCCCGCTGGTTGCAAAGCATACGCCGACCTTTCCGGTAGCTCTGGCATAGCCATCCGCCGCATGGGCAGCCCCCTGCTCATGGGATGTTAAAATATGTGTGATCTCATTCCTGTGTTTATACAACTCGTCATATACATTCAGAATCGACCCGCCGGGATATCCGAAAACGGTATCTACTCCCTGTTCTTTCAGACATTCTACAACAATTTCTGCTCCTGTAAGCTGCATCCTATAACCCTCTCTCACCCATTATTCTTTGGTATCTCAAGCACCGCGCCCCGGTTGCCCGAGGTAACCATCGCCGCATATCTTGCAAGATATCCTGTCGTAACCTTTGGCTCCCTTGGCTGCCAGTTCTTTCTTCTTTCTTCTAACACTTCATCTGATACATCCAGTTCCAGCGACAGCTCCGGAATGTTGATCTTAATGATATCGCCTTCCTCTACCAGTGCGATCGGCCCGCCTACTGCCGCTTCCGGCGACACGTGGCCGATCGAAGCGCCTCTGGATGCGCCGCTGAACCGTCCGTCTGTGATCAGCGCAACGCTGGAGCCAAGTCCCATGCCTGCGATGGCAGAGGTGGGATTTAACATCTCCCGCATACCAGGTCCTCCTTTCGGTCCCTCATAACGGATCACCACAACGTCTCCAGCCACGATCTTACCGCCCTTGATCGCATCGACCGCATCTTCTTCACACTCGAACACTCTTGCCGGCCCCTCGTGTACCAGCATCTCCTCCACCACCGCAGAACGTTTCACAACGCTGCCGTCAGGTGCAAGATTACCCTTTAATACTGCCAGGCCTCCGGTAACAGAATATGGGTTCTCCACCGGACGGATCACTTCTGGATTCCGGTTCACCGCATCCTTAATATTCTCTCCTACCGTCTTTCCTGTAACCGTCATGCAGTCAGTATGTAAAAGCTTAAGCTTATCCAGTTCCTTCATCACTGCGTACACGCCGCCCGCCTCATTCAGATCTTCCATATAGGTAGGGCCTGCCGGTGCAAGATGACACAGGTTCGGCGTTTTTTCACTGATCCCGTTTGCAAAATCAATCTCAAAATCCATACCGATCTCATGAGCAATTGCCGGAAGATGCAGCATACTGTTGGTAGAACATCCAAGCGCCATATCAACGGTCAGCGCATTTAAGATTGCGTCCTCCGTCATGATATCTCTTGGACGGATATCCTTTTCAAGCAGCTCCATTACCTGCATACCAGCTTTTTTTGCAAGCCGGATCCGTTCCGAATAAAACGCGGGTACCGTACCGATTACGCAAAGTCACATCCCCAGTACTTCCGTCAGGCAGTTCATACTGTTTGCCGTATACATACCGGAGCAGGAACCGCAGGTAGGACAGGTTTTATTCTCAAATTCCAGAAGCCCTTCGTCGGACAATGTGCCCGCCGCGTTGGCTCCCACCGCCTCAAACATACTGGAAAGGCTGGTTTTCTTCCCCTGTACCCGTCCTGCCAGCATGGGGCCTCCACTGACAAATATAGTAGGCACATTGATCCTTGCCGCCGCCATCAGAAGCCCCGGCACGTTCTTGTCACAGTT
>CAZGVY010000204.1:0-3100 GCA_964529215.1 uncultured Mordavella sp. | reverse complement strand
ATTCCATTTTTTAACCATTGGATATTCCTCCTGTTAAACAATTACTGAAAAAATATATCACATCAGAGTGAAAAATTCAATTATACAGCTGGAAAAAGTAGACTTAAAGGTTAGAAAATGGTAAAGTTTAATTAGATTTAATACTGGGAGGATTCTATGGAAAAGAAGGAAAAAAACTATCTGGATTATCTGGCGGAACTGTATCCGACGATCGCTAAGGCTTCCACAGAGATCATCAATCTGCAGTCGATCATTAACCTGCCGAAAGGGACAGAGCATTTTATGTCGGATATCCATGGTGAATACGAAGCGTTTTCTCATGTGCTGAAAAATGGTTCGGGAGCAGTCCGTAAGAAAATTGACGATGTGTTTGGCCATACACTGGATATGGCCGATAAACGGGCGGTGGCAACTTTAATCTATTATCCGCAGGAAAAATTAGAAGAAATTAAAAAGGACGGGCTGGATACGGACGACTGGTACCGGGTGACCTTATACCGCCTGATCGAGATCTGCAAAACGGTATCTTCCAAATATACCAGATCTAAGGTGCGCAAAGCGCTGCCGGCCGATTATTCTTATGTGATCGAAGAACTGATCACGGAGAAATCAGAAGTCCTGGATAAGGGGCAGTATTATGAGGCGATCATTCAGACGATCATTGAAACAGGGAGCGCGGGGAATTTTATCATTGCAATGTGTGAACTGATCCAGCGTATGGTGGTGGATCATCTGCATATTGTAGGGGATATTTTTGACCGGGGCTCTTATCCGCATCTGATCCTGGACCGGCTGATGGATTATCACAGCATGGATATCCAGTGGGGCAACCATGACATCCTCTGGATGGGAGCGGCGGCGGGACAGCCGGCCTGCGTGGCGACGGTGATCCGTATCTGTCTCCGCTACAGCAATATGGATGTGCTGGAGGATGGCTATGGGATCAATATGATGCCGCTTGCAACTTATGCGATGGAGACCTATACGGATGATATGATCCCAGGATCCTTTTACTCCAGGGCAAACCCGTCGCCGGAGGTAAGCCCGTCGGTACTGCTGGAGAGGAAGATGCACAAAGCAATTGCAATCATCCAGTTTAAGCTGGAGGGGAAGCTGATTGACGAACATCCGGAATTCGGTATGGAGAGCAGGAAACTGCTGCATAAAATTGATTATGAAAAGGGACAGATCGAGGTAGACGGGGCCGAATATCCTCTCGTGGACTGTACGTTCCCAACCATAGACAGAGAGCATCCCTATGACCTGACGGAGAAGGAACAGGAAGTGACCGATAAGCTGGTGTGGGCATTCCTGAACAGCGAAAAGCTGCAGAAGCATGTGGACTTTCTGCTGAAACGGGGGAGCCTTTACCGGATCTACAACGGGAATCTTTTATTCCATGCATGTATGCCGATGAATGCAGACGGCAGCCTTCAGAAGGTGAATATATATGGAAAGGAATACATGGGCAGGGAGCTCTATGATGTTCTGGAGAAATATGTACGGCGCGCCTTTTTTGATCTGAACAGGGAAGAAAAGAAAAAAGGGCAGGATATTCTGTGGTTTTTATGGTGCGCGCCAGGATCGCCGCTTTTCGGACGTAATAAGATGGCCACATTTGAAGGATATTTTATCAAGGAGAAACCCGCCAGAAAAGAGCAGAAGAACGCTTATTATGACAGGCTTGAGATACCGGAGACAGCAGAGCTGGTACTGGGTGAATTTGGCCTTTCAGGCGAATATGCACATATCATCAACGGCCATGTGCCGGTTCATCACAGCGAGGGGGAAAACCCGGTGAAATGCGGGGGAAAGGTTCTGATCATCGACGGTGGTTTTTCAAAGCCTTACCATAAAACCACGGGGATAGCAGGGTATACGCTGATCTACAATTCTTATGGGCTTACCCTGACTTCCCATGAACCGCTGGCGTCAGCGGAGACGGCGATCCTGGAGGAAACGGATATCGTATCCAGGCGTGTGATTGTGCAGCAGTACCTGAAGCGTCAGCTGGTTGGAGATACGGATAACGGGAAACGGATGCAGGAGCGCATCGAAGAATTGAAGGAACTGATCGAAGCCTACCGCACAGGCAGGGTTAAGGAAAGTTTATCCGCAATGAAAGAATGATAAAATGAAGTCCCTGGACCGTCTGCAGGATTTGCAGATGATCCGGGGACTTTTGGATTCCATCATGCCGGCTGGTATACCGGGCAGTCTCTTTATATTATTAGAAAAGACCCAGAGACTGCAGAAGCAGGATCACCAGGAATACTGGAGTGACAAACTTGATCATAGCAATGTATAATCCCTTCCGCCCGAAGGTATAGCCGTTTTTTGTAACCTCGTCGATGACTGTCTGAGGTTTTACAGCCCATCCGATCAGGATACAGGTCAGTATGGCAACCAGCGGCATCATGATATTGTTGCTCAGGTAATCCATGATATCAAGGATCTGAGCTACCGAGCCGTTCGGAAGTTCATATTCGAAGTAGAAAATATTATAACCCAGGCATACGATAATGCCGAGAACAAGCGTGTAAGCCGTTGCCAGGGCCGTGCTCTTCTTCCGGGAAAATTTCCATTTGTCCATGATCCCTGATACGATTGCCTCCAGGACTGATACAGAGGATGTAACGGCGGCGAAGGTAACCATCAGGAAGAACAAGATCCCGATCAGGATACCGATCCCGCCCATTGCTTCAAATACCTTAGGCAGGGATACAAACATCAGTCCCGGCCCTGCGGACATACCATCCACACCCATAAAGGTAAATACGGCGGGAACGATCATCAGGCCGGCAAGCATGGCAACCAGTGTGTCAAAGAATTCAATCTGATTGATGGATTTCATCAGATTCACATCGTCCTTTACGTAAGAACCATAGGTAACCATGATACCCATGGCAACGCTGATGGAAAAGAATAGCTGACCCACGGCGTCCATAAGCAGTGAGAAAAATCCTTTCAGCGTCATGCCTTCAAAGCTTGGGATCAGATAAATCTTCAGGCCTTCTAATCCTGTTCTTGTAATACCCTCAGCATCCGTGTGTTTCAGAGTGAGGGAGAAGAATGAAATACCAATGATCAGCACAAGAAG
>CAZGVY010000203.1:768-3110 GCA_964529215.1 uncultured Mordavella sp. | reverse complement strand
AACCATTTCCCGTGAAATATATGGAGCCAGAGGCGTGGTCTACGAGCCTGCTGCCGAAAAGCAGCTTAATAAGATCCAGGAGCTTGGATTTGGAGAGCTTCCGGTCTGCATGGCGAAAAACCAGTATTCGCTGTCTGATGATGCTAAGAAACTGGGGCGTCCAGAGAATTTCGATATCCATATCCGGGAGGTATATGTAAGCGCCGGCGCAGGGTTTGTTGTTGCACTGACGGGAGCGATCATGACCATGCCCGGATTGCCGAAGGTTCCGGCCGCCAACGGGATTGACGTATCAGAGGACGGAATGATCACCGGCCTGTTTTAGAAGGAGTAGATTATGCCACAGTTAATTGACGGAAAGAAAATATCTGCCGAGATCAAAGAGGAATTAAAAGCAAAAGTGACCAGTCTGGAGGAAAACGGGAAGCATATCTGTCTTGCCGTGATCCAGGTGGGAAACGACCCGGCGTCATCGGTTTATGTGAAAAACAAAAAAAAGGCGTGCGCATATGTGGGGATCGAATCCCTGGCATATGAACTGCCGGAAACAACCTCCCAGGAGGATCTGGCTGCCCTGGTGGAAACATTAAATGAGGACAGCAGGGTCAATGGGATCCTGGTGCAGCTCCCGCTCCCGGATCATATCGATGCGGATGTGATCATCCGTACGATCTCACCGGACAAGGATGTGGACGGGTTCCATCCTGAGAACGTGGGGCGGCTCTGTATCGGGGAACCGGGATTTGTTTCCTGTACCCCGGCAGGGATCATCCAGCTTCTGAAGCGTTCTGGAATAGAGATTGCCGGGAAGGAATGTGTGGTGATAGGCAGAAGCAATATCGTGGGTAAACCCATGGCTATTCTGCTTCTGCGGGAAAATGGCACTGTGACAGTCACGCATTCCCGTACAGCAGATTTAAAAAATGTGGCCAGGAGAGCAGATATCCTTGTGGTGGCAATGGGGAAGCCAAAGTATATTACCAGCGAATATATAAAGGACGGTGCAGCAGTCATTGATGTGGGGATGCACCGGAATTCAGAAGGTAAGCTTTGCGGAGATGTGGATTTTGAAGATGTAAAGGACAAAGTATCAGCGATCACGCCGGTTCCAGGCGGAGTGGGGCCGATGACAATTGCCATGCTGATGTATAATTGTGTTCAGGCAGCGGTGAAATAGGAGGTGTCCTGAGATATGAAATGCAGACGTTGTGGTGCAGTTATGCCGGAAGGGGCGTTAAGGTGTGTAAAATGCGGGGCGGATATCCGTATGGTTCCGGATTACAATCCCCTGGATGATGTACTGGCTGCACAGGTAAAGGGATCTATTGATGGTTCAGAGACCCCTCTGGATCATTATGAATATGACGGAAGAGAACAAAGGACAAGCCATATCAATAGTGAAACGGTTGCAAGACGCAATGCGAATGCAGATGGAAGAAGGAGAGATACAGCCTCAGGGAGAAATACTTCCGGCGGCACAAGACGTCCTTCGGGAAATACAGGGAAACGCCCGATGACTCCGGAGCAGAGAAAACGGCAGGCGGAACGCAGACGGGCGCTGAAAAAGAAAAAGAGGCTCCGTGCTCTTATCATAATGGGGATGCTTGCCGTCGTTATCCTGGTCTTCTGCGTGATCTTTTATCAATTTTCATATAAAGGCCAGGTAAATAAAGGATATAAAAGCATGCAGAAGAAAGAATATGCAGAGGCTGAATCATATTTTGAAAAAGCTGTAAAGCGGAATCCCCGGCGGGAAGAGGCTTATGAGGGACTGATCGAGCTTTATCTGACTCAGAAGGATGAGGACAAGGCAGAAACCATGATGCTGGATGCGGTAGATAAATATTCTGACAGTCCTGAAGTGTATAAGGCATGCTTCTATTTCTATATGCAGACGAAGCAGCAGGGAGAGATCCCCCTGCTACTGGATGAAGCAAGGATTGATGTGACAGACAAGCTGCCGGAGTACGTTTCGGAAACCCCGGATTTTAGCCTGGAAGACGAAGAACCCTTTGAGGATGTCCAGCAATTGTCCTTAGAAAGCCCTGAGGATAAGATATATTATACGACAGATGGGACAGACCCCTTCTATTCAGACACCCGTACCGAGTATAAGGAGCCGATCCAGATTTCAGAGGGAGAAAATGTAATCAAGGCTGTTTCCGTCAACAAGAAAAAGATTCCAAGCCTTACCGTAACGAAGACTTATACGGTAGAACTTCCAATAGAGGATGCGCCAGCGGTTTCCCCGTCTACAGGACAATATGAGGAGGCAAAAGAAATCTCGATTGTTGTCCCGGAAGGGTATACGGCATATTATACCTTAGATGACAGCGACCCTA
>CAZGVY010000203.1:0-758 GCA_964529215.1 uncultured Mordavella sp. | reverse complement strand
AAAATTCAGAATTGTATACCGGCCCTGTTGCAATGCCGGAGGGTTCTACAATATTTAAAGCGGTCCTGGTAAATGGAAAAGGGAAGCTGAGCAGTATTACCACCAGAAATTATGAACTGACCCTGGAGTGAAATATGTTTTACCAGCAGAAAATAGATTGTACAGTAAAAAGTACAATCTATTTTTTTAAAATGATTGCGTCCTGAAAGAAGCGGGATTATAATATTGTTAAACAAATAACAAACAGACCGCGAGTGCATACCATAACGGACGTTAGTAGTCCGTTAAGTATACCATAACGGACAATAGCAGTCTGTTAAGTATGTCATAACGAGTGGTCCGTGGCGTTACAGGGCAGATAACTTCTGGCTCCGGCGCCGGTCATAGAAAGGAAGGAAGATATAGTTATGAGCAGATTTACATTACCAAGAGACGTATACCATGGAAAAGGCTGTCTGGAAGAGCTGAAAAACCTCAAAGGCAAAAAAGCAATTCTGGTTGTAGGGGGCGGCTCTATGAGACGTCAGGGCTTTCTTGACAAAGCCGTGTCTTATCTGAAAGAAGCAGGTATGGAAGTTGAACTGTTTGAAGGCGTGGAGCCGGATCCGTCTGTAGAGACAGTTATGAAGGGCGCAGAAGTTATGAGAAAGTTTGAGCCGGACTGGATCGTATCCATGGGCGGCGGCTCGCCGATTGACGCGGCAAAGGCTATGTGGGCGTTTTATGAATATCCGGACACGACCTTTGAAGATCTGTGT
>CAZGVY010000202.1:0-3121 GCA_964529215.1 uncultured Mordavella sp. | reverse complement strand
GAATCCATGGAAACCGAACTGATCAATAATATCGTCCGCTCGATTCCTCATCCCGATACGCTCCTTGATAATCCTGGCCGGGCAACACTGGAAATCAGCAAAGCTATGCTGTCTCAGACTGCACTGCTGCAGATCCTCTTTTCCGGGAACCGGCAGACCACTATGGTTGACCGTTTAGAGCAGGCTATCCGGGAACAGATCCTCATCAGGCATCCGGAATACGAAAACGATCTGGAAAAAGAAATACTCATCACCTTTCTCATACGTGGAAATTTCTACGCATTTTTCAAACACAGCCCCGAGCATCCGCAGGATACGATCCAGATCCTTGCGCAGTATTCGGCAAACGCAGGCTCCGCTGACCGTTCAGGCGGGCAATACGAAAATACTTGATATCTGGTTTTTAATACTATATAATAGCTATATTGGGGTGATATTTATGACAATTGATTCAAAAAACATGCTGAACAGCATTCTGGAGAGCCTTTCCAGGATTGATTATATTAAGCCGGACCAGATCCCAAATATTGATCTGTATATGGATCAGGTTACTACCTTTATGGAGGAGGGGCTGGAACGTACCAAGCGGTATCCGGAGGATAAGATCCTTACCAAGACCATGATCAATAATTATGCGAAGAATAACCTGCTTCCGCCGCCGGTCAAAAAGAAGTATTCCAAAGAACATATTTTAACACTCATTTTTATTTATTACTTTAAAAATATCCTCTCTATTAAAGATATTGAAACCCTCCTGGATCCGATTACCAGCAAGTACTTTGGCGGCGGCAGTGATGTTTCAATGACAGATATTTATGAAGAAGTCTGTAAACTCGAAAAATCCAGGATCGATTCCATGGCTAAGGATATGGCAAGAATATACAAAACTTCCCTGGATACATTTTCCGGTATTCCAGAAGAAGACCGGGAAACCTTTCAGAATTTCTCCTTTATCTGCAGTCTTGCTTTTGATGTTTATGTAAAAAAACAGGTAATAGAAAAATTAATCGATGAAATGCCGGGAGCAGAAACCAAAAAGAAAAAATAGCTTTTAAAAAGGAGGCAGCTATTCGCTGTCTCCTCCGTTAATCCGCTCAAACACCATGTCGTACCCATCGTTTCCGTAATTCAGGGAACGGTTCACCCTGCTGATGGTTGCCGTCGATGCGCCAGTCTTGTCCGCAATTTCAAGATACGTCTTTTGCTGTCTCAGCATCTTTGCAACTTCAAATCTCTGCGATAGCGAAAGCAGTTCATTGATCGTACAGATATCTTCAAAAAATGTATAACATTCTTCCTTATCTTTCAAACTTAATACAGCCTTAAAGAGATAGTCTACCGCTTCTGTCCTGATCTTTTTACTCATAATATATCTCCTTTGCATCAGAATACATCTTCTGTATACACTTAACGGACTGCTGATGTCCGTTATGGTATATTTTAGCACACTAAATTTATGAAGTCTATAGATATTGTTATAGAAATTTGTATCGTACGATCACCTTCGTCTTTTTAATACAGAAACCAGTTTATGATACGAGGTATTGGCTACCAGCTCCTCTGGGAATCCCACTTCCTGAAGCAGTTCAGAAGAATACGTTGTATTAGCGATATCAGCATCCACATGAGCATCGCTCCCAAGAACCACCATAACATCTGCCTTTTTACACAATTCCAGCATATAGCGGGCATTTTCATGGGAATTCAAGCGAAATCCACCTGGTCTCAGAGAAGAATTATTTATCTCAAGCAGTGTCCCGGTCTGTTTTGCCATATCAACAAGTGCCTCATACTCCACTTCAAAGCGCCCGTCATCTGGATGTCCGATAATCTCGATATCGTTTCTTTTCATCACCTCCAGATAAGCTTCTGTGTTCTTCTCCATTCCTTTGCTTTTGCCATAACACTCTTTATGGATACTTGCAACTGTAATATCCAGTTCTTTTATCAGATCGTCCGGCAGATCCACCGTTCCTTTCTCATCCATAATATTAAGCTCTACCCCAAAAAGAAGCGGAATCCCATAATATTCCCTAGGCAGTACCTTATTATTATTGAAATGATATATATGCGGCCCTCCCGGAAGCGCCGGGCCATGATCTGTAATCGCAAGAGCCTCCAGTCCCAGCTGCGAAGCCATATATGCCATTTCCCTGACCGTATTATAAGCGTGCCCGCTTGAAATTGTATGCGTATGCGTATCAACTGCTACCTTCATATCATCATCCTTCTTTCCTGCATTTTCCATCTATATCTTAAATATAACATAACTGGATGTATAAAACCAACCATTTCTATACATCCTATCCCTGTCAATATATTATAAACTGCTGCGTCTGCAGAACCCGTCTGCGGCAGCGAACACAATGGAGGTTCCTATGATTACTGGAGAAAATGAAAGCAAGCAAAACTGCCGTACTGATAAAGATTTAAAAAAACAGAAAAAACCGGAAACGGAAAACCAGAGAATCATTGATTCCTACGATTACCTGTCAAATGCCGCTTCTACCCAGGACTGCACCGGGCTGATCCCTTCCGCGCCTTCAGATGAAGGGGAACTGGAAGCTTACGACGCACTATATAAATATCAGCCGCCGGAGATCCCCATATCCCGGAACAAAAAATAAATCTGCTCATCTTATTTCAGAAGAAAATCAGGCGGGTTTATTTCAAAAAATAATTTTAAAATTAACCGCCTGATTTTCTATGATTATTTCTTTGTTTCTTCCTGTCCGTCAGATGCTGCAGCTATTTCTGCAGCTTTGACCGCATTACTCTGTATATTCCCTTTTTCTCTTTTATCTTTCTCACCGTTTTCCCGTCTGTTTTTTGCCTTCGTACGCAAAACCTCTGGAAATAGATCTGTTTTTATTTCATTCATAACCTGCTCCTCCTGACGTCTTCAGCTACACATAGAGTATTTCCTTTGTTATCAGCTTCTATGCAGCAAAAAGTCAGAGGAAGCCTGGGTTTAATGTAAAATAAAAAGCAGATAACGGGAGTCGAACCCGCCTTTCCAGCTTGGGAAGCTAGCGTTCTACCGATGAACCATATCTGCATACGTATATTATAACACGTCGCCAAATAATTGCAAGATAGGATCTATATTTTCTATTCCCCA
>CAZGVY010000201.1:0-3220 GCA_964529215.1 uncultured Mordavella sp. | reverse complement strand
GCATTACCTGCTTCGACGGCGAGCCCTGAATTTGGCTGTTCGCAAAATCATCCGCGTCATTGTTCATAAAATAAGGAAGGAAACCATATTCATCCTCATTCTCTGCGCCTGCCTCCACAAGATTCGGCCATGCCCAGTTGCCGTTAAACCAGAAAGCGGTCTTTCCGTCCGCCAGATCGATTGCCATCTCATCGTAATCTGCGCCCAGCGGGTCTCCCTTTGCCACATTGTATTTCTTCAGGATATCAAACATATCCAGAAACTCTGACAGCCTGTCGTAAGACTCCAGATTAAGTTTTCCCTTCTTGATCTTCTCGATCACTTCCTGAGCCCCTTCGGAGGTGCCGTCATAGGTCTCGTAAATATACTGCAAATGGTGCGCTCCCAGCGACCAGTCCTCTTTCGCAACGGAAATCGGTTTCTCGATCCCTGCGTCCACCAGTGTGTCAAGGAGCTCTACAAACTCATCCTGCGTGGTAATCGCTTCCGGATTAAAATCCTCTCCAAGCGCTTCCTCAATCACTGCCTTATTATAGATGATTCCGCGTCCTTCAATACACAACGGAAAGCTGTATACCTTTCCATTTACTTTCGTCAGATATTCCTCTGCTTCCTTTGTCCATTCTTCTTCCGTCAAGTCCGCCGCCTTCTCCTCTGCCAGCGCGATTACATCCGTGGTATCCAGAATCGACATGGTCGGAGGATTACCTGAATTATACAGGCTTACCACCTTCGTGTAGGGAGAATCCCCGTCTGTAACCGGCATTACCTCCACATGAACGCCGGATTTCTCCTCAAATGCAGCTCCCATCTCGCCCAAAGCAACCTGAATCTCTGCCTTGGAGTTCAAAAGCGTAATGCTGGTTCCCTCCAGCGAAGGATCATACTCAAATGTATCCACCGAGGTATCGATCGGTATTACCTCCTCCTCCGCGTTCGGATCATCCGGGTCACTGGCAAATCCGAATCTGCATCCGGTCAGCATTACGGCAAACAGCGCCATAACAAGTCCCAGTGCGGTTACCTTTGTCATGAATTTCTTGCTCATGCATCTTCCCTCCTTGCTTCATTCCTGCCTGTTGTACTTTATTACAACATAGCTTTCTTTTTCTGTTTTTGTAACCGGTAAAGTAACCGGTTACTTTTGTGATTTTATTCTATCACTGACACACCTCTCCGTCAATTGCAAAAAGTAACTTTGTAACATGTGCCTGATTTTGAATTGCTCAAATTGTACACATTTTACAAAACCGGTTACTTAACCGATTACTTATTGTCCCGGTTTCTATTTTTTGATATACTGAAAATGATTCAAAGCAAAAGAGGTTATACTGGCATGACACAAAAAAAGAATGTTACATTTAATGATATCGCAAAATATACGAATTTTTCCAAGACCACCATTTCCAGATATTTCAACAACCCTGACTCGCTGACCCTGAAGAATCAGGAGATCATCGCACAGGCTCTGGTTGACCTGGATTATAAAGAAAATAAGGTTGCCCGCATCCTTGCCAATGGAAAGACAGAATTTATCGGCATCATTATCCCGAACCTGCTCCTCCATTATTATTCGGAAATGCTGAACCAGATTCTCTCCACCTATGAGAAATTCGGCTACAAATTCCTTGTATTTGCAGGCAACGACCAGGAAGAAACCGAGCGGCAGTATATCAGGGAGCTGCTCGCATATAAAATTGAAGGCCTGATCATCTTAAGCCATACGATCCCCTCCAAGGAGCTGGCAGAGCTGCCCATTCCAATCGTGGCCATCGAACGGGAAGACAAACATATATGCAGCGTAAATACGGACAACTATGACGGCGGACAGCTGGCCGCAGGCCTGCTCCACAGGAACAACTGCGACGTGTATCTGCACATTAATTCCCCGTCCAGCCCGGATGTTCCGGCCTACGGACGTGTGAAAGGATTCCTTGATTACTGCGAAAAGCATCAGCTAAAGCACAAGCTGATCCTGCGGGAAATGGGCAGTACCCACGAATCCATCCAAACGCATTTGACCGAAGTGCTGGAGGAGATTACCGGGGATTACAGCGATATGAAAAAGGGTATCTTCATTTCCAATGATACCCAGGCAAACGTACTGCTGAATCTTCTCTACCGGAGATATGGACGGCTGCCGGAGGATTTCCTCCTGACAGGATTTGACAATTCCCCCATTTCCAGAGAAGCCGTCATTCCAATCAGCACCGTGGGACAGCAGATTGACAAGCTTGCCTATGAAGCCGTAAACCTGCTAGTCGAGCAGATGAACGAGCGCAAAAAAAGAAGACCCGCTCCATTAAAGGAACCAGTCCACAAAATTATTCCTGCGGTTCTATTTGAACGGGAAACAACGAAATCCTGACCTGCCGCCCGGGCGGCAGGTCTCTTAAATACTTTCGTATGCAACCAGCTGTTTCTTCAGCTTTGCAATCTCTTCTTCCAGTTTATCGATCATACCCTTCTGCTCATCGATCGTATCCTTCTGCTCATTGATCGTATCCTTCTGTTCGTCTATCGTATTCTGCATCTCATCTATCATATAATCTACCGTATTTTTATCGAGAATCGCCAGTTCTTCCGAAAATATCCCCATAAAATCCTCCATATTCCTGCACATCCCGTATACTTCCTTATATAGCACTTCAGGCAGTTGCTTTGTCTACATAAAGGAAGTTTTCTGATTCCACCCATGTCCGAGAATGAAATATTACAGTTCAGCACAATCTTTATAAAAATCCATATTCCAACAACAGTTGATTTTGAAATTCCTCATCCTCTGCCGAAAGAGCCAATTCCTCCAGCCTATTATCTGCAATCAAACTCTGAGTCAGCTGGTTCAAATTATTCTGCCGTTTTTTCAACTGCTCTATTGTTTTATCCTGTTCGTCTATCGTATTCTGCATCTCATCTATCATATAATCTACCGTATTTTTATCGAGAATCGCCAGTTCTTCCGAAAATATCCCCATAAAATCCTCCATGTTCCTGCACATCTCGTATACTTCTCCATACAGCGGTTCAAACTCCGGATATTCTATAAGTAACTGTTCAATCAGCTCCGGTTCATCCACACTCAGGAAAATCATCCATGCATCTAATTTATTACATTTCTCTACTCCTTTATTTTGAAGGATATCTTTGAAAATGTCAATAACGATAAACGTATATTCCTGTAAAAGCTCTACTGCTAATCCGGTATCTGACTTCTGTTTCA
>CAZGVY010000200.1:0-3239 GCA_964529215.1 uncultured Mordavella sp. | reverse complement strand
CAAAGGAGTAACAGTTATCCTTCACATCCTGCAGGTATTCCTGTACTTTTCCGATCGTCTCCGGCGAAGTATCATTCATTGCCTTCTCCAGATTTTTCTGATAATCCGGGCTCTTTACAAATTCTTCTGATGTGAGCTCATCTGACTTGATAGCGCCCACCGCCGCAAAATAAGAATCCCTTACATTATCCTTGATCGTGATCTGCCTCCGGTATGCAGGATCGTCAAGTATCCTCCAGCTCGAAGCTTCCCTTTCACTTATTTTATCGGGATTGTACACGATCCCCGTAATTCCCCACATATAACCGGCGGCATAGTCGCTCCATCTCTCTCCTCCGATCCCGCTGTTTTCAAAAATATCTTTAATATACGGCGACACACCGTTGATATAGTAATTGTTCCGGTCAGATGTATCAAAAAAATCTTCTGACAGGGGCTGAAGCCTGCCTTCTGTCATCAGCTTCATGATCATATACTCGGAAGGGCATACCAGATCATAGGTATCCCCCAGCGTCAGCATATTATACAGATCCTCATTGGTTCCAAAGGTAGAGTATTCCACCTTCACCCGGATTCCATAAGTCTCATAGTACCAGGCCTCAAAATCCTCTATCATAGAATTTTCACCAATCACATCCCCGCTGTCCAGGTCAATTTTCTCTTCCTCGTCCCAGCCACCCAGGTCAATATATTCTTCCCAGTTGCAGATCCGCAAGGTCACTTCCCTTTTCTCTTCCGTCTCTCCTCCGGCCCTGGCCTCCAGCGCGCATATTGGAAGCAGGACGGACAGCATACTGCATATCAGGCCGATGGCCGCAATCTTCTTTTTCCCTGCCATCATATAGTATTCCTTTCCCTGCTTTTCTTCTCCGCCCTTACGTTCATCATCACCACCAGCAGCACAACAGCCGCAAACAGCACGGTGGACAATGCCCATAGTGCCGTTTTAATCGTAGTCTGGGCTCCCTTGGTGGCATTTACCACATAAGTACTGATGGTATCAAAGGTCGCCGGTTTCGTATAAGTGGCCACAAAATAATCGTCCAGCGATAAGGTGACCGCCAGTGCAAAGCCTGAAATGATCCCCGGCAGGATCTGCGGGAGCACCACCTTTGTAAGGGCAGTAAAGGGCGTCGCCCCCAGATCCAGGGCCGCTTCATAAATACTGGGATCCATCTGCTTAAGCTTTGGGATCACCGACAGAAATACAAAAGGCGCACAGAGTGTTACATGCCCCGCCACCAGAGGCACAAAGGTATCCTTACCGACGCCGGACACAACTACCAGCAGGATACAGATTGAAAATCCTGTTACCACATCCGCATTGACCACCGGCACCTGGTTCATCGTCGTGATCATAGAAGCAATTCCCTTTTTCGAATAAAAGGATCCAATTGCCCCCAGGGTTCCTAAAACGGTTGCGATGACTGCCGACGACAGGGCAAGCGCCACTGTTCCCATGATCATATGCACCAGCTCCGGCGTTGTAAAAAGCGTCACATAATTTTTCAGGGAAAAGCCGCGGACCGCCCCAATATTAGACGCATCGGTAAAGCTGTATACCGCAAGCACCAGGATCGGCAGATACAGAAACAGAAGGACGGAAACCAGCACCATGCTTTTCCATATTTTTTTTATCACAGCAGCGTCCCTCCTCTCGTATTCTCCTCCTCCATGTCATTGGTAAACAGTGTAAACAGGCAGATGACCGCCAGAAGGATCAATGCGATCATTGACCCGCCGTGCCAGTTGTAGGCGGCAAAATAGCTTCCGATCAGGCTGCCCATGATATAGGTACTGTTGTATAGCATATCCAGCACTACATAGTTGGTCATAGCCGGAAGGAATACCATCGACACCCCGCTCAAAATCCCCGGCAGGGATAATGGCAGCGTAACCTTCAGAAACGCCTGGACCTCCCCGGCTCCCAGATCTCTCGCCGCCTCCAGCAGCGCCCCGTCCAGCCGGGATATGGACGTATAGACCGGAAGGATCATAAAGGGAAGGAAATCATAGCTCATACCTGCTACCGTATTAAGAAACGGATGATATGCCAGATTCCCTTCCAGCCATGTAAGGATCTCCTTCAGCGCCGTTATCCGCAGGGAAAAATTGATCCACATAGGAATAATAAAAAGCATCAGCAGCACAGATTTCGACTTCAGCCTGCTCATTGCAAGTATATATGCCGCCGGATACGCCAGAAGGAGGCATACCGCCGTAGTCGTCACCGCAATGCCAAAGCTGTAGAATAAAGTTCCCAGCGTATTGGGATCCGAAAAGAATCCGGTCAGATTCTCTATCGTAAATGCTCCCTCTCCGTCCGTAAATGCAAAATATATCAGGACAAGCAGCGGCATCACCACAAAAGCCAGCAGAAAGACCGCATAGGGCAGAGCCAGGATCTTCCTGGAAAATTTACACTTCTTCATGGTCCCCTCCTATCTTCTTACCGTAAAAGCCATCTTCTCCACTGGCATCAGAAGGCCTACCTGATCCTCCATATTCCATAGATACTCGTCGTCCACTACAAAATCCTGTTCCAGATCCGTATGGATCACATAACTGTAGTGGTCTCCCTTATAGATCAGATTGCTGATATATCCCTGTACCAGCCCTTCCTCGATCTCATCGGTCATCCGGATATCCTGAGGCTGGATAGAAACGGTAACCCTGGTCTTCTGCCGGTCGATCTCCAGCCCGTTTGCATCCAGGACCGTACC
Source organism: uncultured Mordavella sp. (assembly GCA_964529215.1). GTDB lineage: Bacteria > Bacillota > Clostridia > Lachnospirales > Lachnospiraceae > Claveliimonas. Next base: position 516 of record CAZGVY010000200.1, on the reverse strand, counting down.
GTCTTCATCCTGCCTGCTGCCCTTTATCATATCCGTCAGCCTTGCATCCAGCACATTCCCATTATATTCCAGTTCATAATCCTTATTTATCTCAGCATAAAAAATATTGGTGTGATCCTCCGCGATCATAATATGGATATTATCCGGTTCCACCATTATTCCTACCCGTTCTCCCTCTGCCGCGGAGTTGACAGACTGGGCAACGATCTCATTCTTGCCGGATTCCACAGTGATCTCATAATGCATTCCCTTGAAGATCACCGAGGACACGGTTCCGCGTATGATTCCCTTCTCCGGCGCGGTAAGCGTCACATCTTCCGGCCTTACCACCGCCGTAATATGAGTCCCCTCCTCCACATCATCTACACACACAAATTCTCCTCCGCAGAAACGTGCCTTTAATTTCCCGGTCATAATTCCGTTAAAGATATTACTTTCTCCGATAAAATCCGCCACAAACGCATTGACCGGCTCGTTGTAAATGTCTTCCGGCGTACCGATCTGCTGCATCTTCCC
>CAZGVY010000199.1:0-3260 GCA_964529215.1 uncultured Mordavella sp. | reverse complement strand
CACGAAATTACTGCTTACCTGATTGTCATGGTTGTCTTTCAGGCTTTCAAAATAATCCCTGTTATTCATGGCCGTAGCCCCTGGGTTCGCCGTATAGTGGACGACGATCCCTGTGATCTTATGGGTCTCGGTCCCCGGCCTGGAGTAAGGATTCACCGTCAGAAGCTGTACGTCGATCTCAGGCTCGGCTGCATCAATATGTTCCCCCACACGCTCCCGGTATTTTCCCACAAAAATATCCGGTTTCACAATCTTCAACACGCCGAGAACAGCAAAGACAACGGCCAGGCAGCCCAGTCCGGCTTTCAGGTATCTCCTCATTCTGTCCTGATGCTGCCGCGGCGTTTCTCTCCGGTTCCCCTTCCTTTTCTTCTGTAATGTCATAACCTATCCTTCTCCTATGTATCTGTCATGCCCTGGCAGGCAAAGCCGCCAGCCCCTCTGGCACTTATAGCATAGCATATTTTTAAGAATATTTTATAAAGGCCTGCTTAGGGAATTCTTATTAAAATATAAATTTATATGCTGTCTCCGTCTCCCAGGCTTCTCCTTTCTTAAGAACCGGGCTTGGGAAGTTCTCATGGTGGACCGCATCCGGAAATTCTTGCGTCTCAAAGCAGATACCGTCTCTTTTCTGATAAACTGCTCCATTTTTCCCCGGTTCGTTATTCAGAAAGTTCCCGGAATATACCTGCACTCCCGGACGGTCCGTATAGACCTCCATGGTGATGCCGCTTTTCTCCCCAGTTATCTCAGCTGCCTTGCGGTATCCCTCTCCATTGATGACCCAGTTATGGTCATAACCGTTTCCGAAAATCAGCGCTTCATAATCCTCGCCGATATCCCTCCCTACCGGTTTCTTACTGCGGAAATCCATAGGCGTCCCTTCCACGGGAACGATCTCCCCTGTAGGGATCGAATCCGCATCCGTCCTGGTATAGCTGTCCGCACCGATCCACACCTCATGGGACAGGATATCCCCGGAAGCGTTTCCGTTTAGGTTAAAATACGCATGATTTGTCAGATTGCAGATCGTATCCCCGGAAGACTCCCCATGATAAGCGATCCGCACCTGGTTTTCATCATCCAGGGAATACGTCACCCGGATGTCCATAGCGCCCGGATATCCCTGATCCCCATTCGGGCTCTTCAGTGAAAATACCACATGGGAATCATCCTCTTCTTCTACCTGCCAAAGCCTCTTATGGAAGAAATCCGGCCCACTGTGAAGATTGTGCTCTCCCTGACTCTTATGTAAATGATATACCTTTCCATTCAGCGTAAATTCCGCTCCGCCAATACGATTCGCATTGCGCCCTACCGTTGCGCCGACCGACTCGCCGCCCGCCTCGTAACCGGCAGCGTCGTCATACCCAAGCAGGACGTCCCTCTTTCTTTTGTCCGCTCCCGGAACCCATGCAGATACCCATGTGGCTCCGTAATTACTGACAGCAATCTCCATGCCATTCTGGTTCTTCAGCAGATAAAGCTCCGCCTTTTCTCCGTTTTTCAATGTTCCAAATTCTTTCTTCATGACTTTTCTCCTCTTTTTACTGCTAACCCGGACGGCTGTCAAACGCTCTATACCGTCTGTGCAGGCCGGATCTATCCCTATTGTACCAAGCCTCCGGCATGTCGGCTAGACCTAAATGATATCTTTTTCAAAACAGTTTACAAACAAAGACATTCTACGCTTCTCTTATTGGCCCAGAATATATACAGCATATCTGGCATAATACACAGCAGATCAGGAAATCAAAAGGATAATTGCCAACATTATCCATCATTTTACGACAGTTTTTCTATGTTTAGTTGTCTATTATATAGAGAATGTAAAGGAAAACTAAAAATGAACTGGTTAAAAGAACTTTCAGAAAACAAAAATCTGCACACATATCTATCTGCTTTTTTGGATCAGCATGGGATGTCCGGCCTGGAAAAGGCGCTGCAGCTTTACCAAAACACCCAGCAAAAATATATTTGCAAGACGAAAGAATCCCTGTCTCAGATCGACATATATGATATCTACTATTTAGAAATCAGAAAGCATGATATCTCTATCCATACAAGCCATGAAACCTATCATAAATATGGAACATTATCCAGGGAACTTAAGGCTTTATCTTCCTATGGTTTTATAAAATGCAGCCAAAGCTGCATCGTATCATTAAGCAAGATCAAATCCATACGGCATAATGACATTCTTTTGATCGACGGTACCAAATTACACATGAGCAGAAAATATACCTCGCAGATCCTCATAGCCTTTTCCCAGCGTAAGGCAGGCAGCTTCTAAACATCAGCTAACTCTTTCCATCCTACGCAAAAAGCGGCGGAAAAACTTCCGCCGCCAGAATAACTATTTTCTGTCCCGCCTGAGAATCCGGCAGGCGCTTCGTAATCTGCCGTCTATAATAACTTAACCATCTACGCTATAATTCGGCGCCTCTTTCGTAATATGGATATCATGGGGATGACTCTCCTTTAAGGAGGCAGCCGATATCTTGATAAACTTTCCGTTCTTCTTTAACGCTTCAATGTTCTCTGCCCCGCAGTAGCCCATACCGGAACGGATACCTCCAAGCAACTGGAATACCGTATCCTCTACCGTTCCCTTATAGGCCACACGTCCTTCTACACCTTCCGGAACCAGCTTCTTGGCATCTGATTGGAAGTAGCGGTCCTTGCTTCCGTTTTCCATGGCTGCAATGGAGCCCATGCCACGGTATACCTTATACTTTCTTCCCTGATATAATTCAAAGGTTCCCGGGCTCTCGTCGCATCCGGCAAAGATGCTTCCCATCATGCATACATTCGCTCCTGCCGCAATGGCCTTGGTCATATCCCCTGAAAACTTAATACCGCCGTCGGCAATGATCGGAATGCCATACTTATCCGCAGCTTCATAACAGTTCATGATCGCTGTGATCTGGGGTACGCCGATGCCTGCCACAATGCGGGTAGTACAGATGGAGCCTGGCCCGATACCGACCTTAACCGCATCTACGCCCGCCTTGATCAGAGCTTCCGCCGCCTCTCCGGTTGCCACATTTCCCGCGATCACCTGCAGATCCGGGAATTTTGACTTCACCATATCCACCGTACGGATCACATTGGCGGAATGGCCGTGAGCCGAATCCATAACCACCACGTCAACCTTCGCATCCACAAGCTCCTTTGCCCGTTCCAGGCAATTGGCGGTGATTCCGATGGCCGCGCCGCACAGGAGCCTTCCGCCCGCGTCTCTGGCGGAATTGGGA
>CAZGVY010000198.1:0-3270 GCA_964529215.1 uncultured Mordavella sp. | reverse complement strand
GTAAGCAGCCGTTCCTTATTAATTCCTTTATTCCAATCACTTACACCTGTACGCAAACTTCCACCATGTGTATCACTTTTTCCCAGCAGGTCATTTCCCTGGGCTCCGTCTGTATCTACCTGGTAGTCAAATAAATTTACGGTTGTATTCAGAGGGTTCACGCTGGGGACGATATGGTCTTCCAGATGCAGATCATGCACAATAACTTTAAGTTCCAAGATGTCTTTGTTGCCGTTCTGAGTAGTATCTCCTCCGCCATTTACATTCGAGTTTACATATATATTATGACCCGGATTAGGCTGGACATCTGCATGGAGTATATTCGTTTGTTCATATTGGAAAGAATTCTGCGAAATTTCCCCATCCCTCCAGCCAATATCAACCGTCCCCCACATAATTGTATTTTTATCATATATCTTACCGTTTGCTTCTATACCGTCCTCCATTACCGACGCATCATAATGAAAGCCTACTGTATCAAGAATGGCAGTCTCTCTTCCGGTTGTCCAGCATTTTATTCTCTTAGGAAGCATCTGCCTGACTGTTTTTTTCAAATCATCACTATTTTCCCCAGCTGGCAGATACAAGTCTAATGTATACCCTTCCTCCTTGCCATTTCCGCTGATTTCCCCTCTACTTGCAACAAAACTCCATTGATTAACAAATTTCCGGTCATACAAGCTTCCTCCGCCCAGTTCCAGCAGCACTGACGGGCTCTGTACGCCGTCCCCAAGTGTATATCCGTCCGGCAGAACTGCCGTCAGCGTATAGCTTCCCTCTGCTGCTCCGCCCGCCGGAAGGCTGCTGTAATCCCATGTGACAGGGATCGTTACCGTGGATCCATCCGCCAATGCCGCAGTGATCTCCCCAGGCAGAAAACCAGAAAGGATATCCGGCGTCACTTTATTTGCTTCGTTTGCACCGGGAAGCCCCAGCCCCCAGAGGCCGGCAGACTCGTCCCATTCAAGATATTCACTGTCCCAGCTCCATGAGCTTATCTGCTGCACAGTGTCTGAAGCATCTTCGCCGTTACAAATCTCACAGTTAAAACTGCAGGGGGTTCCTTCCGATAACGAATAGCCGCATTCATCCGTATGCTCCGGGTGATGCTCACACAATCCGTCCTGTGTCCATGCGGCAGCTTCTTTCCCTGACAGAGAAAATACCATAGAAAATATGAATATCCATGTAAATATTTTTATGAACCTTCTTCTGCAGCCATCCTCCCGTCTGAACCTTCGCAAATAACTGTCATTTCGTTTCATTGAGTTTCTCCCTCCAACTCAGGTCTGTATCTTCATATTTGCCAGACGCAGATCATATGTATTCCTTGATTCTTTTTCATTTAATAAAATATTAAATATTATACTACAAATGCCTGCCAGCCGCAATTATTTGTCCTCCGTTATGGCATATTTTTTTATACATTTAGAGTTATAATTGCCTCATTTGCCATTGACAGCGCTCTTTTGTTAAGTACTTTAGAAATAAGAAGAAGCAATCAATTATTCATATGATCTATAAACATTTTCACGATTATTCCTTTCCCGGAAATTATATATAACCTCCATTTCCTTGCCCGGAATGCCATTATATCAATGATCCCCCCGCTCTGATCTAGTTCATATAATCAAACCCTACGATGCAGCCATTATACATCACAAAAACAACAGCAGCAGAAATAATGATCTCTATACTCCTTTCATTCAGGCAATATACAAGCAGCAGCGTATATACCAGAACCAAAGCCATCCATGCATACTTTAGGAGTCTGCAAAGTCCGGCACATATGGTTCCGCCTGTCTTCTTTTTCCAGAAATAGATGTTCACAAGAATATTAATTCCCAAATAAACATAGAACAGCATTCTATGCTGGCGCCCATTTAACAGAAGCCAATAATATATTACATAGCCAAGCGCTGCTCCGCAAAAAAGATTCTCTAATATTACATAATAAATTCTTTCTTTTATAAGAGTATAACTTTTTTGTTCCTTTGCTCCATTAGTTTTCATTGCTTTCCCTGCTCCCGACATTCTATCTAAGTTCGCACGTGTTTGACCAATGGTTCCCCATATCAAAAAAATACTTAATATTATTACACCCATAACTTTCTGTCCTTTCTGTTAAATTTCTACTTTTTCAGTAAATAGGCAATGAAATACGGTGGCTTGTCCTACATATATTTATAACCTCAGCAAAATGTCGAAATATTTCTCACTGTTTTCTAGCTACTGCACAGATTCAACCGGAATAGCATCTATTCTATTTGTAATAAATTCATATAACTCTACCTCATATGCGCCAGTGTATATACTCTGCCATTTATTTACCAGAGATATAACAAGATACATTCCCCTTCTGCCATATTCAAATTTCACTTCAAAATGGCCTGCAAAAAGAGACCGGCCATATTTTTTTATCCCTTCCACGTTCATATAATATTTATCTTCTTTTACAAAAAAATCATAATACAGCGTATCGTCATATCTATCTTTGGATAATCTATGAATCACTTCTTCTTTGTCCATATTGCATAAAAAAATAATATCCTGACCGCCATTTTTATAACAGCCATTCGAGATACGCATAACTCTTTTATGTGAACGGATAATAAGTATAATATTCACAGCGCAAAGTAATGAAAAAATTACTAAAAACTGTAGAAAGCTTAAACTTTCTATAAAACTACCTAAACTCATTCCTATCTCCTACCGTCAGGGTGTCGGTTGTGTTCTATATATTGAAACTATAATATGGGTTTATTTGTCAGACAAGGGTTAATGTCTTATTAAAAACATATTTATTATAGCTTCTATCCTGCTTGTTACCTCTTTTCCTGTATAAATTCCATTTTCATATTTTCTGACAAACCCACATGCTGGAAAATCTGGATATCTCACTTCCCACAATGTTCCACATATATTACACCTATACCATTTATCAGCAAACCATTTCATTTTCCCAAAAATTCCCGATCTTCCTATGTAATATGGAATCGTCACCTCTACTTCTGAAAAGATTCCGTCCTTTTCCTGCGTTTTAAAAAAAGATTTTAATTCTTCGAATAATTTCATTGAATTAATCTTAACACCTATTCTTTCATCACAATCACATTTTTCCATTTAAACCATACCTCCTTCACTACCTATCCTTGCTACTCTGATCACGTCATGCTTTCTACTCCGGCAGCTTCTTCTCTACCAGCACGATCTCCCCGTTTTCCACGATGATATCCACCATGGTTCCCTGTTTTTCCTTCCTTCTCTGCT
>CAZGVY010000197.1:0-3274 GCA_964529215.1 uncultured Mordavella sp. | reverse complement strand
TGGGAAGGAGCAGCCGCATGAAACAGACCGGATCTATGTGGGAGTGGCGTATTATGATCAGAGCGATACGTTTCTCGGACAGCTGATCACAAGCTTAAAAGAAGATATCCAGGATTATGAAGAAGAAGGTTATGAGACAGCCATGCTGATCCGGCAGGCAGCAGGCGCCCAGAGGAGGCAGAATGACCAGGTGAAAGAGCTGATTGACGCAGGCTGCAATGTTCTCTGCGTAAATTTAGTGGACCGGGCAGACCCGTCGGAGATCATTGACCTGGCCAGGGAGAATAATGTGCCGATCATCTTCTTTAACCGGGAGCCGGTTGCGGAGGATATGATGCAGTGGGACAAGCTATACTATGTCGGGGCATATGCGGACCAGTCGGGGATCATGCAGGGAGAACTTGCGGCTGATCTGATACAGTCGGAGCCTTCCGTAGACCGGAATAAGGACGGGAAGATACAATTTGTGGTTCTGGAGGGGGAGGCTGGCCATCAGGATGCGATCATCCGTACGGAGAGTGTAGTGGATACGTTAAAGAATTATGGCATTGAGATTGAGAAACTGGGTACTGGAATTGCCAATTGGAACCGGGCGCAGGCGCAGAATCAGATGCTGCAGATGATCAGCCAGTATCAGAGTAAGATTGAACTGGTTCTGGCTAATAATGATGATATGGCGCTTGGCGCTGTGGACGCCTACAAGAAACTGAATTATACGGAATCTGCGCTGCCGGTATTTTTTGGGATCGACGGGACGGATGTGGGATTAGAGGCAGTCCGGGAATCGGAGCTGGCCGGGACGGTCTATAATGATAAAGAAGGGCAGGCAGAGGCTATGGCAAAGCTGGCTGCCGCACTGGTAACCGGAGAGGGAAAGGAGGAGATAGAATTTAAGAATGAAAGATATATCTATCTGCCCTATGAGAAGGTGACGGAAGATACCGTGGACGATTTTCTGGCAAGAAAAAGGCCGTAAAAGAATACAGGTATCTTCCCTATTCCTGAAGCACGCCGTCCAGATAGCATTCCAGGGAACGGCGCATATTTTTTTCAAAATCAGCTTTTCCGTTTTTCAGGCTCCATTCGAATACGTTTCCAATTACGATCATACGGATGTCGGTGCTTACTTCGTCCAAAGAATGTTTTAAGGTAATAATCCCTGCATCAATAGCTTTTTTTAAATAATTATGAACCGTTACGATGGGATAAGGGCGGTCTGCCCAGATATCCGGATTTAGGGACTGGTTCTTAGGCGTGTAATAATTGGATATAAAGTCAAGGCCGAGCTCACGGCAGTAGTGTACATAATTCAGATATACATGGATGATCGTAATCTTAGCTTCTGCTGCATTGGACGGCAGGTCAAGAAGATCCGGGTTAATACTGGGCTGTTCTTCAATATAATAGGACAACAGGTCGTCTTTTGTCTTGAAATGGTGGTAGAAACTTCCGTTGGATACGCCCGCTTCCTCACAGATATTCTTGATAGAAAGAGCTTCGTAGCCTTTCTGCTGGAGGATGGTCTTCGCGGCGCAGAAAATGCGGTCCTTGGTTTCTTTTGATTTTAACTGCTGTTTGGATAATTCCTGTATTGCTGCCATATTCGTAAGAGTCTCCTTTATGTGCTGCCATAAGATGAATCAGTCTCTTTGCGTTTCCATGCTTAACAAACTGCTAATGTCCGTTATGGCTTATTTTGCATTTCGTAACATTTAGTATAGCATAATCTGTACAGAAATACAAGAAAGCAGAGCGGGCTCGGTTCCTGGAATTGTGAAGCGCCTGCGGCCTTTAAAATGTCCGGCGATTCCTCGGAGGAAGGAAGTGTAATACTGCTTGAATAAAGAAAATGTTCATGCTAAACTAGTACTGCATTGCGTGGCGAGATTATACGAATTAGGAGAGGAACAGCTACATGGATATTAACCAGAAGATCACAGAAGAACTTGGCGTAAAAAGATGGCAGGTGGATGCCGCAGTTGAGCTGATAGACGAGGGGAATACGATTCCTTTTATTGCCCGGTACCGCAAGGAAAAGCATGGCACACTGGATGATGAGCAGTTAAGAAAGCTGGATGAGAGGCTGGGTTATCTGCGCAATCTGGAAGAAAAAAAGGAACAGGTCCTGTCAGGTATTGAAGAACAGGGAAAGCTTACAGAGGAATTAAAGAGACAGATCCTGGCGGCAGAGACCCAGGTTGCGGTGGATGATCTGTACCGTCCTTACCGGCCGAAACGCAGAACCAGGGCCATGATTGCAAAAGAGCGCGGCCTGGAGCCTTTGGCAGCGCTGTTTATCCTTCAGAACACAAAAGTTCCTGTGGAGGAGCTGGCAGAAGAATATGTGGATCCGGAAAAAGAAGTACATACCGTCCAGGAAGCTGTTGCCGGAGCAAAGGATATTATCGCGGAAACTATTTCTGATAACGCAGATTACCGGACCTGGATCCGGAATATGACGGTCCGGAAGGGAAGGATGGTTTCCCAGGCCAGGGATCCGGAGGCGGAATCCGTCTATGAAATGTATTATGATTTTGACGAGCCGGTGACAAAGCTAGTGGGACATAGGGTACTGGCGATCAACCGCGGGGAAAAGGAGAAATTCCTTACGGTGAAAGTAGAAGCGCCGGAAGAGGATATCCTGCGTTATCTGGAGAAGAAAACGATACACGGCAATAATCCTTATACCACGCCAGTATTAAAGGAAGCGGCTGAGGATGGATATCACAGGCTGATCGCACCGGCGATCGAGCGTGAGATCAGGAACGATCTTACAGAGAAAGCTGAGGACGGGGCGATCTCGGTATTTGGCAAGAACTTGGAACAGCTTCTGATGCAGCCGCCAATTGTGGGACAGACGGTACTTGGCTGGGATCCTGCTTTCCGTACCGGGTGTAAGCTGGCAGTGGTTAATCCTACCGGGAAGGTGATCGGGACGACCGTTATTTATCCGACGGCTCCGACTACGCCCCAGAAGATTAAGGCGTCTAAGGATCTTCTGAAGAAGATTATTAAAAAATACAACATTACCCTGATCTCCCTGGGAAATGGAACGGCTTCCAGAGAGTCGGAGCAGGTCATCGTAGAGCTTTTAAAGGAAATTCCGGAACAGGTGCAGTATGTGATCGTCAATGAAGCCGGCGCATCCGTATATTCTGCAAGTAAGCTGGCTACAGAGGAATTTCCGAAGTTTGACGTGGGACAGAGAAGCGCCGTATCCATTGCAAGAAGGCTGCAGGATCCTCTTGCGGAACTGGTAAAAATTGATCCAAAA
>CAZGVY010000196.1:0-3376 GCA_964529215.1 uncultured Mordavella sp. | reverse complement strand
TGGCAATCGAATATCTTGGCTTAAGTAATATTAACGGTCCTCTCGTTGTCCTTGAAGGACTGCAGGATGCGTTTTTTGACGAGATCGTGGAATTTGTGATCGACGGAAATCAGAGAAAAATGGGCCGTATTGTTGAGCTGAATGATGACAAGGCGGTCATACAGGTATTTGAGGGAACGGAGAATATGTCCCTGACCAATACCCATACGAAGCTTACCGGCCATCCTATGGAGGTGGCGGTATCCCCGGATATGCTGGGAAGGACCTTCAACGGCGTGGGTGAACCGATTGACGGGCTTGGCTCTCTGTTTTCAACAGATAAAAGGGATATCAACGGCCTGCCGTTAAATCCGATCCAGAGAGAATATCCCAGGAACTATATCCGTACCGGCATTTCGGCGATCGACGGGCTTACCACGCTGATCCGCGGACAGAAGCTTCCTATTTTCTCAGGGAACGGCTTACCTCATGACCAGCTTGCTGCACAGATCGTAAAACAGGCATCTCTGGGAGATGATTCTGAGGAAGAATTTGCGATCGTATTTGCGGCTATGGGCGTTAAGCATGATGTGGCGGATTTCTTCCGTAAGACTTTTGAAGAAAGCGGCGTATCGGATCATGTGTGTATGTTCCTGAACCTGGCAAATGACCCGGTGGTGGAGCGGCTGATCACCCCGAAGGTGGCCCTTACAGTGGCAGAATACCTGGCCTTTGAGTGTGATAAGCATATCCTGGTTATTCTGACGGATATGACTTCCTTTGCGGAGGCTATGCGTGAGGTATCTTCTTCCCGTGGAGAGATCCCGTCCAGAAAGGGATATCCGGGCTATTTATACAGTGAGCTTGCAACGATTTACGAGCGTGCGGGCATTGTGCGGGGAGCCAAGGGGTCTGTGACCCAGCTTCCGATCCTGACGATGCCGAACGATGACATTACCCATCCGATCCCTGACCTGACCGGATACATTACCGAAGGACAGGTGGTGCTGGACCGTAACCTGTATGGGCAGGGGATCTACCCGCCGATCAGTGTACTTCCGTCGCTGTCCCGTCTGATGAAGGACGGCATTGGAGAGGGATACACAAGAGACGATCATCAGGATCTGGCGAATCAGTTATTCTCCTCCTACGCAAAGGTGGGCGAGGCAAGGAATCTGGCTTCGGTTATCGGTGAGGATGAACTGTCTGACCTGGATAAGAAATACCTGGAATTCGGACGGGAATTTGAGAAACGCTATGTGGGGCAGGGCATGACGGAGAACCGGACGATCCAGGATACGCTGGATCTTGGCTGGGAGCTTCTTGAAATACTGCCGAAAGAAGAACTGGACCGTATTGATACGAAGATTATAGAGAAATACAGAAAGGAGCCTTCTGATGGATCCAAGGGAATTTCCGACGAAAGGTAATCTGATGCTGGCGAAAAATTCGCTGGCGCTTGCCCGTCAGGGCTTTGATCTGATGGATAAGAAGCGAAATGTTCTGCTGAAGGAACTGATGGCTCTGATCGATGAGGCAAAGGGTATACAGGAACAGATCGACACGACATTTACCGAAGCGTACGCATGCCTTCAGCGTGCGAATATTGAACATGGGATCAGTAAGGTGCAGGAACTGGCATATACGGTTCCCATTGAAGATTCTGTCCGCATTCAGACAAGAAGTATTATGGGAACAGAGATCCCGCTGGTAAGGTATGACGAGAAGCAGAATAACCTGACTTATTCTTTTAGTAGTACAAGAGAGTCGATCGATATGGCCAGGGAGGCATTCCGGGAAGTGAAGGATCTGACGATCAAGCTTTCCATGGTGGAAAATTCAGCTTACCGGCTGGCCAGCAACATCAAAAAAACACAGAAGCGGGCAAATGCCTTGAAGAATATTACCATTCCCATGTATACCGAACTGGTGCGGAATATCAACAACGCGCTGGAGGAGAAGGAACGGGAGGAATTTACCAGGCTGAAGGTGATCAAGAGCATGAAGAGTGCTTCGTGAGGATAAGAATGATATATCGTGTTCCGGAAGAAAACCGGAGCCGGAAAAACCGCTGTATTTTGAACAGGCGGGACAGCATTTAAAAGCGTCTCGGATATCCTGCTTAAAGTACAGCGGCTTTTCTAGCTCCGGCTCCCTGGCGGGAGGAAGGGTATTGTTTTGATTCGGGAGGGAGAACGCTGCGTTACCGGGAGATGACTGGTTTAGGGATTTTTTGAAGTAATGCTTGATAAATGTGGGAGAACGCATATAATACATAACAGGAATTGTATTCCTGATTTGTATAAAAGGGTGTATTTAAAACCGGAGATATAAAATATAGGAAAGAGATGGAGGACCGTATGATTCAGACATGGGCCGCGGATGTGACGCCGCTGCTGGATGAACAGATTTTCAGGAAATACTACGACAGGCTTCCTAAATGGCGCAGGGAGAAAGCGGACAGGCTAAAGGGATTACGAAGAGCCCAGAGTGTGGGAGCATGGGTCTTGTATCAGAGTATGAGGCAGTTTTACGGAATTTCCGGGGAAGCAGTATATAATCTGTCCCATTCCGGGAAATATGCAATGTGTGCGGTAGACGCCGGAAAAGATGGCGGAGAAGAAGATTTGCAAAGATACGGAAGCGGGGAAGCAGCGGAGGAGGGGACCGCCACAAAGCTTGGCTGTGATGTGGAGATGATAAAGGGGATCCGGCCAGGGGTGGCAAAAAGATTTTTCTGTCCTGCCGAGGAAGCGTATATCATGAGCCGGGAGACGGAAAGAAGCAGAGTGGAAGAATTTTACCGTTACTGGGTTTTAAAGGAAAGCTTTATTAAGGCGGTCAGAAAGGGGCTGAGCCTGGAACTTAACAGCTTTGAGATCCAGATAGAGAATGGGAAGCCGTTACTTATCCGCCAGCCGGAGGAATACCCTGAAAAATATTACTACAAGGAATATACGTTGGAAGCCAGAGACGCAAAATGTGCAGTGTGCAGTACGGATCCGGAATTTGGGGAGTTGTACGCTGCTTCATTTCGGTTATTGCCGGAGCAATTACCAGGTATCTTGTAATATAGGACGCGGAATAAAGAAGGAGTATATAGCAATCAGACGGAGCAGCATTACGATGAACTACCGGTTAACAGAGACTAAGACACTCAGGAATGCCTTCGTGCCCAAGTCTCTGTAAGCCGTTATTTCATCTCCATTAAGAACGCTCCTAAATGGTCTGATCCGCTATATACTCCTTCTTCATTCCGCTGTCTTCTAATTGCTTTATGAACCAGTCCCCCGTCGCTAAACTGCCGGACCGCCAGCGATATGATGTCAGTCTGCAGAGTAACCGGCAAACAGTAGATGGATGCAGAATACACCCTCTGAGCAGACAATTCAGAAGC
>CAZGVY010000195.1:0-3390 GCA_964529215.1 uncultured Mordavella sp. | reverse complement strand
GCCAGAGACGACTGATACTCCGTAATCGCCGAATAATCAACCTCCACCGTCTCTTTCGGCCTGCTGGTATCATACACATTATATGCAGAATATCCAAGCCAGCAGAATAATGCCAGCCCCAGTATCCCCACCAGAATACGGCGGAATACCTGTTTCACTTTCTCTTTTTTCATATTCTGCTTACGGTTTGCCTTTTCCTGTTTATACCGGTCTACTTTTTCCTGACTCATGTCTCCTGACTCCTTTTCTATTCCATATGCTGTCTTCAAATCTGTCAGCATATTCTTATCATACCATACTTCAAAATCAGAAACAACTTCTAAATCACTGCAATGATCCCTCCGTCAGACGCATACAGGCTGCTGATCCCCGCCGTGTCAAGTACGATCACATCCTTCGGATGCAGGCGGCCAGTCAGCATTTCCTTCAGTTCCTGCGCACGTGCCGGACTGTTGCAATGGCTGATCGCAAGTATTTTCTCCTCCGCGCGGACCGAATTCTTCACAAGCTCATCTGCCATCTTTGCCAATGCTTTCTTCATCCCTCTCGCCTGTCCCAGCTGGCAGATCGTCCCTTCAGGCGTCGATCCCATAACAGGCTTGATATTCAGCGCTGTTGCCACTGCCGCCTTCAATCCGCTCAGCCTTCCATTCTTGCGGAGTGCCTCCAGCGTTTCCAGAAGGAAATAAGTATTCTGTCCCCCGATATAAGCTTCCACCGTTTCTATGACCTGCTCAAAATCCATTCCCTTTTCTTCACATTCCGCGATCTTAAGCCCGATCAGCGTTTCTCCTATAGACGCCGACCTGGAATTAAACACATAGATATCCTTTTCCCCATATTCTTCATGATACAGGTCTTTACCAAGAACCGCGCTGTTATAAGAGCCGCTGAGTTCCGATGACAAAGTTACGGCATAGACCCTCTCCGCCCCGCAGTGATATTCCTCCATATATGCCTCAGGGGAAGGGCAGGAGGATTTTGGACAATTCGGACTTGCCGCCACCTTTTCCAAAAACAGCTTCTGGTCAAATGTCTCATCATCTATAATATGATAATCATCCACGTCGATCGATAAAGATACTGTTGCAAAATGTCCCGATTCCTTCATCTCACGGGACATTTCCCCACAGCTGTCAATGATAACCTTATAACTCATCTCGCACCCTCCCATGACGTTTTCCCGTCATCCGCTTCTATTATATGTAGTTTTCAAAACCACTTGGTTTATCATACCATATTATGTGAAGGATGAAAAGAGTTAATCCGCTAATATTCTAAATTATTCTTCAAATTGTATCTTCCTGGATATTCCAAGCGCCAGTCCCATCTCCGCCATCAGAAATAATACCGACGTACCTCCGTAGCTGATAAATGGCAGCGTGATTCCTGTAGTCGGGATCAGATTGATCACAACCGCAACATTAAGTATAACCTGGATCGCAATATGCGCAAAAATACCCGTGGCAACCAGCGCCCCATACATATCCGGCGCATTTTGTGCAATAAACATCAGCCGGTACAAAAGCAGGCCAAACAGGAGCAGGACCATGATCGCTCCAAATATTCCCAGTTCTTCACAAATAATAGAGAGGATCATATCATTCTGTACCTCGGGAATGATCATCTTCTGCGCACTGTTTCCCAGACCCTTTCCAAAAAAACCGCCCGATCCGACTGCATACAGTCCCTGCATAACCTGAAATCCCGAACTGGCCGCATATTTCTCAGGCTGAAGCCATACCAGGATACGCCGGAGCCGGAAATTCCCGGCCGCCGAAGCATCCATATTCTGCACCGCGGCTTTTAATAACAGCATTAATATGACCAGCCCGGCCAGGCCTATTCCGAACGCCACAAAGAAAGGTTTCGTCTTGGGATGCACAACAAATACCAGAAAACAGGAGATTCCCATTACAATGATCGCTGTACTTAAGTTTTCCGTCAGGACAAATACGCAGACTGACGCAAATCCTCCCCATATCCCTATACACAGCAAACCTTTCAGCGTACTTATCTCCTTTCCCATCCTGCAGAGTAACAGCGGGATAAACAGGATAACCGCTATTTTTGTCACCTCGGACGGCTGGAACTGCTGATCAAACGGAAGCCTGATCCAGCGCCTTGCGCCGTTTACCTCCTGGCCAAGGGAAGTCTGGACTAATACCATCAGGACAACGGATATCCAATACAGCTGCTTGGCATAAACCGCAAAGATATGATAATCAATCCTGGAAATAACATACATTCCCGCAAATCCGGCAATGCAAAAGACAGCCTGCCTTTTAAAATAATGCATGCCATCGTTATACTTTGTCAAAGCGCTGTAAGAGCTGGTGCTGTACAGCATCAGTAATCCAAAACAGACCAGGAACATAATGACCGCAACCAGGCTGTAATCATAATAATGCACCTTAGTCCTTGTCCTTCTTCTCACCCTGGCCTGCGTCTTTTTCTGATGCTGGCGCGGCATCTGCCTGACATTATTCATAATCTTAACACTCCCCATTACACAAAGCAGAATTACTATCAGCAATATCCCATAATTATAAGCGAATTTCCCATTGCCGTCAATAAATATTCCCCGTTCCTTTTGCACCTTTTATTTCATGTCACCATACTATGTACTGTAAATGATTTGAAAGGAGTACATGAATATGCCGAATTACCGTTATAATATGCCGGAATATGAGAGAAGAAATAATTACGGAAATTATTCCCACACTTCTTCTCACAGGCAGACGGGATGTAATGTAAACAGAGAATCCTGCGCTGCGCCGCAGCCTTCCTGTGAACCAGTGAGAAATTCCTGTGAAGTTCCACAAAGGCCCCGCTGTAACGCAGGAGAAATGTCATGTGCCGTAAATGATTCCTATGACACTTTAGCCGGAATGCCGGCCGCAATGGCGTATGTGCCCTGGACGATGTGGCGGGACATCTATGATGACGAAAAAGCGTTATGCCAGGGTACGATTTTTAAAGAATTAGATAAACCTTTCCGATGGATAGGAGGTGCCTGCTGATGGCTGAGAACAGACCCTGCAGAAAAGAGCTTATGGACACCATCAATACCGCCAGCTTTGCGGTAGACGATGTAAAACTATTTCTGGATACCCATCCATGTGATGAGGATGCGCTGGAATACTTCAGCAAATTCCACAGGATCCGGAAATCCGCATTAAAAGAGTATGCGAAATATTATGGCCCGCTGACGATCGATAGCATAGATACAGACACATGCGACAGATGGAACTGGATAAACGAACCATGGCCATGGCAGGAAGGAGGATGCTAGTATATGTGGAATTATGAAAAACGACTGCAGTATCCTGTAAAGATCAAACAGGCAAATCCTAAGCTTGCCCAGGTAATCATATCGCAATTCGGAGG
>CAZGVY010000194.1:0-3506 GCA_964529215.1 uncultured Mordavella sp. | reverse complement strand
GATGATACCCTTTATTGGAACATCACTTGGGGCAGCGTGTGTATTTTTATTGAAAAATGACATCCGGGATGAAATACAGAAGGCGCTTCTGGGATTTGCATCTGGAATTATGGTGGCCGCATCTGTGTGGTCACTTTTAATTCCTGCTATGGATATGGCGGGAGCTATGGGAAGGCTTAGATTTGTTCCGGCAGTAGCAGGCTTCCTTGTGGGCGTGGGATTTATCCTGGCACTGGATACTTTTGTGCCGCATCAGCACTTGGATCAGGAGGATGCGGAAGGAATAAAAAAAGGATGGAGCAGGTCGGTTAAGCTGGTGATGGCAGTAACGCTTCATAATATCCCAGAGGGAATGGCCGTAGGAGTGGTATTTGCAGGGATGATCGCAGATAAGGCAGAAATCACCATGGCTGGCGCATTTGCATTATCCATCGGAATTGCAGTGCAGAATTTTCCAGAAGGGGCAATTGTCTCCATGCCGCTTCGGAGCGAGGAAAATATGAATAAAGAAAAAGCCTTTTCCTACGGTATTCTTTCCGGGATCGTAGAGCCGGTGGCGGCAGGAATTACGCTTATCCTAAAGGATGTGCTGGTGCATGTGCTTCCCTTTCTCCTGGCATTTGCAGCAGGAGCCATGATCTACGTAGTCGTGGAAGAACTGATACCCGAGGCGAATAAAGGAAAGCACAGTAATATTGGAACAATCGGGGTTGCCGTTGGTTTTTCGGTAATGATGATCCTGGATGTGGCCTTGGGATAAAGAACTGGCACAGAGGCTGTTTATTAAGGCAACTTTTAGAAATTATTCATAGATTTCTAAGATTTTTGGCGTATAATGAAGAGCATGAGTAGGTGAATTGGGGAGTGCCCGGAGGGGATACTCCCAGGGGAAAGTGGTCTGGTGGCCACGGTAATATACGGGGAAGAGAAGACGGATTTTATGGATAAGACAGTAATCAGAATCAAGAGGACAAAGAAAACGGATCAAGGGGAAAAGAGGCGCAGGGAACGGATAGCAACGTCCCGCTATCAGCCGGATTACAGGCAAGGGCTGACTGCGGCGCAGGTTCAGGAACACAGGCTGCATGGATGGACGAATGCGCCGGTGGAGGCGCCGTCGAAGACAGCGAAGGATATAGTCAGGGAGAATATTTTTACATATTTTAACCTTATATTTTTTGTATTAAGTATTCTGCTGATCATTGCAGGATCCTTCCGGGATCTTACCTTTCTTCCGGTGATTATTGTGAACACGCTGATTGGTATTTTTCAGGAGATCCGGGCTAAGAATGTTCTGGATAAGATGAGTATGCTGAACGCACCCCATGCGAGAGTTGTGCGGGATGGAGAGGTCAGCCAGGTATCCTCGGAGGAACTGGTGCTGGATGATATTGTCATTTTTGGAGCCGGGAATCAGATCTGTGCAGACGCGGTGGTATCGGCAGGAGAGGTTCAGGTAAATGAATCGCTGCTGACTGGAGAATCCGATGAGATTACAAAGAGGAAGGGCGATAAGCTGATGTCGGGAAGCTTTATCGTTTCCGGCCAGTGCCATGCCAGGCTTGATAAAGTTGGTGAAGATTCCTATATTTCAAAGTTAACGCTGGAGGCAAAAAAGATGGGGGGAGGAGAGCAGTCAGAGATGATCCGCTCCCTGGACAAATTAGTAAAATGGGTAGGTATTGCGATCATTCCTATTGGCGTTATCCTGTTTGCGCAAAGCTTCTTTTTTAATCACGATCCATTCCGGAGCAGTATTACTTCTATGGTTGCAGCGGTCATTGGCATGATCCCGGAGGGCTTGTATCTTCTGGCGACGGTTGCCCTGGCAGTTAGCGCCATGCGGCTCGCGGGACAGAAGGTGCTCCTTCATGATATGAAGAGTATTGAGACGCTGGCAAGGGTAAATGTGCTGTGTGTAGATAAGACGGGAACGATCACAGAGAATACGATGGCCGTCCACGAAGCGGTGCCTACGTTAGATTATACAAAGAATAAGGAATCATATCCGCCTCTGGATAAGATGATCGGTGATTTCGCGGGAGCTATGACAGCGGATAATATCACCATGGAGGCTCTGAAAAATCATTTTACAGAGACGACAGACAGAAAAGTAGTAAGTATGACGTCGTTTTCTTCGGCGGTCAAATATAGCAGCGTAACCTTTGAAGATGGGGCGTATGTTCTTGGAGCGCCGGAACTGGTACTGAGAGAGGATTATATTCTTTATGAGGCAGAGATTGAACAATATGCGTCAAAGGGTTACCGGGTACTGGTATTTGGAAAATATGACGGTGAGATCGATGGAAAGAAGCTGACGGGAAAGGTAACGCCTCTCGGATATGTGACTCTTGCCAATCCGATCCGGGATAAGGCGGAGGAGACATTTCAGTATTTTGCAGAACAGGACGTGCAGATAAAGGTGATTTCCGGAGATAATCCGCTGACAGTGTCAGAAGTGGCGCAGCAGGCCGGTATCGCAGGGGCTGAGAACTATGTGGACGCCTCTGTGCTGCGCACTGAAGAACAGATCGCGGAGGCCATGGAGAAATATACGGTATTTGGAAGGGTTACTCCGGATCAGAAGCGTCAATTCGTACAGGCGCTGCAGGCGGCGGGGAACACTGTTGCCATGACGGGAGACGGTGTTAATGACGTACTGGCTTTAAAGGATGCGGACTGCAGCATCGCGATGGCTTCCGGCAGTGAAGCAGCTGCACAGGCGGCGCAGGTAGTACTCTTGAATTCAGACTTTGCCTGCATGCCTTCCGTAGTATTAGAGGGACGGAGAGTAGTCAATAATATCCAGCGTTCGGCAAGCCTGTTTCTGGTGAAGAATATATTTTCTTTCCTGCTGTCGATCTTCTCAGCAGTATTTATGATCACTTATCCGCTGGAACCTTCGCAGATATCCCTGATCAGTATGTTTACCATCGGTATTCCTGGATTCTTCCTGGCGCTGGAGCCAAATAAAACCAGGATACAGGGACACTTTATTACAAATGTACTGTTAAAGGCGCTTCCGGCAGGGCTTACAGATGTGATCGCGGTGGGAGCCCTGGTAACCTGCGGGCAGGTGTTTGGGCTGCCTGTTGAGGATATTGCCACAGCAGCGACGATGCTGCTTGCCATTGTAGGATTCATGATCCTGTATAAGATCTGCCAGCCGATGAATCTGATGCGGGTATGCGTGTTTGCAGGAAATGCCATAGGCCTGGTTTTCTGCGGAGTATTTCTAAACCAGCTGTTTGCGCTGGAAGGGATGTCTACCATTTGTGTACTGCTGTTCGTAATGTTTTCTTTTGCGGCAGAGTCCTTCTTCCGGTATTTGAGCCTTTTGGTTGACTATGCGAGAAGACTGATCAAGCGGATGAGAGGAGAGAAAAAGATCTGGATGTGAGAGCATTACTGCGTGGATAAAAGTGGGGATTTTGTCTGCAGAGTATGCTTAACGGACGCAGATGGAGCAGAATACACCCTCTGGCAGACGAAGCAACATTCCGATA
>CAZGVY010000193.1:0-3514 GCA_964529215.1 uncultured Mordavella sp. | reverse complement strand
CAAAAATGGGACTTGACCGGTATACCGGTGTGCAGTAAAATGAAATCATAAAGTATCAAGTTCACAAAACAAAACAGGATAAACAAAAGAATTCCGGATAAGGAAGTAGTTTTGTTTGTCCGGAAAAAGAAAAGGAGAGGTGTAGTATGAAGTTAGGATTTATTGGACTGGGTATCATGGGAAGGCCGATGGCAAAGAATCTTTTGAAAGCAGGAGAGGAACTTCTGGTTGCCGACTTGAACAAGGAGGCTGTTGCGGACGTGGTGGCAGCGGGAGCTGTGGAGGCTTCCTACACTGAGATCGGCGAGCAGTGTGAGAGGATCATCATCATGGTTCCAAGCGGCGCGATCTCTAAGTCGATCCTGTTTGGCGAGGGAGGCGTTGCTTCTACCGTTAAGAAAGGTGCCATTGTATGTGATATGAGCTCTGTAACTCCGGTTGAGTCCCAGGAATGTTATGAGGGCTTGAAGAAACTGGGCGTTGGATTTGTTGACGCGCCGGTATCCGGCGGAGAACCGGGTGCAGTTGCAGGTTCCCTTGCAATTATGGCCGGCGGAGACCAGGAAGATTTTGACGCTATGAAGAAGTATTTTGATATCCTTGGAAATTCTGCCCTGCTGATCGGGCCATCCGGAAGCGGAAGCGTGACGAAACTGGCAAATCAGATCATCGTTAATAACAATATCGCAGTGGTATCTGAAGCATTTGTCCTTGCAACCAAGGCAGGAGCTGATCCGGAGAAGGTATATCAGGCAATCCGCGGCGGACTTGCGGGAAGCGCCGTACTTGACGCAAAGGTTCCGATGATCATCGAGCGTAATTTCAAACCGGGCGGGCCGATCCGCATTAACCATAAGGACATTAAGAATGTGGTAAATACCGCCCATGCTATTGATGTTCCGATCCCTTATACCGCACAGCTCTATGAGATCCTTCAGACATTGAAGATCCATGGACATATGGGAGACGACCATGGCGGAATCGTGCAGTATTTCGAAAAACTTGCTGACGTAGAGGTTAAGAAGGCTGAGTAACAGAGGGGTTTAGAAAAAGGGTTCCCGTCCGGCGGCACAGGCAGGCAGCCGGCGGGAGTATGAAGAAGGAGGATGGCAGATATGGCATTGAATGCGGAAGTTTTAGGTTCTTATAAAAAAATTGACGAGACATATATCGATGGATTGTTACAGAAAGAAATTGCTGCAAACAATAAGAAGATTGTTGTTCTGGATGACGACCCTACAGGGGTTCAGACGGTGCATGATATCTCCGTGTATACCAACTGGGAGAAAGACAGTATCCGTCAGGGTTTTGAGGAAGAGAACAATCTGTTCTATGTACTGACTAATTCCAGAGGCTTTACAGTTGAACAGACTACGAAAGCCCACAATGAGATTGCATCCGTAGTGGATGAAGTGGCAAAGGAAACCGGGAAAGAATACATATTTATCAGCAGGAGCGACAGTACGCTCCGGGGGCATTTCCCACTGGAGACAGAGCTCTTAAAGGGGAACTATGAGAAGAACACCGGGAAAACCATTGACGGCGAGATCCTGTGCCCGTTCTTTAAAGAAGGCGGACGCTTTACCATCGACAATGTACACTATGTGAAATACGGTGATGAGCTGGTGCCTGCAAACGAGACGGAGTTTGCAAAGGATAAGACCTTTGGCTACAGCGCTGCGACCATGCCGGAGTATGTGGAGGAGAAGACAAAGGGAGCCTATAAGGCGGCCGATGTTACCTGTATTTCTTTAGAGGATATCCACAACATGGACATTGATAAGATTGAAAGCCAGCTAATGGCGGTTAAGGATTTTAACAAGATCATCGTAAACGCGGTGGATTATGTGGATGTAAAGGTGTTCTGCGTGGCGCTCTACCGTGCGATGGCAAAGGGGAAGGTATTTATGTTCCGTACTGCTGCCGCTATTGTGAAGGTGATGGGCGGCGTATCAGACCAGCCGCTGCTTACCAGAGGCCAGATGGTAGTAAAGGAGACTTCAAATGGCGGTATCATTGTCGTGGGTTCTCATACAGATAAGACGACCAAACAGGTGGAATGCCTGAAGGAGCTTACAGATATTGCATTTATCGAGCTGGATGCAACGCTGGTAAAAGACGATGCGGCTTTTGAAGCAGAAGTGCAGAGATGCCTTGCAGCCGAAGAAGAATGTATCAAGGCAGGAAAAACTGTCTGCTGCTATACAACAAGGGCGCTGATCACCGCGGATACAGGTGACAAGGAGGACGAACTGAGGCTTTCTGTAAAGATTTCGGATGCGGTACAGTCTTTGGTTGGGCGCCTGAGCGTTACGCCAAGCTTTGTGATTGCCAAGGGAGGCATCACCTCCAGTGATGTGGGTACAAAAGCTCTGGCAGTAAAGAAGGCTAATGTATTGGGACAGATCAGGCCCGGTATCCCGGTATGGCAGACAGGGGAGGAAAGCAAGTTCCCAATGACACCGTATATTATTTTCCCTGGTAATGTGGGAGAGATTACCACATTAAAAGAAGCGGCAGAGGTACTAATGAACAAATAATTGCTATAATGAACAAAAACAAACAATATATTCTAGTAAATGTTCCGAAAAATAATTGATAAAAAATAGATTTGATTGACAAAAATGAACAACAGGAGTACAATTATAACAGAAACAAACATACTGTTTATAAAAGAAAGGAGCTTAAGCCATGCCGCAGTGTGTAGTGATCGCAGACGATCTAACGGGGGCAAACGCGACCGGTGTACTCCTGAAAAAGATGGATTATCAGGCATATACGGTGATGAATTCAGAGCGGATCGAACCCTCTGCCATATCGGATTGTGATTGTGTATTGTATCCCACGGACAGCAGGGGGGTAGAACCGCAGACTGCTTATGACCGGGTGTATAATATCTGTAAAGTATTGAAAAATGATGATGTAAAGGTATATTCCAAACGGATCGACAGTACGCTCCGAGGGAATCTGGGAAGTGAAACGGATGCAATGTTAGACTGCCTGGGTGAGGATTACGTGGCGGTTATTGCACCCTGTTTTCCATCCTCCGGCAGGATCGTGATCGGAGGCTATATGCTTGTAAACGGGCTGCCTCTCCATAAGACGGATATTGCCATTGATCCGAAGACACCGGTGAAGGTGTCGGAGGCGGCGGTGCTTTTCCGGGAGCAGAGTAAGTATCAGGTATCTTCTATCTTGATGAAGGATCTGATGCATGGGACAGAATATCTGTCTTATCTGCTGAATACCCATGTTGCGGAAGGAAGCAGGATCATTGTCTGTGACTGCGTGACACAGGAGGATCTGGACCTGATCGCGGATGCGGTGATCGCAAGCAAGCTAAAGACTGTTGCGGTAGACCCTGGGGTATTTACGGCTACACTGGCCAGAAAGCTGATCGTTCCCACCGAGCGGGAGCAGAAGAGCCGGATCCTGGCGGTGGTGGGAAGTGTGAATCCACACACTCAGAAGCAGATGGAGGAGCTGTGGCTGTCTCAGAAGACCTATAACGTAT
>CAZGVY010000192.1:0-3534 GCA_964529215.1 uncultured Mordavella sp. | reverse complement strand
ATGACCGGATCCAGCTCCTTAAGTACCTTTCTCGGACAGGTATCCGCCTCAATTGCCTTCTGAGCCTTCTGCACTTCCTTGGAACGCCCCACATAAGCCGGATCCTTTCTCGAAAGTGCAAATTCTGCCAAGCCCAGCGGATTCGAACGGTAAGAGGATGTCTCGCCGGACGGGATCAGTTCATCCGTCGTGGTTACCGGGTCATGGATCTCCGATACCACTTTCACGATCAGATTCTCAGGAAGCTCCGGCATCTCTGGCCAGTCCTTGATATTCGGCCCGAATCTGATCTCCACAGACGGATCCGCAATCCCCTTGCTGTCAAAGACACGGTTTGCATAGATCCTTCCGTCAAAATGATATTTCGGTCCCGTGTATTCTACATCCACCGCCGTTGCCGGAGTCAGGAATCCCTGATTCGCCGCCGTCGCTGCAATCGACCGGGCATCCATCAGCGCTACGGAGGAAATCTGCCCGCTCTGAAGCTTCGAGCCCTCCCGGTTTGGGAAGTTCCTGGTTGAATGACGGATGGAAAATGCATTGTTTGCCGGAGTATCACCCGCGCCAAAACACGGTCCGCAGAACGCCGTCTTCACGATCGCGCCGGACGCCATCAGATCTGCCACGGCTCCATTCTTCACCAGTTCCATATAAATCGGCGTACTTGCCGGATATACACTGAAGGTAAATGCATCCGAGCCAATATATTTACCCCGGATGATATCTGCTGCCGCGCAGATATTTTCGAAACCTCCTCCGGCACACCCTGCGATCAGTCCCTGATCCACATATAATTTCCCGTCTGCGATCTTGCTCTGCAGGGAATACTCCACCGCGCCGTCCAGGCTCACAAGCGCTTTCTTTTCCACATCATGGAGGACATCTGCAAGATTTGCATTGACCTCGTCAATGGTATATACATTCGACGGATGGAACGGCATAGCGATCATCGGCCTGATCCCGCTTAAGTTCACATAGACCATCCCGTCATAATAGGTAACTTCTCCCGGATTCAGTTCCTTATAATCCTCCGCGCGGCCATGGATCTCATAGAATTCCTGAATCTTCTCATCCGTTGTCCAGATCGAAGACAGGCAGGTGGTCTCTGTGGTCATCACATCGATCCCAATACGGAAATCCGCGCTCAGCTTTTTCACCCCGGGACCCACAAATTCCATCACCTTATTATTCACATAGCCGTTGCCGAATGTAGCTCCGATAATCGCCAGCGCCACATCCTGAGGGCCTACGCCCTTCATAGGCTCGCCGTCCAGATAAATACCGATCACTCCCGGCATCTTAATATCATAGGTCTTATTCAGGAGCTGTTTGACAAGCTCCGGCCCGCCTTCCCCCATAGCCATGGTTCCCAGCGCGCCGTACCGGGTATGGCTGTCAGACCCAAGGATCATCCTGCCGCCGCCCGCCAGCATTTCCCTTGCATACTGATGGATCACTGCCTGATGAGGCGGAACATATACGCCGCCGTATTTCTTCGCACAGCTAAGGCCAAACATGTGGTCATCCTCATTGATCGTGCCGCCCACCGCGCACAGGGAATTATGGCAGTTCGTCAGCACATAGGGAATCGGGAATTTCTCGAGGCCCGAGGCTCTCGCCGTCTGTATGATTCCCACAAATGTAATATCATGGGAGGTCAGCTTATCGAACTTTATCTGCAGGCGTTCCATATTCCCGGATGTATTATGCTCCTTTAAAATCCCATAGGCCATCGTCTGCTTTGCCGCTTCCTCCTGAGAAAGCGCCCGGCCTGTTTTCGCCTCTGCTTCCTGTATATCCTCCGCGATCTCTGTCCCGTTTAGAAGATATACGCCTTTATCATAAAGCTTTATCATCTTCATCTCCTCCTATTGTCCATACTCTTACAGATTCCGCCGTAACCGGTTCCGGATTCTCTTATAGTACCAGAAAAAAAGCTGCCGCACAAGTGGCGGCAGCCCATATTGCTTACTGTGCACCTATATATTTCAAATGCCGTTCTACCATAACCGCAATCTTGAAAATCAATGCATCCTCAAAAACCCTCACATCCAATCCGGTTTTCTTCTGTATCTTCTCCAGCCGGTATACAAGCGTATTCCGGTGGATAAACAGCTGTCGTGCCGTCTCAGAAATATTCAGATTATTATCAAAAAACGTATATACTGTGATCAATTCCTCGTCTTCAAACATATCTGTTGCATTTCCGGTCAGAACTTCCTTCAGGAACATCTCGCACAGCGACTGAGGTAACTGATGGATCAGGCGTCCTATCCCCAGCTCATTATAGGCAAGCACGCTTCTCTCTCCATAAAATACACGGCCCACCTCCAGCGCCATACTCGCTTCCTTGTAAGATCTGGATACATCCTTAAGTTCCCCGACGATCGTTCCGTACGAAACACGGATTCCTACCATGGCTTCCATGTTCAGCATATCCACAATTACATTTGCCATATGATGTACATCCGGGTATTCCTCGGTATTTTCAAGCTCTTTTACCAGAATCACATGATCTTCGTCTACTGCCGTCACAAAATCCCGGTTCCCCGATGCGAACATCCCCTGCAGCATCTCCAGGATCAGATTATCCCCTTCGTTTCTCGGCTCGATCACAAATACGATCCTGCGCTGCTCATTAGCGATCCGCATTTTTTTCGCCTGATTATAAATATCCACCAGAAGCATATTGTCCAGAATAAGATTCTGCATAAACCGGTTCTTATCCAGGCGCTCCCTATATGCCCGGTTCAGATTCGTCATCTGGCTCACTCCCAGCTGCCCCACCAGGGAAATATCTGCACTTTTCCCCTGTATTGCCAGAACATAGCCCGGTTCATTATCCTCATAGACCAGAAATAAACCAGAGTCTTTTTTTAACTCCTCGGTTATTTCCTGATCCTCACATTCTTTCAGAACCTCGCTTACCTCCCTGCTCAATGCCCGTGTAACCGGGCCGGCCGCCGCCAGGCACTCGCCGCTGGCATTCCATACGGACGCCTCAAGCCCTGAAATCCTCTTTATATCCTGTATGATCTTATGAATCACCTGATTGGACAGCAAATCGTCTCCTCCTTCTATTCTGCGTTTTTACGCTGTTCTTCCTTCATGATCTTCATCATGCAGTCAAATCTGGCGATCTCGATATCGATCCTAAGATACCGGATATACGCCCCTGCTGCCACGCCTGCCAGTACAATAAATATTACATTTTTAATTTTCATTTGTGCCTCCTCTGATAGTTTTTCCCCATACCAGAAAAGCGGTCTTTCCAAATTATATGAAAAATACCGGTTATTTTGTAATGTTGTGGCAATTCGCCTGCAAAATACCCATGAAGATCCAAACTGCAGCATATCGTTCATATGATGAAAAAGAGTCCGGCAAGCCGGACTCTAAATGCTTAAATCCTAATTTGTAATTGTGTTCTCTGTTTCCTTGTCAAACACATGAATCTTATCCGGATTGAATGCAAACTTAACAGTATCGCCTGTCCTTGCCTTTGTATTAGGCTCAACTCTTGCAGTCATGCTG
>CAZGVY010000191.1:0-3611 GCA_964529215.1 uncultured Mordavella sp. | reverse complement strand
GAGTGGGCGGCGGCTTGTATGTCTGCTGCCCTACCCCACATTATAGAAAGGCGGTATATGCTATGGCAGAAAAACGGAAAGACAGCCGGGGAAGAATATTAAGGGATGGGGAAAATCAAATGAAAGACGGGCGTTACCGCTATCAGTACATGGACGGCAGGGGAAAGCGGTGTGCGGTGTATAGTTGGAAACTGGTAGAAACGGACAGAACGCCGCCCGGAAAGAGGGATGATATAAGCCTACGGGAAAAAATAAAGCAGATTGACCGGGATGTTGAGGACGGTATAAAAGCTGCTGCCAATAACAAAATTACGCTGAATGATATGTTTGATTTGTACATGGCCGGAAAATATGAATTGAAAGATTCCACACGCTCCAATTATCTGTATATGTATAAAAATTATGTGTCGGACGAGATAGGGCGAAAGAAAGTAGCCAGTATCAAATATTCGGATGTAAAGGCATTTTATAACAGTCTTATCAGGGAAAAGGGCTTTAAGCCTAACAGCATGGAAATTATCAATACTATCCTGCATCCAGTATTCACGCTTGCGGTAAGGGATGGATATATCAGGAGCAACCCCACAGACGGGGTAATTGTAGAGCAGAGATTAAAAAATCCCATAATTGGGAAAAACCGAAACGCCATGCACTGACAGAACAGGAGCAGGAAGCCTTTATTGATTTTATTTCCAATTCTGATATTTATAGGCACTGGCTTCCCCTGTTCACGGTGTTTCTTGGAACCGGGTGCAGGGTGGGCGAGATTATCGGCTTGCGGTGGCAGGACTTAGATTTTGAGAGCCGGACAATAAGCATCAACCATAATCTGATATACCGTGTGTATCGGCAGCAGGGCGAAAAATGCGAAATGCACATTACAACGCCAAAGACAAGCGCAGGATGCCGGACAATCCCCATGTTGGATGAAGTGCGCCGGGCGTTGCTTCAGGAGAAGCGGCAGCAGATGCAGAGGGGGTATAATGAAACAGAGATAGACGGTTACAGCGGCTTTATCTTTACGAACCGTGAGGGCTATGTACATAATCCGCAGACTATCAACAGGGCGATAAAGAGGATATATACAGCTTACAATGAGCAGGAGAAAGAGAAAGCAAAGCAGGAACGCAGAGAGCCTATTCTTATCAGGCATTTTTCTGTCCATAACCTCCGGCATACTTTTTGTACCCGGTTCTGTGAAAACGAAACCAATATAAAAGTCATTCAGGAGATTATGGGGCATAGCGATATAAGCACGACCATGAACATATACGCAGAAGCCACGGAGAGCAAAAAGAAAGAATCCTTTGAAAATCTGCAAGGCAAAATCAAAATATGCTGACCTGATAAAGAGAGCCGTTCCGGGATGCCGGGGCGGTTTTCCTATATCTCAAATTTATCTCAACTTTTATCTCAATCTAAAGAATGATGATAAACACAGATAAACGGAAAAATAGAGGAAAAGTACCGTAAACATGGGCTTTTATATAGCCATAAACAGAGATAAACAAAGACAAAATACAGTATTATCATTTCCCGACGATGAAGTCATTAGACAAATAATCTCCCATTTTATGCGGGTTTCGAGGCTATCGAAGAAAAAAGTACAGCAAGAGTACAGCAAAATTGTACTTGATAATGCTCGAAAATACTCGATAATACCGAGTCGATAGAATCGAAGTATCCAGCTTGGCAAAAAGAAAATCATATATTTGCACTTATTAAGGACACTTTTCTAAGAGAAATCTTAGGAGGGTGTCCTTTTTGCGCGGGCAATGAGGAGAGTGCTCTGCTTGCAGAAGCATTTGACGAATGACGCGACAGTGAGAGACGATAGTCTCGAACGGCTGGTGAGTCCTTTAAGCTGCTTCAATGCAAAGCTTCAATGAAACAATGAATCAAGGAGGAATCGAACATGGCAATGAAAAAGAGCAGAATGATGAAGGTTTATGGGCAGAGCGGATACCGCGATAAGGCGACACCAACAATCATGCTGAAGGGACAGTGGCTGAAAGACCTGGGGTTTGATATTGGAGATTACATTTCGGTCAGCTGTGAGAACGGCAAGCTTATCATCACTCCAGATGCGGAGAGAGCGGCGCTGGCAGAAGCAGAAGCTTTCTTCATGGCACAAGAAACAAAGAAGTTGCAGAAGCGTTTTGAGCAGGAGAAAGCGAGACTTCACGCACAGTTTGCGGCGGAGCAGAGTGCAGTGTACGGCGTATGTGAGGAGGTGCAGTGATGATGGCAAAGATTTATATGATCGGGTTCTTTAAGGGCGGTGTAGGCAAATCAGTTTCTACCATCAATCTGGCTTATTCTCTGGCTGAGATGGGAAAGAAGGTACTGGCGGTAGATTTTGACAGCCAGGCAAATCTCACGACTTGCTTTGGAGTGGAAGATGTGACGGCGGTTCCGGTTACAATCGGCGATCTGATGATGGCGCAGATTGAGGAGGAGCCAATGCCTGAACCTTCTAAATATATCATGAGAAGAAACGGCGTAGATTTTATTCCCTCTTCTATGGTGCTTTCCGCAGTGGATTCCAAGCTGAGACTGGAAATGGGAGCAGAAGGGATGCTCAGCAGGATCCTTGCTCAGCTTCGTGATTCCTATGATGCAATTCTCATTGACACCTGCCCCTCGCTCGGATCTCTGACCATCAATGCGCTGGCAGCAGCAGATGAGGTAATTATTGTGGTAAATCCTCAGCTACTGGCGATGATGGGGCTACAGAATTTCTTAAAGACTGTCAGTAAGATCAGAAATCGAATCAACAACAAGCTGCAGGTGGCCGGTATTCTTCTTACGATGTGCGATACCAGAACCAATCTCTGCAAGGTGATCACAGAGGAAGTAGCTGAGACCTTTCAGGGGCAAATTCGGATCTTTAAGAGCATAGTCCCTTCTACAGTGAAGGTTGGAGAGTCGGTTTATTATAGTGAACCACTTATCGAATATGCTCCTGAAAATAAGGCCTGCGAGGCCTACAGAAATCTGGCAAAGGAGTTGATGAACGATGAAGTCTGATGCACCAAAAAGAAAAATCTTTTCTGATGCAGTAGATCTGCTGGCCGGAGATCCACCGGCCAGCGTTGCTACAGGCAATGGAATAGAAATGCTTGATATCGACTGTATTAGACCATTTCATAATCATCAGTTTCATCTGTATGAGGGTGAGCGTCTGGATGACATGGTAGAGAGTATTAAAGAGCACGGCATATTAACTCCGGTGATTGTGCGGAAAATGCATTATGGCTATGAGATGCTTTCCGGTCACAACAGACAGAATGCGGGTAAGCTGGCTGGGCTTAAGCAGATACCGGCAATCGTGAAGAAAAATCTCTAGGATCAGGACGTTTATATTTATGTGATTGAAACAAATCTGATGCAGAGATCCTTTACGGATCTGTCGATTACGGAGAAGGCAGCAGTCCTGGCTGAACGATATGACAAGGTTTTATATCAGCGGAAACGTGATGAAATCATGGAAGAATTAAAAGTACTTGAGGGTGGCGAAGAAAAAGGTGGTCACGGTGACCACCTTTCGAAGAACGTAAGCGCCAAATATTCCTGCGGATTTCCTGATCCTCAAATTTTGCCTATAATTG
>CAZGVY010000190.1:0-3623 GCA_964529215.1 uncultured Mordavella sp. | reverse complement strand
TCTCTTCCGGGCTCAGATCGCAGACAAAAGCCTTGCCTTTCTTGATCAGCTTCACCGCACACTCATACATCACCGGAAAATAATCCGACGCGTAGTACAGATGATCCTTAAAATCAGCCCCAAGCCACTCCACATCTGCCTTAATCGACTCTACAAATTCCATATCCTCCTTGGTAGGATTGGTATCGTCGAACCGGAGGTGGAAAGTGCCGTTATATTTTTTTGCCAATTCAGAGTTTAAAATAATAGACTTGGCATGTCCGATATGCAGATAGCCGTTGGGCTCCGGCGGAAATCTGGTGCAGACTTCCTTATATACGCCTTCCG
Organism: uncultured Mordavella sp.; assembly: GCA_964529215.1. Taxonomy (GTDB): domain Bacteria; phylum Bacillota; class Clostridia; order Lachnospirales; family Lachnospiraceae; genus Claveliimonas. Next base: position 3,296 of record CAZGVY010000190.1, on the reverse strand, counting down.
CAAGGTCTTTGTCAATCTCCTGCTCTATAAAATTCTTTGAAACAGTTTCTTCTCCCATGGGATATCCTCCTCGTCACTCGTTCTCATCATGTTTTTTATCTTACCATACTTCCCCATGGCCGACAATACAATATTTTTTGAAATTTCCATTGACAAACCTATTACTTTTATTGTATATTAATCACGTTGCGTATGGTTTTTACATATGTGCGCTGTTGTGGCTCAGTCGGTAGAGCGTCGCCTTGGTAAGGCGGAGGTCGGCGGTTCGATTCCGCTCAACAGCTTTTGTGACAAAGAGAACTTTCCAAAACGGGGCGGTACAAGGAACCGGGAAATCCGGATCCCTTGTACCGCCCCGTTTATTCCTGGGACATTATCCATATCAGCTGGCCAGCGGTTCCCTGCCTGGTTTTCCTGCATGAGCCTGATCCCAGAGTTTTTCCGCAACCGGCTCCCAGTCCTTCGCATATCCCTTACATTTATCACACAGATGGCCTACTGTTTCCGGCGACTGCAGATCTGTTGAATGAGCCCCGGATGCTTTCACTATTTCCCGCAGCTTCTCCGGGTTCTCCAGCATCGGGCATGGCCGCAGATGATTGCCGTTAAAAGGCTGTCCCTGATGATACGCCATGAATATGGGCGACTGAAGGACTTCCAGCAAACTCTTTTCCCTGATATTTGCATTGGAATAATGTACAAATACGCAGGGATCACAGTCTCCGTTTGCATTGATATGCAGATAACGCCTTCCTCCTGCAATGCATCCTCCCACATACTCTCCGTCATTTTGAAAATCCATTGCAAAAATTGGTTTTGTTGCGCGTACCTCACGTATTTTGTGATACATGAACTCCCGCTGCTCCGGAGCTGGCATCAATTCCGGCACCGCATCCATTCCTACCGGCATATAGTGGAAATACCAGACAAAGGACGCGCCCCATTTGATCATCTGATCAAAATATGCGTCGCTGCTGATGGAATCCAGATTCTGGCTGGTATAGCAGCTGCTGATGCCAAAGGGCAGCTTTTTCCTTTTTAACAGCTCCATCGTTTCTACAACCTTTGCATAGGTGCCCGCTCCCCGGCGGCCGTCAGTGGCTTCCTGAAAACCCTCCACACTGATCGCCGGGATAAAATTTTTCACATCCAGCATTGCGTCCGCAAAGGCTTCGTCGATCAGCGTCCCATTGGTAAAAGAAAGAAACTGGCAGTCGCTGTGCTTCCTGCACAAAGCGATCAGGTCGCTCTTACGTACCAGCGGTTCCCCTCCCGTATAAATATACATATGGATCCCCATTTCCTTCCCCTGCATAATAATTGAATCCATCTCATCAAAGGAAAGGTTCAGGCGGTTCCCATATTCTGCGGCCCAGCAGCCTGTACAGTGCAGATTGCAGGCAGATGTGGGATCCAGCAGGACCGCCCACGGGATATTACACTGGTACTTTTCCCGTAACGCCTCCTGCTTTGCCCATCCTGCCAGGCTTGCATTGATAAAAAAATTCTCAAATACTGCCTTTAGCACCTCCTGGTCTGTATCCTTTAATATCCGCATGATCAGCTGATACATATTATTTTCCGGATGACTGATCACTTCCCGGAAGGCTGCTCTCTGAGCCGGAAAACTATTGGGACCGCTTCCGGCGGCCCGGTCCACCCAGTTCATTAACTTTGGAAGATTTTCTTCCGGATTTTTCTCAATATAACCAAATGCTTCCTTCAGGCCATACTGAACCACCTTATTTGCTGCATTCATACTATTAACCTCCTTGCCTATTCAGATATGCGCCAATGAAGTGTCTTTTCTTCATCTGATGCCATTATAATTTCTGCAAAGAAGAACAACAACCGACAAAAAACTACCCGTGTACAAAATCCATACACGGGCAGTTTTTTGCCTGAAAATTATACAAATTCCAAATATGTACAAATCTGCAGCAGGAAAGATCATACACGGAAGCGTTCCAGCGCGGTATTCAGGCTGCCATTTACCAACGTAAAATAATCCTCCAGATTCACCTGCTGCTCATTCGGCATTCCCTCGCTGATCCAGTCAAAAACCAGGTCTGCGGCCACTCTGGTATATACCTTGCAAATAAACTGCTTTTTTTCCTCCGGAACCGACGCCGCCTCAGGACAGATCTCTATCCGCTTTCTGACTGCTGGCTCAAGCCACTGTAAAGTAAACCGTTCATATCTGATATGGTTTTCTGCATCATACCCATGAAGGATCATCTTACGGTTGGAATAGAAGAAAGAAAACAGCTGCCTGATCAGCGCCTGCCAATCCTCCGAACCAACCGGGTGCTGTTTCTCATAGATCTGGAACTGGCTGACCAGCGTCCATCCCATCAAATCATAAATATCTCCAAAATGATAGTAAAATGTCTGACGATTCACTCCGCATTCTGTCACAATATCTTTTACAGTAATCTTATCGATCGTCCGCTCATCCAGCAGCTTTAGAAATGCCTCAGCAATCGCCTCTTTCGTCGTCTGCCTCATAATAAACTCTTCCTTTCGGTCCTGATCTATTTCACATTCTGTTTCATTCCCAGGATCTTTCCAGCCTTTGCTTTAATCCTCTGCAAAGCATTGTCGATCGTTTTCGGGGTCTTTGACAATATCTCAGCAATCTTTTTATAATCTGTTCCCAGAAGATGCAGGTACAGGACCTTCTGCTCCAGTTCGCTTAAACTTCCCGCCAGCTCGTTCTCCAGCACCTGGGCGGACTCCCTGCTAATAAGCATAAGCTCCGGATTGCTTTCCTCTCCCGCCTCGATCGTATCCAGTACTCTCCCGCTCATTCCTTCTTCTGCCTTCTCATACAGCGATACATAGGAATTCAGCGGAATATGCTTCTTCCGCCTGGAGGCTTCAATTGCACTGTACATCTGCCTGCGTATACATAGCTTTGCAAAGCTGTTAAACGACGTATCCTGCCCTGTATCATAATCCTGCACAGCTTTGAACAGGCCGATCATCCCCTCCTGGATCAGATCATCCTTTTCGCCGCCCAGAAGATACATTGCCTTCGCTTCCCTGCGCACCACATTTTTATATTTTTCCATAATATAGTCCATGATCTCCCGCTCCCCGTCCCGGAGATCACAGATCAGCTGCTCATCTGCGAATGCCTCATATTTCGACATTTCTTTCCTCTCTTTCACCTGCGTTTCCCACTCAGAGCCTTGTCTTCTGCATATCCGGCCCGCAAATAATACCCCGGAATATTACTCCGGAAAAAGTCTAAACTAAAGCAACCTCAGCCTTAACACCACATAGGAAAGCAC
>CAZGVY010000189.1:0-3628 GCA_964529215.1 uncultured Mordavella sp. | reverse complement strand
ATAAGATCGCACCGCCATTTAAAGAAGCTGAGTTTGATATTATGTTTGGAAAAGGGATTTCCAGAGAGGGCGATATCCTGGATCTGGCGGCGAATATTGATGTTGTGAAAAAAAGCGGCGCCTGGTATGCATATAATGGAGATAAGATCGGACAGGGCAGGGAGAATGCAAAGCTTTATCTTACAAGCCATCCAGATGTGATGAACGAGATTGAGGAGAAGGTGAGACAGCATTATCAGACGCCGGCGGTATCAGAAGAGGAAGATAAGGATACTAAGACAGACGGAAGGTCAGCCAATGTCTCTGAAAAAGATGCGGAGAAGGGCGTTGAATAGCAGCGATGACGGTCACAGGAATAAAAGCTATAACAAAAACCAGATTCCGTGTGTGTTTAGACGGGGAGCCTTCGTTTGTATTATATAAAGGTGAGATGTCCCATTATCATATTGAAGAAGGAAAGGAACTTGCAGAGGAAGAATACCAGGAGATTATACAGAAGGTTGTTCTGAAACGGGCTAAGCTCCGGGCTATGCATCTTCTGACGGATATGGACAGGACAGAGTATCAGCTTAGAAGCAAGCTTCTTGCAGGAGGTTATCCTGAGGATGTTACCGATCTGGCGGTAGAATATGTAAAGTCCTTTGGGTATATCAATGACCGGGAATATGCCAGGCGCTTTGTAGAGAACAGGAAACATTCAAAGAGCAGAAAAGAGCTGTATGCCCTGCTGCTCGGAAAAGGGCTGGAGACAGCGCTGATCGGGGAAGTGCTGGAAGAATGCTGTGGGAATGGGGAAGCAGAGGAGGCCATCTGGAGTATATTTCACAAGAAGAAATTTGATCCGGAGAACGCAGGGGGAAAGGAACGGCAGAGGATGCTTGCCCTCCTGTCGAGAAAAGGATTCCAGTATGAGGATATCTGCAGGGTAATGCGGATGGAATGGGATTAAAATAATATAAACAATTTTTATTGGATGAAAGAATCAAACAGGATGCATAAGACTTGCTGCCAGCAGCAAAGCTTATGCATCCTGTTTGATTCATAGAGGAAATAAGTTCTGCATGATTCTATCTACGTCTGGGCTTATTTTGATACATTGATTGTGATCTGTGTGGAATGGTATTTTTTCAGGGAAGGATACACAGTCACTGCCTGAGCTGCCAAAGTATCCGGAGGAAAAAATGTAGCGGCACGTCTTTTTTTGTTGTGAAATAATTGTCTTTTCCGGATGTTTCCGTTATAATGTTTTAAATATTAATTTCTAGGAGATAAGGATATGAGATTAAAATTAAAAACAAACGATAAGCCGGTGAAGAAAAAAATAAAGCAGAAAAAGGGAATTGCGAAGAAGCTGGTTGGTGCAATTATGGCTACAATTATCATTATGGTTGCAGTATTGCTGCTGATCGTATATAACCGCGTTTCTAATACACTGCTGGAAAAGAGTGAAAAACTGCTGCAGGAAACAACAGATAAAGCTTTGCAGGAAACTGGTGCATGGATGAATAAGACCTTAACAATGCTTGAAATGCAGCGGGATACAATCCAGTATGAAGATATGGATATTCCGGAGATGACGGAGTATATCAAACATACGGTTGATCAGAATGATGCATATCCGGCTGGCTTATATGTAGCTTTGACGGACGGCTCCTTATATCACGCGTCCTTTGTGCCAGGACCGGATTTTAATGCGCTGGAAAAATCCTGGTATCAGGATGGTATTCAGTCGGAGAAATTTATTCTTGGGGATGTATATTTCGATGAGGACAGCCAGTCTAATGTAGTAGGAGCCTCAGGGATGCTGAAAGATGCAGCTGGACAAGTGCGGGGGGTTGCCGCTGCAGACGTATACCTGGATTCCATTTCAGATATTGTTGCAGATATTCAGCTGGAGAAAACCGGCGGTATCTTTCTTGTGGATACTAGGACAGGGACGATTATCGGACATAGAGATAAAGATATGACCGGACGCATTATGAGCGAGTTTAAGGGTGATATGTATGCGTATGCGGCCGAACAGATAGAAAGTGGAACGACAGGTTTATCTATTTATAACGATGATACTTATATCCAGATTGCCCAGATTCCTGACAGCGACTGGACAGCAGTGGCATATGTGTCCAAAGAAGAGGTGCTTAGCGATCTGGTAACGCTTACAAAAATGATGATAACGGTATCTGTTTTTGCAGTTATCATTGCGGTATTCCTTATTTTTATTCTTGTAAAACGGATTATAGGAAGACCTGTGGGCGAGCTGAATGAAGTGGCAGCCAGAATTGCAGAAGGAGAGCTGGATCAGACAATCTCCCATAATTCTAATGATGAGCTGGGCGAATTGGCAGACAATTTTGGAAAGACAGTAGTGCGGCTGAAGGATTATGTTATATACATAGATGAGATATCAGAAAAACTGCAGGATATCGCAAATGGGGATCTTGATTTTCGGCTTTCCTATGAGTATATAGGAGAATTTGCTAAAATAAAGGAATCTCTGGAGGCAATTTCCATGGCGCTTAACGACACGATGGGGCAGATTAGTGTTGCAGCGGGTCAGGTTTCCGAAGGAGCCGGGTATGTTTCTGATGGAGCTCAGGCGCTTTCCCAGGGATCGGCAGAGCAGAATGACGCGGTAGAGCTGCTTGCATCACATATTGCAGAGGTATCGGACGGGATACAGAAAACTGCTAAGGGAGCTGAAAAAGCCAGTCAGATTTCTAAAGAAGTGGGTAATAGCATATTAGAAAGTAATAATAAGATGCAGAACATGAATACTGCAATCCAGAAGATCAGTGGGAAATCCACAGAGATCCATAGTATTATAAAGACGATTGAAGACATTGCATTCCAGACTAATATTCTGGCACTGAATGCGGCGGTGGAAGCGGCCAGGGCAGGAGAGGCAGGAAAAGGATTTGCAGTAGTGGCGGACGAGGTGCGCAATCTTGCCGGAAAATCTTCCGAAGCAGCGAAGAATACGACAGTTCTGATTGATCAGACGGTTGAGGCTGTAGAAGTAGGAACCAGCGCAGCAAAGGATACGGCAGAGTCTATGATGCAGGTGGTAGCGCAGGCGGAGGAAGTAAATAAACTGATTGAAGGAATCGCGGAATATTCTGCAAAACAGGCGGCGGATACAGAGGAAGTCATCCGGGGAATTGACAGGATTGCCAGCGTGGTACAGTCTAATCTTTCTTCGGCGGAAAAAAGTGCGGCAGCCAGCGAGGAGTTATCCGGACAGGCGAATATGCTGAAGGAACTGGTTTCCAGATTCCGGCTTAGAAAACAATAAAAATTGAAAAAACATGAAACGGTTTGAATTTCTGACCAGAATACTTGACTTATTTGCGAAAACAGTTTAAACTTTAAATGTTGTATTTGTACAATGAAAACTAAATAAGGAGGTGCTCCTGTGCCAATGGGAATTGTGATTGCTGCAGCCGTAGTGTTAGTCATTGCAGCGGCAATTATCAGTCATTTCGCGACAGTTTCCAATATGAGGAAGAATGCTGATTCCAAGATTGGAAATGCAGAGACGAAAGCGCGCGAGATTATTGATGACGCAGTCAAGACAGCCGAGGCGAAGAAAAAGGAATCTCTCTTGGAAATTAAGGAAGAATCTATCAGG
>CAZGVY010000188.1:0-3638 GCA_964529215.1 uncultured Mordavella sp. | reverse complement strand
CAGGATATAGCAGAAACCGAAAAAATATTGACAATGTAAATTCGGATTTATGGAGGAATAAATGAAAGAATATAAACTGGTTCAATTGAACAAAGAAACAAAGTTTTCACGAGATAAGGATCTGCAGCAAGCAGAAAGTGTATTAAATCAGTATATTGCGGATGGATGGAGTCTTCAACAGATAGTTTCTCCCAATGATCTAGGAGGAGCTTTGATTGCGGTTATATACAAAGGAGAATAATGAAAATTCCCGTTTACCGAAGCTTTGAAAAGCTGCGGTAAAGCAAGGGGATATTTGTATAAATTGCGCCCTAGATTCCCAGAGCTGTCACCCTCAATGTACAAAGCGTTCAGATGTTCCATAGCGCAGCGTAACAGGAGAAAGAAGAATGCGTAGAAATTAAGACAGGGTGGAGGATTTGTCCGTCAAAATATAAAATTGTGTATATAACAACACAAATTTTGTGTTTTGAAACATATTTTCTGGGAAAGATATTGACTACAAATTAACAAGAGGATATACTGATATTATCGAGGTGAGGGTGCCGTATATAAGATGCGGTGCCCCTTTTTTCATATTAGGAAACTCATATGGGGAAATCCACTTTCTAATATGAGAAAGTGAGCTATGTATACAGGGATGCATGGCTTATGGATATAACAAAAGGAAGGAGGAGGAGCATATGGTATCAGCGATGTCCTGGATTATTTTTATTTCACCATTGCCGATCAGTGTTGTTTTGGCATATCTGTACTACAAAAAAGCAAATATTTAGACGACTTGTAAAGGAAAGACAGGAGGGAACAAAATGGTAGTTAGTGTTGTAATTTTCGTTGCTTATCTGGTGGTATTGGTAGGCATTGGAGTGGTAACTTATCTGCGTACGAAATCATATTCAGACTATAATCTGGCAGGAAGATCCAATAATAAGTGGGTTACTGCAATCAGTGCGGAATCTTCAGATATGTCTGGGTGGCTTCTGATGGGGCTTCCGGGAAGCGCGTACCTGGCAGGATTTTCTTCTATTTGGATCATCATAGGCTTGATCTTTGGTACGATGGCCAACTGGGTATTTTGTGCAAACCGGTTGAGGATTGCATCAGAATCCTATGAGGCTTTTTCAATCACAGAATTTTTTGAGAAACGGTTAAACGATAAAAAGGGAACCGTTGCATTGGTCAGCGGAGTAGCGATTATTATCATTATGATCATCAATTCCTCAGCGGAGATCATAGGATCGGGCAAGCTGTTAAATGCAACTTTTGGCCTGGATTATAATGTTGGTATTGTGGTTGGCCTTGCAATTGTGATGATCTATACATTTTTGGGCGGATATATGGCAGTTTCCTGGTCTAATCTTGTACAGGGGACGCTGATGTTTTTTGCGCTTTTATTTGTGCCGGTTGCAGTAATCGTTAAGGTTGGAGGTTTTGGTCCGGTTGTGGATACTCTGTACCAGCAGATGCCGACCTTCTTTATGTTTACGAACGGCGAGACGGGATTCCAGGCATTCTCGATTATTGTTGGCGGTCTGGGAGTAGGAATCTGTTATTTTGGAGTTGTACATGTACTGACTTGCTTCATGTCTATTAAACACAGTTCGGAAATCAAAGACAGTACGCTGATCGCAACCATCTGGGTGGCCCTCACTACATTTGGGGCAGTTGTGATAGGTATGGTTGGCGCATATACATTTCCGGATATTGCAGACCCGGAACAGGTATTTTTCCAGATGGGAGCGGAGTTCTTCCCAAAATCACTGCTTGGCTTATTTGCGGCGGCGGTTATGGCGGCGATTCTATCATCTGTAAGCGCATATGTTATTGTGGCGTCCTCTGCATTTGGAGCAAATATTTACCGCCATTTTGCAAAGGACGGCGGAGATGAAAAGAAAGTTATCTGGTTCCAGCGGGTTGCGGTTATTGTAATTTCCCTGGCGGCCTTTTTGATGGCTTTGGAGCCGGATGTTGTATTCTCTGTAGCGCTGCTTGCGACAGCGGGCCTGGGTTCCAGCTTCGGACCGCTTGTGATGTTCGGTATCTATTCAAATAAAGTAAATAAACAGGGCGCAGTCGCAAGTATTATCGTTGGCCTTGTAACGGTTATCGTATGGTATTACAGCGGCATGTCAAATTACCTATATGAGGCAATACCGGGAATGGTACTTAGTACGATCACACTTCTTGTAGTGTCGAAGGCAACCGGTGGCCCGGATGAAACCGTCACAAAAGAGTTTCATAAGTATATTGCCATGTTGAACAAGAATAGAGAGAAGGCAAAAGCAGAGAAGGCGAAAAAGAAAGCATAGCAGAAAGGAAAGGCAGGATGGGCAGAATATTTATACCGACAGATCGGATCGGATATGATAATTTTCAGAAAAGTATAGGACAGACCTATCAGACGATCAATGAACTGCTGGCAGCGGGAAAGGAAATTGACTGGTATACCGAGCCAAACCGACTGGTTACAGAACTGTGGCCGGAGGGACATATCTATGATTCGGGATTCGCGATGGAGGCTTGCGATGAGGTGTGCCATATGCTGGATGAAGCAGGGATCATCTATGAAAAGGCTGAAGGGTTAAAGGGTAACGGAAGACGGCTGCGGGCAATGAAGATTGCTTTTTATATGGGCAGAGGAGCGGGGGTTGATTTTGCGAAGCCTCTGGAAGAGGTTCTGGCCTGGGGCGGCTTTGGGATGGACTCTCTGGATGACCAGGATATCCGCGATGGAAAGCTTGAGAATTATGATGCGTTGGTGGTGCCTGGAAGCCCGGATGCAGGAGAATGCTATTATCATGGTTTAGGTGAGCTTGGCTTTGAAAAGATCCGGGAATTTATCCGGGACAAAGGCCATTATCTTGGAGTGTGCGGAGGAGCATATTTGCCGCTGACTTCCTATGATACGAAGAACCATACCTGGCTGGACGTGGTGCAGGCGACGGATACGGAGAGCCTTGATTACTGGAGGACAGGGAGCGCTCACGTAAGATGCCGGATCGATGCTGCAGATCATCCGGTTTTTGCAGGGGTCACCGCCGGGTCAAGGAATAGTATTAATGTCGTTTACTGGGAAGGGCCGGCAATCGAGATCCGGGGAGGAAATGTAAGGCAGCTGGGACATTTTGAACGGTTATTGTCCTCTGGAGCAGAGCAGAAGCCCTATTGGGATATGTTTGACAATGACCTTGCGAAGGAAGCGGTAACTGGTTATTACAACCCGGTTACTCAACAGGTATTTGACGAGCTGCTGTACCATAAAACGGCATTTGCAGAAGCGGAGTATGGCGGACATCATATTCTGATGTATTCCCCTCATCCGGAAATGGGGAATGTGGGATATGCCAAACGGAAAGATACGATCAATTTCCTTCTTTTGTATAATGGATTGTTTTATTTGTCTTCCTTATAGCTTGGCTGTTTGACGGCCCGGCGGAGGAGACTGGTTCACAACGTAATGAAGAAGGAGTATATAGCCATCAAATTGTCTGATCAGCTATATACTCCTTCTTTATTCCGCTGTCTTCTAACTGTGCCGTGAACCTATGTCTCTTTGCTGGGCAGCCGGCAAACAGCAGATGGAGCAGAATACACCCTCTGAGCAGACAATTCAGAAGCGCTTTTAATGAAGATAAAAT
>CAZGVY010000187.1:0-3686 GCA_964529215.1 uncultured Mordavella sp. | reverse complement strand
TGCATGTGTTAAGCACGCCGCCAGCGTTCATCCTGAGCCAGGATCAAACTCTCGTCTAAAAAGCTTAGGCCTGGTCTTTCACAGGCCTTAGCGTTTAGACGCTCCGCAGCTCTTAGCGAGGTTTCCCACGAGCTTAGTGCTGCCGGAGCTTCCTTTTTATGCTTTGGCCTGGTCTTTCACAGGCCTTAGCGCTTAAATTCAAGTTCCATCCGTCCAGGAAAACTGCTTAGCTTCCCTATCACGTTTTTACTGTTCTTGGTTCAACATATCTCTATGTTACGTTCTGAATCTTCTCTTTTAGAATCTTCAGGGCCGTTGTCTATTGTTCAGTTATCAAGGTCCTCCGCTCGCTCTTCAACGAGTCGGCTTAAATATAATAGCACTTTAAGGCGAATGTTGTCAAGGATTATTTTAAAGTTTTTTACATTTTTTTCACCTATTCAAAAACCCTTATATATACCTGCTTCCGGCTTTTCTGTATCATATACAATGCCTCTTAAGCTACATATTTAAACGGAGAAAGAGGGATTTGAACCCTCGCGCCGCTATTAACGACCTACTCCCTTTCCAGGGGAGCCCCTTCAGCCTCTTGGGTATTTCTCCCTGTCATAAAAACAAGACCGGATGTTATTGTACCTTCCAATCTTGCTTTTGTCAACAGTTTTTTAATATTATGCTCAGATTATGCCCGGATATCAGAAAGACTGCGGCGTCAGTACCAGCACATATCCTGTTTCCTGGCGCCGCGGCTGTTTCACTATTATTCAAGATCCTGTCCATCCAGATCGATCGTTGTGATCTTCTCCGAAGAAGGATCTGCGCTGATGCTGCAATAATTAGAATTATTTTCATCATACCAGTAATACGTATTACTATATTCTCCCTCATAGCTGTCCGTAGGTTCTCCCCACTTCCCGACCGCATCATCAACGCTCATTCCCAGCTGTATTCCTCCCGGGAAAACAAAGGTCAGGCCGCCGTCTTCCACATCGTAATCATTTACATAGATCCCCATGATCCTGCATTCTTTTACCGTAAGAGCCTGATCTGATGTATTGCATACGACAAACATAATATCATTGTCATTTGCATCTTCAAAGTACACCAGCTCATAATCATCCCTGTTGATCATATAATCTTCCGGCATATCGTCAGTGTCTATTCTCAGGCCTGCCGCTTCCACTTCATCTACCGCACACGGGAAGCTTATAACCTTATCGTTGATCTGTACTTTAAAGCTTGTCCAGCTATCGCCCAGTTCGCCGCTGATCTCTACCTTCTTAGCCGGTTTTGCATGATCGTCTTCATAATCATCTTTATCGTCATAGTCATCTCCGCCGTCATCATCCCAATAATCATCCGACAGGATCGGCGCGTTTGTGCCTGAACCCAGAATATTATCCACAACTCCCGAAGCTCCTGCAATGATAGAAAAGATCAGTCCTCCGACAGCTCCGACAATAATAAATATCTTAGCTTTTTTCGCAGCATCCTGTGCTCCGGCATAATCCCCCATCTTCTGCAGGGAATTTATCTTGCTGGCATAAATAATACTTGCGATACCCAGCGGCAGGCAGCAGCACAGAGTGATCAAAATTGAAAACACCATATAAGGAGTGCCGCTGATCTGTTTTACCGGCTGGCCGTAATTATTACCCGGCTGGCCATAACCACCTTGATCATTACCTGGCTGGCCATAATTATAACCGCCCTGGCCACCACCTGGCTGCCCATAGTTATAACCCCCCTGATGATTGCCCGGCTGGCCATAATTATAACCGCCCTGGCCACCGCCTAGCTGCCCATAGTTATAACCTCCTTGATGATTGCCCGGCTGGCCATAGTTGTAACCGCCCTGATTATGATCTGACTGGCCATTGTTATAACCGCCCTGATCACCATCCCTCAGGCGGGCATTCGGATCCTCATACTGAGCAGCCGGCTGAGAATCAGCTGAACCGCTTTCCTGCTGCACCTCAGCTCCGCACGTTGGACATTTTCTGGCGCCATCTTCCACTTCGTTTCCACAAAAACCACACTTCATACCCTTCTTCCTCCTTTCACACCGCCGTTGGTGCCAATAACACAAATGGATATACCTTGATATTTCTCACAATTCCGTATATACACATAACCACGAATACTCCCTGCGGAAACCATTCCGGTATATGTATGCTTAGCCTCTCTTTCCCATAAATCAGCCACTGCACACTGCATACTGCATAATACAGTACGATCCACGGAAGCAGGATAACCAGCAATGCATTATAGCGGAACGCTTCATACCACCGTCCATGCAAAAGCGCATAACAGGCTCTCCCTGCTCCGCATCCGGGACAGTTAAATCCGGTAAATACTTTTACCGGGCATCCGAACAGCAATCCATCTTTAGGATTATGATAATATAAAAACAATGTTCCTGCAAGCAATATCAGCAAAACAAACATAAAGATCATGATCCGGATCTTTTTTTTAATAATTCCCGGCTGTTCGTATATAAATTTTTTTAATTTATGGTCTTTTTTCATATCCTTTCTCCCATAACCAGCCGCCGCTTCTTTATTATATACCGGCGGGCTCTTACCTCTGCGTGTAAGAATACTTTTGAAATCTCCGCGTAAATTCAAAAAGAGTCTTGCCTTCGCAAAACTCTTTTCACCGGAGAGGGTGGGATTCGAACCCACGTGCCCTTGCGGACAAACGGTTTTCAAGACCGCCTCGTTATGACCACTTCGATACCTCTCCATACATTTATCAAATGCTCACGTTCCGTGACGCACTTGATATTTTATCATTATATGTCATCTGTGTCAATAGAAAATTATTACTTTCCAGCAATTTCCGATTGTTCTTCATCGTCGTCCGTATCCTGATTCAGCCGCATCCTAAGCGCCTCCAGCGCCCGGACCCAGCCCAGGTATTTCTTACGCGTCTTCTTGTCAAAGCTGTCAGTGATCTCAAGAAAAGTATAGATACTATCTCCTACCAGTTTTTTATCAAAAACCTCGTCTACCTCATGGAATTTTGATAAAAATGAAATCCCGTCCAGGATCATAGCTCCTTTTATGATCCCATCGCCGTCAGCTGCAATCATAACGATATTTCCGTTGAAAAATTTCCCTTTTTTCTGACCGATACCCACATTTCCCAGCTTGTGGATCTCTCTTACTGTCTTCCGGTAATTCTTGACCTGGTAGTAGCCGCCGAAAGCCTGCAGTAAAAATGCGGCGAATATTACAAATAAGACTTTCGATATTACTGGTAATTCACTAAACATAGCGCGTTCCTCTCTATAGCCGGGAAGGAGCCCCGCCAGCGTAGTATGATACTGCTGGCAGGACTCCCGGGCCCAATATATTTATCCCGTTATGAATGTCTCAATTACAGTACGTTTCTTCCGTACATTGCATCCTGCTCTTTTCTCAGTTTGTAGATCAGGGTTGTCTTATCAAGGTCGATCATATCATAAGTGATCAGGGTTCCCTTCTTTACATCCTGCTTCATAACTGCCTTGTTTGTAACAAGACCAAATGGAACATAACCATTTGCATTAGACTCTTCAGCAGTTGCGATAGAACCATGTGTGGTAAATCCACCGATACCATCGATCGTCTGGCCTGCCTTCAGGTCGATCTTTGCTCTGGTAATACACTCAGATACAAGACCATCCTTAGCTACGCAGGTAG
>CAZGVY010000186.1:0-3703 GCA_964529215.1 uncultured Mordavella sp. | reverse complement strand
TGGGAGAATTCCGGACACTGGGATCATTACAAGGATAACATGTATACAACGGTGATCGATGATGAAGATTACGCAGTGAAGCCGATGAACTGCCCGGGCGGAATGCTGGTATATAAGATCGAGCCGCGTTCCTATAAGGATCTGCCGATGCGTGTCGGCGAGATCGGCCTGGTACACCGCCATGAGAAATCCGGACAGCTTCATGGCCTGATGCGAGTGCGCTGTTTCCATCAGGATGACGCACATATTTTCATGACCAAGGATCAGATCCGGGATGAGATCAAGGGTGTTGTAAGGCTGATCGACGAAGTATACAATAAATTCGGCTTCAAATATCATGTGGAATTGTCAACCAGGCCTGAGGACAGCATGGGCAGCGATGAAGACTGGGAGATGGCAACAGAGGCTCTCAGGGGCGCGCTGAATGAGATCGGCCTGGACTATGTGGTAAATGAGGGAGACGGCGCTTTCTACGGGCCGAAGATCGATTTCCATCTGGAGGACTCCATCGGAAGAACCTGGCAGTGCGGAACGATCCAGCTTGATTTCCAGATGCCCCAGAGATTTGAACTGGAATATACAGGGGCGGATGGAGAGAAGCACCGGCCGATCATGATCCACCGGGTAGCGTTTGGCTCTATCGAGCGGTTTATCGGCATTCTGATCGAGCATTATGCGGGGAAATTTCCTACATGGCTGGCGCCGGTACAGGTAAGAGTGATGGCGGTTTCGGAAAAATTCTCCGGCTACGCGCAGAAGATCCGGGATGAGCTTAAAGAAGCAGGGATCCGCAGTGAGGCGGA
The DNA here is from genome assembly GCA_964529215.1 of uncultured Mordavella sp. Taxonomy (GTDB): domain Bacteria; phylum Bacillota; class Clostridia; order Lachnospirales; family Lachnospiraceae; genus Claveliimonas. The sequence goes on along the minus strand of CAZGVY010000186.1, from coordinate 2,900 downwards.
TCTCAGGAATGAAAAGCTTGGTTATAAGATCCGTGAAGCCAGGATGCAGAGAGTCCCTTATATGGTCATTGTAGGCGAGAAGGAAGTAGAAGAGGGCACCATTTCTGTAAGGAAGCGGGATGAAGGCGACCTGGGTGCGATGAAAGCAGAGGATTTGATCGAGAAGATTAAGGAAGAAGTATAAGAATCTGTAGAAAAGGCGGAAGAAAAATAGAGAGTACAGACAGGAACGAGAGCCAGGAAGGAAAGGCTCTCGTTTCTGCCGTCAGATACATTTTACCAGTTACGCTCCGAAAACGACCAGCTATCGATATGCTGTTGAAAGAAAAATGCCGTTTTCTTATAATGGACCACGAAGGAGGTGTAAAAAGATTGCAGATTGAAATAAAAATGGATCCGGCATATCCGGAACCGAAAATTATTGTTCTGACAGCCGCTATGACAGAGGAAGTGAACCAGATCATAGGGAAGCTGTCGGAGGAGTATCCCTCCATGCTTCCCGGAATCCGGGGAGGTAAGGTTGAATTGCTGGAGATACAAGAGCTGATCCGGATCTATGCTCATTCAGGAAGAGTCTATGCCGTAACAGAAAAAGGAGAATATGTCATCCGGCGAAGGCTGTATGAGCTGGAGGAACAGCTTGACGGGGAACGCTTTGTCCGCATTTCAAATTCGGAGATCATTCATTTGAAGAAGGTGGAGTATTTTGACTTAAGCTTTGCCGGAACCATACATGTGAAGCTGTGCGACCATACGTCCACTTATGTATCGAGAAGGTATGTTGCAAAGATTAAATCAGCATTGGGAATATGAGGTGAGAACTATGAAGAAAAATATGATCATACGCGGAGCCTTTGGGGTTCCTTCGGGTATTGCAATCGGATATCTTATTACAATTATCAGTTCCGCCATATGGGGAGAAGGCTATTATGCCCCCTGTGTGCCGGGGCTGGCGGAACAGATGGGGAGTGAGATAAATGCGGTCATCCTGCAGACGGTGCTCTGCGCACTGCTTGGGATGATATGCGGGGGAGGATCGGTTATATGGGATATAGAAGAATGGAGCATTGCCAGACAGACGGGAATTTATTTTCTGCTGATCCTGGCGGCAATGATGCCTGCAGCCTATGTTCTTCATTGGATGGAACACAGCCTGGCAGGAGTTATCCAGTATTTCGGTATTTTTACCATTATATTTGCGTCCGTATGGATGCTGCAGTATATGAGTGTGCTGCGGAAAATCAGGGCAATTAATGCGAAATTAAAGTAATAAGCCAGGAATTAAATTTATATATTCTTCAGTTTTGGCTGTACGGTAATTGCTGTATAGAAAAGGAAAAACAAGTATCATTACCCCTAATATAACTAATTTATACAGATATTGTGCAAAAAGGAGATCAAAATAACTTATTTGTGGTAAAATAAAGAAAGTAAGGGGGAATTAGATTATGATACAAGCAGCAATGGTACTGGAAGGCGGTGCAACAAGAGGTGTGTTCACTTCCGGGGTTCTGGATTACCTGATGGAGGAGCATGTGGAGTTATCCCATGTGATCAGCGTGTCGGCAGGCGCGTGCAACGGTGTGGATTATGTGTCAAAGCAGATTGGCAGGACCAGGGATTGTATGATCCATAAGGAGAAGGAGTACAATTATTATTTCGGCTTCAGAAAGTTTGTAAAAGAGAAAAGTATTCTGGATATGGACATGATCTTTGACAAGTATCCCAACGAGCTGTTTCCATTTGATTTTGATACGTATTTTGCATCTGATATAGAATGTGAGATCGTAACAACCAACTGCCGCACCGGGAAGGCAGAATATATGACAGAGAGAAACGACAGGACAAGGCTTATGAAGCTGTGCCGGGCGTCCAGCAGTATGCCGCTGATTTCGCCGATGGTGGAGATCGACGGGGATTTCTATCTGGACGGAGGACTTGCAGACTCGGTCCCCATAGAGAGAGCCATAAAATCCGGGAATCCCAAGATCGTTGTGATACTCACCAGAAACCCGGATTACCGGAAGAAGCCGACGACAAAGGCTGTGGCGAAGCTATACCGGAGGGCATACCATTCTTATCCAAATCTGGTCCGCACAGCGATCAGGCGGAATGCGAAATACAACCGGCAGATTGAACTGGTAGAGAGAATGGAAAAAGAAGGAAAGATATTTGTCCTAAGGCCGCTGATTCCTGCGGTGTCAAGGCTGGAGAAGGATTACGATGTGCTGATGAATTTTTACGATCATGGATACTGCCTGATGAAGCGGGAATATGGCAGGCTGATGGAGTATCTGGAAGGATAATAAATATAGTGCAGAAAAATAAAATAAGCTGTTGTATCAACCACAGTCAGATACAACAGCTTTATTTTATTTTGACCCTGGCATCATTATTTTAGAGATACTCAAGTCTTTCTAATGCATTCAGCACCATGTGGCGTCCTGCGTCGGTGCCGTCGATGATACGTCTTGCCCGTACGGCGTCGCCGATATTTAAGATCTCAACATCTTCATCCTCGAAGCCGTTTACGATGTCTTCCCAGAGCGGAGCGTGAGCTCTCATGCCCAGGCATACGAATCCATAGTCAAATGGAAGCTCTTCTTCGGTATCGCCGTATTTTACCTCGAAGGAATGAGCGTTTACCTTCTGAAGCGCGGTGTTTACCATCTGGCGCACATTGTGTTTCTCCATGCATTCCTTCATGCTTGCGGTTGAAGAAGCGTCAAGACCCCGGCCGATCATCGGCATCATCTCAATGATCGTGGTCTCAGCGCCGCGGGGTGCGAAGAATTCCACTACGTCAAGGCCTACAGCGCCGCCGCCGATTACAACAACCTTCTTGCCGGTCATGTCTTCCGGATAGTTGTCCAGATTATTGATCATATCCTTGATAGAGT
>CAZGVY010000185.1:0-3824 GCA_964529215.1 uncultured Mordavella sp. | reverse complement strand
ATGACACATCCGTCACTTTTTCCCATTGTGTCATGCTATCTTCCTGTACGCCCTTCTGATGTGCCCTGAATCCGGCCAGCCGCCCCTTCTTCCATCGGGATTTTGCTGGCAATGATATTATAGATCAGCCGGATCTCCCTGACATTAACGGACACATGATATCTTTTCTCCAGCGCTGCAAAACATTTCTTCGTCATATCACAAAATGCCTTCTGTTTTACCGAAAAATCTGCGAACGTGTTTTTTGACTCCTGTTCCCTTTCCTGCATCAGCCGTTCTACCATGATTCCGATATGCATGTACAAAAGCTGTTTTAAATCAGGCATAAAGATCGTTTTCATTTCTAATTCCATCTGATGGATAACATTTTCCACATCATTTATAATGATTTCCGGATTTAAAATTGTAAGCTCACTCATAATATTTCTCAGGCTGAAATTCTTTATGATGCGTTCTATAATCTCGTCAATTTCCTTTTCTGAGTAAGATTTACCCAGCACACGCTTCATCACGTCATAGCCCTTCTGATCGATCAGCTCATTTAACGGCAGGATTTCTATATTTTCAATATTATATAACTCGTTCGTGGAAATGATCAGCGGCACATTATACAAGTCGAAGATCTTATCCTCATTTCCATTCCGCAGCACTCTTTCATAATCGTACTCAAGCACCTTGATCTGCCCATCTTCCAGGCATCCCCGCAGAAGCTCGCAGATCTTCCCCGCGACTTCCAGTCCCTTCATACAGCAGACCAGTATGGCAGTTTCTTTTTCTTTCTGCCTGATAAAATGATAGGTGGTAGAATTATATCTTACGATCTTCTTTAGTATTGCCTCAATGTCCCTTCCCTGTATCATCTCATTGCCTACTTCCAGCGCCATCTGCGTAGTCACATTATTAATAATACCAAAATTCCCCTCCACAAGGCCGCTGATATCCTCTGTAATTTCCAGTACAGAGCCCATATCCGCCAGAATGATCACGCCAGACGACGTATCAATCCGTTTCAGATAATTTCTCACTCTCTTTACGATCTCTTTGATGGCCGTCTCATAGGGCATATCAAAGGCATCGAACACATAGCGGGAATACACCTGGTTGACCAGACTGGAAATACTGGAAGCCGTAGAATAACCGTGGGTAATGATGATCCCATAACAGAGAGGGCGCTCCTCATCCATCTGGCTATGAAAAAATAAAATCAAAAATAATTGAAGCAGTTCTTCATTCGTATGGTAGGCGATTGTCTGGTTTGCCATATTATAGAAGACCTCCGCCATCTTCGACTGGCGGTACAGGCGTTTTCCAAGCTTAAGCTTAAGCTCAAGGAGCTCCTCTATCTTTTCATCCTCTATGAAAACGCTGTTTCTGCTGAGGATTGCCAGAATCCTGGTCAGAATATTGATGGACGTCCCGTTAAATTCAATTCCATAATTATTCTGCATAAACCGGAAAATATTTTCCACATAACTGCTATATACTGTCTCCACCGGAGATGCTTCCGTATGGTAAACCAGCCGGTCCATAATTTTATCCATAAGAGCTTTATTTAGTTTAAAAAATTCATCATACGTATATTTTCCACGTAGGAATTTCCTGACGGTCTCTGTCATAGCATCTATCTGCAGGATTTCCTTAACCGGATTTAAGGCTGTCAGCGATAAAACTTCCGAATCCTTGTCTATGCAGATCCACTGGCTGGATCCGCCGGTCCTTCCCTCCGCCGCGTCCGCCGGGGAAATCAGCTCCAGATCCCGCATGGAAATCTCCACCTCCGTGTCCTTATCATTCCTATGGATTGCATTTGCGCAGCTGATCTTGACAATATTCTTCAGGCTGCCGATATTTCCCTTCCCCTTATAAGCCAGCAGGCTGTTTATAACATTGCTGCTTACCCGGAACCTGCAGCCTAAGATCCCCGCCTCCTGACGGAACAGATTGTGCACGATCTGCATCCGCTCATTACTGCTCCGCTCGTTATAAGGAGGGATCATCACCGTAATCGGTATCCGCCGGATAAAGGTCTCCAAAAGCACATTATCCGTATCCTCTGTCGTAGCAAAAATCAGCTTTACATTCCGTGTTTTCCCGGCTGCCCCGCCGCCTAAGGGCGCCACTTTCCCCGTATCAATATACCGGAACAATTTCTCCTGGCCTTCCGGCGGAAGCCGGTGGACTTCATCAAGAAACAAATATCCATGATCTGCTTTGTCAAAAAGCCCCTCGGAATCTTTATTTGCTCCTGTAAACGCTCCCTTTTTATAACCAAACAGTACGGAGGACAGCAATTCCTTATTATTGGCATAATCTGCGCAGTTCAGCACAACAAAAGGCGCCTGTTCTGAAATCTTCTTTTTCTGTTTCGCATAAAGGTAAATCTTCTCCGCCAGCATACTTTTCCCCACTCCGCTGGGTCCGAGCAGCATGATCGGAAGCCCTCTGCCCGGGTACGTTGCGGAGATCTTACATTTGCTCAGGATCTGTTCCATTGTATAGGAGGCTCCTGCAAACTCCGCAAACACGCTATCCTCCTCCGGACCGGCGGGTTTTTCCCTCATTTTCAGGCGGAACAGCACGGGCTTGGTCTTTTCCTTTTCCAGAAATCCTTCCCTGGCCAGTTCGTTCAAAATCGCACTTGCTGCATTTCGTTTTAGCTTCAGAGAGTCTGCCACCTGGGAAGCTTCCATCCTAATATCTTCTTCATTTTTCAAGAAAAATTGTTTGACTCTTTCTTTATTTGTGACCCGTTTCATTGACACATCCTCCAAAAAATATATACACATCCGCTTCTGTAACTCAATTATAACATAATAACCGAGTCAAAAAAAGGAGCCGTCTCCAGCTCCTTTTCCTGTTTACGTATTCCCGTATCTATACGAATGCTTTTACCTTCTCATAAATGCTGTCTGCATCCAGGCCAAACTTCTTCACCAGTTCCACTGCCGGTCCTGATTCGCCAAATACATCGTTAATACCAATCTTTAACGTCTTTGTAGGCGCCTTTTCAGAAAGCACGTCGCATACTGCGCTTCCCAGCCCGCCGATCACAGAATGTTCCTCGACGGTAACGACCTTTCCTGTCTCCTTTGCTGCTGCCACTACCAGATCCTCGTCCAGCGGTTTGATCGTATGGATATTGATAACCTTAGCTTCGATTCCGTCTGCCGCTAATTTATCCGCTGCCTCCAGGCAGTTTGCTACCGGAAGGCCTGTCGCGATGATCGTCACATCCTTGCCTTCTCTCAGCACGACACCTTTTCCGAGCTCAAATTTATATCCGGAAGCATCATTGATCACCGGCACCGCAAGCCTTCCAAATCTCATATATACCGGTCCCTCATGCTCATAGGCTGCGGCAACTGCTGCCCTTGCTTCCACATCATCTGCCGGGCAGATGACCGTCATGCCCGGAATCGTCCTCATCAAGGCAATATCCTCATTACACTGATGCGTTGCTCCATCCTCGCCCACAGAGATTCCTGCATGTGTTGCGCCAATCTTCACATTAAGCTTCGGATATCCGATAGAATTACGTACCTGCTCAAATGCGCGTCCTGCTGCAAACATCGCGAACGTGCTGGCAAAAGGAACCTTTCCTGCTGTCGCAAGTCCTGCCGCTACGCCCATCATATTGCCCTCGGCGATACCACAGTCAATATGGCGTTCCGGGAAAGCCTTCATGAACACACTCGTCTTGGTAGCGCCTGCAAGGTCTGCGTCCAGCACCACCACGTCCTCATGTAATTTTCCTAATTCTGCTAAAGCATTACCATAACTCTCTCTTGTTGCGATCTTCTTTACTTCTGACATAATGCTTCACC
>CAZGVY010000184.1:0-3831 GCA_964529215.1 uncultured Mordavella sp. | reverse complement strand
GTCTTGAATCCATTTACCGGTTCAAGTCCTGTAAGCTCTACGATCTTAGCCAGGCATTCCGGTTCAGCCCCGCCGCCTGTAATATACATTACCTTATTGCGTTTCTCAGTGGGCGTAATCGTAAGCGGCCCTCCGAAACCGCCTGCACCATGTACTACACGAATTGATTGATATTCTGCCATGATAAAATCCTCCTTTTCCCTTCCCTACTTTACCTTAAGTTCTCTGCTAAGCTTTACACCCTGCTGCTTTTCAACTAATTTCGTTGTAAATTCTGTCGCCCATCCGGAAATGAAGTTTGCGATCAGGCCAACTAATAAATAGCGGACTGCAAGCGGCACGGTACTAAGCCCCAGCGCCGTAACTCCATTCGCAATACCAAGCCAGATAAACAGCTCAGAAGCATTGATATGCGGGAAAATACCATTGTTGGTATGGCAGTGATAGGTTGCCGATGCATAGTAACAGGGTTTATAAAATTCCGGCATAAATTTACCGATGGAAAGTGCCATAGGGTTACCCAGCATAAATGCGCTTACAAACGGCAGTACCATATATCTCAAAACCGGATTGCCGGTACAGATCCTTGCCACCTTCTCGATCTTCTCATCTCCCACCAGCGCGATAACTGCGTTCATCAAAATCAGCAGCATCACGATCGTAGGAATAATCCCAGTCACCCAGCTTACAAACTGCGTTCCGCCTAAAGTAAATAAATTCATAAAGCCAGAGGCTAATTTTACGATAAAATCCATAATAATCCACCTTTCTACTATCTATTGTAATACCTGTTGTTATTGCAGCGCCTTTTTCTGCTGCATCAGTCCTGTGACAGAACGGCCGGCTCTCTGGAACGGTGTGGGCGGATTCCCAATCTCTTCCCCGGAAATGTATTTGCAATATGTAAGAGCCGCGTCCTTAACTGCTTTGCGCAGGTTTTTATGTGTTTTTGAAACTTCTCCGCCGCTTAGTTCTCCCACATATTTATTCTCAAATCCTTCCAGTTCTTTAAAACGCGCAAGGCAGGTAACTCCTTCCAGTTTTTTTGCCTTTTTGATGATTCCATCATCATCAATCAGAAACAGTACGATTGCCCCTGCATGGAAACCTCCCGCCTGCCTTCCGCAGACCACCTTGCCCTGTTTCCTATATTCGGTAAACTCTCTTGCAAAATACTTCATCTGCATCATGGAAGCGATCCCCTGCAGCAGAAATGCAATTGCAAATATAATTATGATCTTAAGCATTGTTTACTCCTCCGTTCTGTCATGATTACCTGGTTACTCATTTTCCTGCCAGTACATCGCTTTCAGCAAAGCATAATAATTATCTGATTTTGCAATGTTTTCCAGCAGGTTCATATCCTGGGAGATCCTGATCATCTCATCATATAACCGGATCAGCAGCCCATCGTCAAAATCTCCCTTTTCGGGAAGTCCCAGCAAGAAGATAATCCTGATATCATGCTCCCCGGAATGAATCGGCCTGTCCGACACGCCAATCGCAAGCTCCAGTTTATCCGACGCATACTGAATACTGTGAGGAATAGCAATTGCATGGTCAAATACCATGGTGCCCTTCGCCTCTCTTTCCCGGAGCCGTCCGGCAAATCCGTCATCTACCCTGCCACGTTTTCTTAAGCATTCAGACATCTGGTCTACGGCAGCTTCATAGGAAACCGTTCCATCAAACACAAAGAATGCTTCCTCCTCCACAAACCCCGCCATTACAAACCAATTATCATCCACAACCGGAACCTCGATCTTATCCCAGTATTTGGCCTTTTCTATCTTATGCAGCAGCTCGCGCTCATTGAAAATCTCATGGATCCGGATTACCGGACGCCTGCATTCACAGGGCAGCTTCACCGTAGTAAGTACAATATCAAATTCCTCAAGGATTTCCCTGCTTACATGTTCATCCGCAAACAGCGTCATTTCCGCCGAGCTGTCAAGCATCTTCTTAAGCTGTGCCTCTACTAGCCTTGCAGTGACCCTGCCTGTCCCACATACGACTGCAACCCGGAACTTCTTCGCCCGTTTCAGGTCATTCTCTGTCAGGAAAACGCCAAAATAAGAAGCCAGATATCCCCGTTCATCCTCCGATACCGTCAGATGGTATTCCCGGCCGATGACAGACGCCGCTATCCTGGCCATCTCATATGCAAGAGGATATTTGCTTTTCAAGTCGTCCAGCATAGGATTGGCAAGCCTTACGCCGAACCGCAGCCTGTTCATCATAAACATCAGATGATATAGAAATTCATCCGTAAATTCTCCGCTTATGATCGAGATATCCATTTCCGACCGGATGGCTTCCAAAATCTTATCCATCAGCCCCCTGGTTTCCCCGTCAAGTTTGATCCTCTGCATATTTTCCGTATCGGCAGGTGTCCGCATTCCTATGATCGGCAGCAGTACAAACAGCTTTTCCTCTACCGGGAATTCAACCTGTAATATTTTAGTAATCTCATCCAGCAGCTGGTTTACAATCAGAAATTCCTGACGGGAGGCCAGATTATAGTATCCTGCGGATAAAGACCCAATGTAATGCCCCGTCAGAAACCGGTCCAGCATCAGGGTTATGTACTGCTCAAATCTCTCCTGTACACTTTTCTCAAAAGAATTCCGGGAAAAGGTCTTAGCAATTGCTTCCGAGATCTCATGATCCAGCGGATATGCTCCATAGATCTGCTGATAATTATTCTCCAGCACATATTTCCGGATATCTCTTTCTTCTCCCCTAAGGCTCATACCCTTACTGGTCTGTCCGAAAATTTCCAGCCGGTAGGGAACTAACTCGCTCCTTAGTTTCTTCATATCTCCTACCAGCGTTGTACGCCCTACATTCATCTCATATGCCAGTTCATCGGTGAGCAATGGTTCTTCGGTACGCATCAGTTTCCCAAACGCATAGTCCATCCGGTTGCGCGGTGAATTCAAGAAATCATCCGTTTCCATCATCTTTGCAAACCGTTCCCTGAACCGTTCCACGTTAAAAATCCTTAAAGAATATTTTCCATGCCCGCCAGTAATCTCTGCACAATCTTTCAATTCCTCATTGAGCTGCTTGATATCATTTCTAACCGTCCGTTCGCTTACATCCAGTTTTGCTGCCAAAGTGCCGACTGAAATCACCGAACTCTTTCTAAATAGCTGCAGCATATTTGCATTCCGGTTATCTCCAAATAAGCTCTTCAACTGCCAGCACTCCTTTCCCGTTTATGTCATAACGGACACCGCCCGCCTGCTCTTTTCTTCACGTCCCGTTGCACAGGCCGGAACATACCGCGTGCCTTAATGATTATCCCCGTGACTTTCCACCGGAAATATTGATCGTCGTCCCTGCAATATAACTTGCCCTGTCAGAGACAAGATAAGCAACCAGGTCTCCAACCTCGTCAAGCTTGCCATCACGTCCCATAGGGATTACCTTTGTATAATCCGTTGACAGCTCTTCCGGTTTACAGCCCCTGGTATATGCCAGAGCTTCATTGTAAGCCGCTGTCCGTAAGCCGGTGGCTTCCATGATCCCTGGCGCACATGCCAGAACACGGATGTTATACTTGCCAAGCTCCTTTGCCCAGGAACGGGTAAAGCTGTCCACCGCGCCTTTGGTAGCCGAGTATGCAGACTGTCCCTGAGATCCCTCCTTGCCGGACTCAGAAGACATATTCACGATCACGCCCCCGCCCTGCTTTAACATCTGTTTTGCACAGGCCTGCGCACAGAGGAACACACCTTTTACATTGACTGCAAACATCTTATTAAAGGAATCATCGTTTAACTCATACTGAGGTTTCTCTCCTGCCACGTCAACCAGAAGTCTTGG
>CAZGVY010000183.1:0-3848 GCA_964529215.1 uncultured Mordavella sp. | reverse complement strand
AACCCCGGACAACTTGATTAAAAGTCAAGTGCTCTACCACCTGAGCTACACGCCCGCAAAACTGGGCTAGTTGGATTCGAACCAACGAATGCAGGAGTCAAAGTCCTGTGCCTTACCGCTTGGCGATAGCCCATTAAAAGAAAAAAGGGTGGGTAGTGGGACTCGAACCCACGGTCTTCGGAACCACAATCCGACGCGTTAACCAACTGCACCATACCCACCATATTCTATTAAGTCCATCCACCGGCTCATTTAACGCCAAGGCTATGGGACTGACCCGTCTTCAAGTATGACCGTATTCTTGAATGTACGTGCCAACGAGCCTGGGGGGATTCGAACCCTCGACCTACGGCTTAGAAGGCCGTTGCTCTATCCAGCTGAGCTACAGACTCATTCTCCCAAACCACAAGGGTTTAAGAAAGCGGGTGATGGGAATCGAACCCACGTATCCAGCTTGGAAGGCTGGTGTTCTACCATTGAACTACACCCGCATGAGTATCGGGGTGACAGGATTTGAACCTGCGGCCTCCTGGTCCCAAACCAGGCGCTCTAGCCAAGCTGAGCCACACCCCGATTGTATTATGTTTTGCTCACTTCCGCGACACAAGACATATTATATATGAACAATTCCAGCTTGTCAACAGCTTTTTTCATAAATCTAGAGCCACCCAGATCCCTGTCAGATCCATCACGGAAATATTACCGGATCCACCGTCTCTGCCGGAAAAATCACAGATAGCATACCTCAAAAGATGCCTGGCCAGACTTATCAATCGTCATAATGATATAGCTTGGCCGCCTTCCGCTCTGTCTGGGATAGGTCAGGCTTCCCGGATTCAATGTCACCAGATCCTTCTCAACCGTAATCCCCGGCCTGTGGGTATGCCCATACATTACAATATCCGCCCCCAGTTCCCTGGCAGTCCTCTGCAGATGTTCTTCTGTAATATTCACCATATATGCATGCCCATGGGTAATGAACACCTTATATTCTCCTATCTCGAAGCATTCTTCGTTTGGAAGCCCGGAAAGGAAATCATTATTCCCTGCAATCATGTGCAGCGGACAATCTGTCATCTGCCGGATATCCGCCATCTGCCGTTCCACATCTCCCAGATGGATCAGCATATCTACCGGTTCTTCCCGCTTTAGTACTTCCTTCAGCGTCTTCAGCGACCTATGCGTATCGCTTACAATCAATATCTTCATATATACTCCTGTTCTGTTACCCTTGTCATATACGGGCATCCCAAAACAGATACCCTTTCTCCGCCACATACTATATGGCTTTCCTATCATTCTATCATTAAACCCCTCATTACACAATCTATTGATTTTGAAAATTGTTCTTTCATATATTATCGGAAATCATCCGTTCCCTTTTACGGCCCTGCTCATGCTCTGTGAAAGACATCCTTATCAGCACTTTCGCATTTCCTCAATCACTGCACGCATCTTCCGCAGCCCCTCCCCTCTGTGGCTCAGCTCGTTCTTTTTCTCCGGCGCCAGTTCCGCGCTGGTACAGCCGTACTCTGGCAAATAGAAAATCGGATCGTAGCCAAAGCCATTCTCGCCGGCAATTTTATAACCGATCCTTCCCTCCATAGTTCCCCTGACTGTCTTGGTCGTTCCATCCGGGAAAGCCGCTGCGATCGCGCATACGAACCTGGCTGTACGTTTCTCCTCCGGTACGCCTTCCAGCCTGTCAAGCAGAGCGTTATTTTTAATATCGTAGGAGGTATCCTCTCCCAGATACCTTGCCGAGTAGATTCCGGGTTCCTTATTCAGATAATCAATCTCCAGGCCGGAATCGTCCGCCAGTACGATACTATTTTCATATTCCGAATTCTCCGCCGCTATTTTCCGGATCCCTTCAGCCTTGATTATGGCATTTTCTTCAAAAGTAGCGCCGTCTTCTATCACGTTAGCGGTAATTCCCGCTTCTTTCTGAGACAGGATCTCCATATCCAGATCTGAAAGTATCATCCGTATTTCTTCCATCTTATGGGCATTTCCCGTCGCAAATATTATTTTTTCCATCGTATCATTCATTCCTTTCATATAGCAGGCTTCATGCTTTGCCCTTATCATTTAAAAAACGTCTTTAACCCTGGCTCCTATCCTGGCCAGGCTGTTTCTTCCTGGGCGGCTTTGGTCCTATAAACTGGTAGAAATAAGTTTTCAGCATTCCATTATATATCTTACGGTTCTTATCCGCCTTTCTTCCAAAATACCGTTCGGCATCCTCATAACTGGTAATCATATACGCCGACCAGGAATCCAGCATACGGAAGCTCTCCCCAAAGGAACGGTACAGGCCGGGCAGATCCGCTTTCTCTTCCATTCGTTCCCCATACGGGGGATTCGTAATGACAAAGCCATACTTTTTCGGATGCCGCAGTTTACTTACATCTCTCTCCTGGAAATGGATCATGTGCCCCACTCCCGCCTCTCTGGCATTTCTTCTGGCAACCTTTATAACAGACGGATCGATGTCATATCCCTGGATATCCGCATCGGTATCATCCTTTATCAGATCATTGGCCTCCTCTACAGCGTCATACCAGCGTTTTTTCGGTATCAGGTTTGTCCAATTTTCAGACGCAAATGACCGGTTCATCCCCGGTGCGATCCCTGCCGCCATCATCGCTGCTTCTATGGGAAATGTCCCGCTTCCGCAAAACGGATCCACCAGGATCCTGTCCTTCCTCCACGGGGTCAGCATGATCAGCGCCGCTGCCAGCGTCTCTGTGATCGGAGCCTTCCCTGATACTTCCCGGTACCCTCTTTTATGCAGGGAAACCCCGGACGTATCGATCCCTACGGTTACAAGATTCTTTTTTAAAAATACACGGATTGGATAAGACGCCCCATCTTCCGGGAACCACTCTATATGATAACGTTCCTGCAGCCGTTTTACAATGGCCTTCTTCATAACAGACTGGATATCAGAGGGGCTGAACAGCCCGCTTTTAACAGAGGCAGCTTTTGCGATCCAGAATTTCCCATCCTTTGGTATGTAATCTTCCCAAGGCAGGTTCCTTGTTCCCTCAAATAATTCCTCAAAGGTAACTGCATAAAAACTCCCTGCTTTAAGAAGTATCCTCTCTGCTGTCCGAAGAAAAATATTTGCCTGACAGACCGCTTCTTCATCTCCATAGAAGCTGACACGCCCGTCTTCCACCTCCGATATCTCATAACCAAGATCTATAATTTCTCTCTTTAAGACCGCCTCTAAACCAAAATGACAGGGCGCGATCAGCTCAAATCTATTCATACTCTCCTCCAAATCTTTTCCGGCCGCTTATTACCATACCTATCGCACAGTGGTTCCGTAACAGCGGTTCTCTGTCTTTCCATCTTACTTTCATACCTCCTCCGTTGTCAAGAATAACTATCATGCAGGAAGACATGAAAGACGGCGCTGCCCGCAGGCCGCGCCGTCTTTCATATCCGTAGGTCATTTCAAAATTTAGTAATTATCGCTGCAGTTCTGATTTGATGCATTCTTGCCAGATGCGTTCTGATTTGCCGCATTCTTGTTGGAAGCGTTCTTATTGGATGCATTTCTGTTAGATGCATTCTGATTAGACGCATTTCTATTGGATGCATTCTGGTTTGTAGAATTCTGATTATTTGCCATTTCTTTTTCCTCCTAATCCATTTGATTACGAGTTTATTGTTTCCCTGTTTTTCTCCTTCTATGTATGATAATTCCGAAAAACTCCCCAAAATCCAAAAAAATTTCATACATTAAATTTTTTTTAATTTTTTCTTGCATTTTACTTTATACTATATTATACTATCTCTTGTAAGGAAGATATTTCCTTATAACCCCTTATTAATTA
>CAZGVY010000182.1:0-3881 GCA_964529215.1 uncultured Mordavella sp. | reverse complement strand
TATGTGTAAAAATCCGGAAAGAATCTTTTGATTTTTCTGAAAAAAACATAGCTGATCATTTGTGAAAATTTTATAATGAATTTTACGCTCCCTCAAACGGAGAGGGAGTTCCCTTTCTTTCGGATAATATAATGATCCTGAAACAACTACATGACAACTATAGAGAGGAGCTGTAATATAATTTACCGCAAAAAGACGGTTTAATGAGCTCCCTTGCAGAAATCCGCTGTCTTTTGCATGATATCCTTTAAGATCTCGATATTTTTCATTGTGTCATTGCATTCGAGGGAATGGTTACATTCCTTGTATACGGTCAGAGGGATGTGGTTTGCCTCTGAAAGCCGGATGATCTTCTCCGTATTGCTCCATGGATCGGATGTTCCGATAAAACCAATTGCATGGATGGGTGGGAAAAGATAAGTTTGTGCCAGAGGTGTATACAGAATATGCCTTGCATGTTTTAAGCCGTATTTCTCTGCATATGATGCTGCAATGATTGTACCAATGCTTTTTGAAATAAAAAGTATATCATCATACTTAGACCAGGCAATACCGTCAAGTTCAGTTTCAGATTGTGAAAACAGCGCCTCATATGCCTCTTTCATTTTTTCCTCATTACCACGGATATTTTCAGCTTTGTATATATAATTTACATTTCTATCATTTATATATCCTAATTCACGGGCAATGTTCCTGCTATAATATAGAAGGGGTTTGTCGCAGTGGTATCCGATTCCCGGAAAGTAAATCGCTATTTTTGACATGATCGTTCCTTTCAGTTCTTAGTACTCTTATATTTTTGACATTCCTGCAATTCTATTCTAAAAAATGGGTTATTTCTTGATGTTATTCTTATATTTGACATATTCCACAGCAAACCAGAAAAAAATTAAAATATACAATCCAAATATTACGCCATACACAAAAGAAATTATGTGGTGGCTGTTGTATATATTAAGAGCAAATTGTGGAATTATTATGGTAAAAAATAGAATCAGCAACGGGATTAATCTTCCCTTAAAGACTCGTGACATCATTTCCAATCGTGATTCATCATCGCAGAAGATATCATCATTACTATTTTCATTATTTGCGGGTTTTCTGAAATAACTATAACCTACATAATCTTGCAGATATTCCCAGCCGCAATCCTGAAACATCTGCACATATTCATCTTTGTGTCCGATACCGTCTTTGTTATAATCAAGCCTGTAAATCACATCCATTGGTTCGCACTGTTCAAAATGATATACGCAAAATCCAGAAACTTTAACCAGTTTCCAGCCGGATTGGTGCATAGTTCGGAGAAAAGTTTCTTCAGATTTGTACTGCATTATTGAAAAGTACTTAATCACTTTCTTTGTTTTCATTTGATATTACCTCCTGCGCATTTTTATATAAACGAGTGATACGCCTTAGTTCAATCTGTAAAACGGCTGCTCCAAGTTCTGTGATCTGGTAGATCTTTCTTTTGTCTTCTTCCCTGATAAAACGAATAACGCCGTCTTTTTCCATTTTAGAAAGGCTTCCATACATAGTGCCAGGCGCAAGCCGGATCTCGCCATCTGTGATTTCCTCAACTTTCTGAATAACGCCATATCCATGATTGGGTTCTTTTAAGCATAGTAGTATATAAAATGCCGTCTCAGTCATAGGCATATAGACTTTTTTAATGTGGCTATTCAAAAGAATTCCTCCTTTTCAGTGCGATATATCGCACTTCGATATTTGAATTATATCGCAGTACGATATGAATGTCAATATGTTTTTTAATGAAAGCATTGACTGTCTGTGATCTCCGCTATTAAATGGAGATAGATTTCCGAAATCTGCTGATTTATGCCGGAAAAGGCAAATACTTGACAAGAATAGTATAATTTGCAACAATGGATATTGTCCGTATTGGGATGACTGCATGGATACAAAGGAGGAAAGATCATGAAACGATACATAAATGCGGCTGTGCTGTATGCTATTTTTGCGATGGCTGGGGGTGTGTTTTACCGGGAATTTAGCAAATTTAATGGTTTCGCTGCCAAAACGGCCCTGTCAGTTGTCCATACCCATTATTTCCTGCTGGGCATGGTGTTTTTTCTATTGCTGCTCCTATTGGAAAAGAATTTTTCTTTTACCGATGCGAAAACGGGGCGGGTACTGGCTGTCTATCATATTGGCCTGAACCTGACCGCTGTGATGCTTGTCGTGCGGGGAGTGGTTCAGGTGCTGGATCCAGCGCTTTCTTCCGGCATGGATGCGGCAATATCTGGCGTCGCCGGAATTGGGCATATCCTGCTGGGCGTCAGTATGATGCTTCTGCTGGTGCAGATTGGGCGCAGCGTTTCGGCGGCACAGGCATGACAGGAAGCCAATAGGGATTTTATTAATAATGAATGATGTAAAAATTAACCCCTTTCGGAATTCTCGGAAGGGGATTTGTAATTTCAAGCTTGATTTTAGAAACGGTTTAGAAAAATCAATTTTGCTAAATGCATTAAAATAATAATGTTGAAATTGTCTATGAAAATGTTTTGTGGTAAGATGGAAATAAATCAAGTCTGACATTTGATAAGAGCTTTTAGGAAGAGATATCAAAAGTTGTAATACAAAAATCATTAGATAAAACACGGTTATTATTTGATAGTTTGATGCAGAAATATTTTGGATAGAAAAGAGGTGGTTTTATGGCGAGAATGACGGTATATCATGGTGGCTACATGTCTATTGAACATCCGAAAATCCGTATTGGGAGAAATACAAAAGATTTTGGAACAGGATTTTATTGTACGATTATTAAAGAACAAGCACAAAGATGGGCAAAACGCTATGACACAAAGATTATATCAATTTATGAAGTGCATTTGAATTCTGATTTGAAAATAAAAGAATTTAAAGATATGACGGATGAATGGCTGGATTTTATTATTGCTTGTAGAAGTGGGGAAGTGCATGACTATGATATTGTGATTGGAGCTATGGCAGATGATCAGATTTATAATTATGTATCTGATTATATGGATGGAGTTATCACGAGAGAGCAGTTTTGGATATTGGCAAAATTTAAATATCCAACACATCAAATAAGTTTTTGTACAAGTGAATCGTTAAAATGCCTTGAGTATAGAGGAAGTGAGGAGGTTCATTGATGCAGGGGAATAATGGAAGAGAAGATCCAAAAGATAATGATTTGTTTTTCACATGCAGTTTGATTGATTACATTGCAAGAAAGACAAAAAATACAAGATCGGATGTTGTGAACTTACTGGGGAAGAAAAGGCTTGAAAAAATTTATGATTTGGCAGATGTGTATCATTGTGACAATATAGAGCGTGTCAGCGATGATTTTATTCGAGAGGCGGGAATTGTAACTGGAAAGTTTGATAATGTAAGAGAATGTAGTTATGCAATTCCATCCTATTGGGATATCGGGAAAGTATATAAAAGATTGATAAAAAATGTAGCTGAAAGTGAAAGAATTGAAACGATAGATGCATTGATGAAAGTTTATAATTCTTTTATTAGTAGTAAAATTGATGATTATAATAGCAGTGTATATTATGAGAACCCCTCTTATTTGCTGGCGTGCTATTTAGAAGATAGGATAATTGAATAAAAGTTATTGTTTTAATGGGCAGATATATGATTAGGGTCGTAGGATGTTGGTACATATGGAAAGGAGTATCAACATGGAAGAAAAAATAGTAATCGTATTGGTAGAAGACAGATTTATTTTGTAAATCAGATCGTTGAATATGAAGAAATTAATGCCAATGCGATGGTGGCGTAGGCAAGATAAGTATTACTGACAGGGAAAACAAAAATACCGTACAGACGTTGAAGCAGCTGTACGGTATCCCCTTTTTATTATAGATTCTTGCCACCAC
>CAZGVY010000181.1:0-3908 GCA_964529215.1 uncultured Mordavella sp. | reverse complement strand
CAACCATACGGCTTACAGCGATTTTTATTTTTGTTAACTGTCAAAGACAGGATTACAGCAAGCATTTAATATACATAAGTCTTCGCAATAGTAACATAAGTCAGGCGGATGCCAACGCATTCTCTGAAGGTATTATATACTATGCAGAGACTTAAGAAAATGAAAGTAGACAAAAACATTGTTAAATGCTATAATAATCATATGAACAAAGATGTTACATAAAACAAAAGGAGCTTTATATGCCAAATTGGAGGCAGGTTACAGAACTTTTAAATAATGCGGAATATCCTTTAGATATGATACGGCACAAGTACTTATCTATTATGCATCAGTATACCGGCAGAAATATTATATCTTATTACTCTGCATTCATGCAGAAACCCGGATTAGAAGGAACAGACATTGATGATAATGATAAAAATGCTTTTATGCAGGCGGTTTGCGGCTTGGACAGAACCAAGGGATTAGATTTAATTTTACATACGCCGGGCGGAGCCATTGCTGCAACAGAGTCTATCGTATATTACTTAAAAAAACTATTTGGAAAAGATATCCGGGTTTTTGTGCCGCAAATGGCAATGTCCGCTGGTACAATGATTGCCTTATCTTCCAAACAAATTGTTATGGGCAAGCAATCTAATCTGGGGCCTATAGATCCCCAGTTTGGCGGAATGTCCTGCGCAGGTATCATTGAGGAGTTTGACCGTGCAGTAAGAGATGTGACAATTAACCCCGAAGCTGCTAATATATGGAACCCCATTATCGGAAAATACCACCCTACTTTTATAGGAGACTGTGAAAAAGCCATCAGCTGGGCCGATACAATCGTTAAGGACTGGTTAATTGATAATATGTTTTCATCATATGACGATAAAGACGTCAGGGCTGATAAAGTATTAGAAACTTTATCAAGCCATAACAAAACATTCTCCCATTCGCGTCATATACATATTGATGAATTAAAGGCTTTGGGATTAAACATAATAGAATTAGAAAGTATGAACAACCGACCGATTGAAGACTGCAAGGATCTGCAAGATTGTGTTTTAACACTGCATCACTCCTATATGCAGACGCTTTCTACAACTAACGCTATTAAAATAGTTGAAAACCACATTGGTGAAGCAATGATAATGTCGATAAAAGGAGGCATTAGAAATGAATAAAGATTATGAAATCCAATATAAAAAAATTGTTAAAAAGCCATGTCCTGCTCTTTATTCAACTCCAGAAGACCAAGGACGGAGACTTCAGAGATGCAGCCTTTTGAAAAGCGTGCAGATTGAATATTCAAGCACTCATAAGGCAGGAAAATTACAATTTTAATATACCTTACATCTCCTGAGGCACTATACTACTACTATACTATTTCAGATAATCATTGCAATCCCCCTTCCTCCATGCTAAAATTATGGGTAGAATGAAAGCGTTTTATCAGCAAGAGAGGGGTTAATCCATGGTTCTAAATAATTGCACAATTTGCTCCGTCTATGGGCCAGACGGCGAGCTTCAGACAAGAGTCCGGGTTAAGTGTACCGGAGAACAGATCACACTGCATTTTAAGAAGGCTGGTGAGCTTTCCGATTCGGAACGGATCCGGATTGACTTTTTCGATGGCCAGGTCGGATATATTAAGACCTATTGTGAGATTGTGGTACGGAAGAATTATGATCCCTATATCCTGGAGCCCTGGATTGCTGACTGCGAGATTCTTGAAGTTATAGAGATCGTACAACGCCAAAAGGATCTGCGGGCTAAGATGGTCCGGGAAGCGGAGTTTTCCTCCCCAGGGCATGGAGATTTTAACGGAATCATCCAGAACATCAGCGTGGGCGGCCTCTATTTTGTCGCAAAGACGCTTCTCGCCGTTGACGATAAGATTACCTTTCGGTATACCTTTATTAAAAAGGAACATACCATGGAAGCTACGATCCTCAGAGTCCAGGATCTGAAAAACGGTTCCTATGGCTATGGCTGTCAGTTCTTAAATCTGCCGAACAGCACAGAACGGGACATCCGGCAATATGTCTACAAGCAGCAGTTAAGCAGAATATGGTAAAATTAACAAATCCCCAGACTGTACGGCAATACAGTCTGGGGATTCTTCTTTATACTATCCACTATTCCGAAGGTTCTCCTCCGCTTTCCTCCTGTTCCCTGGCTTCCTTCATCTCCTCATATTCCTCCAGCGTCTGCTGCGGCTTATACTTAAGAAAATATACATAGATATCTACAATGGCCTGGTATAGTTCTTCCGGGATCGGCGTCCCCAGGTCAAGCTGCGTAAGAACTGTCGCAAGGGAATTATCCTCATATACGGGCACACCATTCTCATTTGCCATCTCTACAATTCTTTCCGCCATATATCCAAGTCCGGAAGCCACGATCACCGGAGCCGCGGTTTTGTTCTCGTCATATCGCAAGGCAACCGCCTTTTTATTTAAAATATCATCATATTGTGACATTAATTGAATTACTCCTTTCAAATATCTTCGGGAATGCGGCAGATACCTGTATCGGCTCCTTCCCCTGCTCTACGGCAAGATATTCTAATTCCAGATTATTTTTACTCATAATTTTCCGGATATTCTCCCGGATATCGCTCTCATGCCCTGCCAATTCCTCGGGATAGTGAATTAAAATATCCATCTTCCCTTTTTCATAATACATCATAAGGTCAAAAAAGCCAATATCTTTCAGGTCAAATTTAATCAGCAGTTTGATCCCCCGCTCATTAGATCCCGGATTGCCGGATTCCTCATCCGGATCCACCCACATCTCCGCGAACATAGGAACTCCGTCAAGAATAGCAGGGATCATTGCATGCATCACCGGCATATAGACGCTTTCATTGATCAGCATAGCTTTCATGATATTGACAAAAGCCTCTCTGTTCTCGATTCCCGCCTCCCCTTTTACGCCTGACTGCATAATATTCAGCAGGTGATCTACCCATGGCATCTTACCTGCTGCCCGGTCAAAGTCTACATTCTGAAGCATTGCCCTGAGATCATCAGGAGTCACTCCCTCAAAGCTTTTCTGGAATCCCGGGAATTCCAGCAGCCTCTGAAAAGAATCAATCACCTTGTCCAGATTTCCGTTCTCATATCTGGAGGTATTAAAGGTAAGGAGGCTTATCAGATCCCGGATCCGCCCCATATCTCTTGTATCGGATATGTATTTCCCAAGATAGGGAATGATCTGCTCCTTTAAAATCTGCGCATTCGCTGAATTCGCCTGCATACTGTAAGGCCTCAGCCTGGCCGCAAGACGCTGAAGCTGCTCCTTGTCATTTTTAAACATATAGTTCTGCATCTCCTGCAGCGTATCCTTTATATTCTGAAGCAGGTGCTTGCCCGACGACATATCATTATATCTTTTCAGAAAATCCAGAATTCCAGCCTTAAGTTCCACTGTCGTAGCTTCATCCATAACCTGCCTCAGCATATCGAACAAAGGCCCCTGCATACGGTTCGCTCCCGCCATCTGGCTTTTCATAAATTCGTTTAACCTCTCCGGCGACATCTCCAGCATACGGAACAATGCCTGGATCTCCTCTGCCGTACCCTTGCCTACGCCGGATTCCACCACATTTGCCATTCCGCCAAATACCATCTTCGTCATAACATCCTGGAGTTTTGGAAGATCTCTAAGCGACGACACAAAATTCGAAAAATTAGAATCAGCGGAAATCCCCTTCTGAGCGGCATTCTGCTGATTATTTGCCTGATCTCTCCCATCTGCCCGGACGACACGGCTGGTATCCACAGGGTTCTTAACACTCATATCCTGCGCCTGCTGCGCAGTACCTTGTTTATTGATCGTATTATTGTCATATCCGGTTGTGGGGGTCGTTACTTTTAAAATATTTGACATTTTTTCACCTACTCTATAATTTACTCTTATCC
>CAZGVY010000180.1:0-4029 GCA_964529215.1 uncultured Mordavella sp. | reverse complement strand
CTACATATCCCGGAGGCGCTCCGATCAGGCGGGATACGGAATATTTCTCCATATATTCACTCATATCGATCCGCACCATATTCGTTTCATCGTCAAACAGGCTTTCTGCAAGGGCTTTTGCAAGTTCGGTCTTCCCCACTCCGGTAGGCCCTAAGAACAGGAAGGAACCGATGGGCTTTGTGGGATCCTTAATTCCCGCTTTGGAACGGATAATCGCCTCCGTCACAAGCTCCACGCCTTCGTCCTGGCCGATCACCCTCCGATGGAGCTCATCCCCCAGATGCAGGGTCTTACTCCGCTCACTCTCATTAAGCTTGGCAACCGGGATCCCCGTCCAGCGTGACACGATCTTAGCGATCTCCTCATCGGTAACGCTCTCATGTACCAGAGAGCGGTCCTCGTCCTTCGTCTGGGATTCCAGCTCGACAAGCTGTTTCTGAAGCTCCGGGAGCCTTCCATACTGTAGTTCCGCCGCCCGGTTCAGATCATAATCCTGCTGCGCCTTCTGGATCTCTTTGCCGATATTCTCGATTTCTTCCCGGACGCTCCTTACCCGCTCAATGCTCTTCTTCTCATTATCCCACTGAGCTTTAGCGCCGGCAAATTCCTCTCTCAGCTCCGCAAGCTCCTGCTGTAAATGCTCCAGGCGTTCTTTGCTCAGCCGGTCTTCCTCTTTCTTGAGCGCCGCTTCTTCAATCTCCATCTGCATGATCCGGCGCCGCAGCTCATCCAGCTCCGTCGGCATGGAATCCAGCTCCGTCTTGATCAGCGCGCAGGCTTCGTCCACCAGATCGATCGCTTTATCCGGCAGGAAACGGTCGGAAATATAACGGTTCGACAAAGTTGCCGCCGCCACCAGCGCACCGTCCGTGATCTTCACCCCATGAAAGACCTCGTAACGCTCCTTCAGGCCCCTGAGGATAGAAACCGCATCCTCTACCGTAGGCTCATCCACCAGCACCGGCTGGAACCGCCGTTCCAGAGCCGCATCCTTCTCAATATACTGGCGGTATTCATCCAAAGTCGTAGCGCCGATGCAGTGAAGTTCTCCCCTTGCAAGCATGGGCTTTAACATATTCCCCGCATCCATGGCTCCGTCGGTCTTACCTGCGCCCACGATGGTATGCAGCTCGTCGATAAACAAAATAATCCTTCCGTCGCTGTTCTTCACTTCCTCCAGAACAGCCTTCAGGCGTTCCTCAAATTCGCCCCGGTACTTAGCGCCCGCTACCAGCGCGCCCATATCCAGGGAAAAGACCGTCTTATCCTTTAGAGCCTCCGGCACATCCCCCTTTACAATCCTCTGGGCAAGGCCCTCAGCCACCGCCGTCTTTCCTACGCCCGGTTCGCCGATAAGAACCGGATTATTCTTGGTTTTCCTGGAAAGAATACGGATCACATTACGGATCTCCATATCCCGTCCGATCACCGGATCCATCTTCTGCTCTCTGGCCCGCTCCACCAGATCAGTTCCATATTTATTCAGGGTATCATACGTAGCCTCCGGGTTGTCGCTTGTCACCCTCTGATTACCACGCACAGTCGAAAGCGCCTGCAAAAAGCCCTCTCTGCTAATGCCCATCTCCCGGAACAGCTCTTTCATCACCCTGCTGGGATACTTTAACAGCGCCAGGAACAGGTGCTCCACAGATACGTACTCATCCCCCATCTGCTTTGCTTCATCCTCCGCGTGGATCAGGACATTATTCAGATCCTGACCCACGTATTGCTTACCGCCCTGTACCTTGGGGCGCTTCCCGATGGCCTGCTCAACCCGGTTAGCCACCAGATTCACATCTAATCCCATCTTCTCCAGCATCTTTGGGATCAGGCCGTCTTCCTGTGTAAGCAGCGCATACAAAAGATGCTCCTGCTCGATCTCCTGATTGCCGTATTCCATAGCGGTCTTCTCACAATCCTGGACTGCCTGGAGAGATTTCTGCGTAAATTTATTAATATTCATAACCACTGCCTCCTTCTGGAATCTCCTCAGCCTGTAAAACCAGGCCGGGTGTTCTGCCCCGTATGCAAAAACTGCCCTGGGCAGGTCTTCTGTATGGTATTAGTTTCTTGTTCTAGTTGGAGTATAACACTGGTTATTAGCCACGTCAAGTACTGAGTGCTAATTTCTGACGATTTTTAAATTATTTTCATTCTGTTCCCGGACACAATTCACATGCATATGCCGGTTCTGGTTCTCCCAGACAAGCTATCCTCCGGCACCGGAATCGTTGACAGCTCAGAATCAGGCCGATATAATAATTTTATATGATGGTTTTATAATAGCCAGACAATCCGCGAAGAAAGGAATCTAAACATATGGTCAAATTTACAATCCCTCCGCTGGAAGCTCTTTCACATCTGAAGAACGGCAATCAAAAATATTTAGACAGCGGGAAAAATACTGGCGACGTTTCCCATATACGGCGTGAAGAATGCCTGCACGGCGGGCAGCATCCCTACGCTATCGTTATTACCTGCTCTGATTCCAGGGTAATCCCGGAAGCCATTTTTTCGGCAGGTATAGGCGACTTGTTCGTAATCCGCATCGCCGGAAACGTCATCGACGATCACCAGCTTGGCAGCATTGAATACGCAGCGGAACATCTGGGAAGCAGCCTGATCGTTGTACTGGGTCACGATCACTGCGGAGCTGTAGACGCTGCTATGAATCATGAACCGGACGGCTACATTAAATTTGTCACGGATGAGATTTCCAAAGCCATCGGTGATGAAAAAGATGAATACAAAGCCTGCTGCCTGAATGTCCTGCACAGCAAAGCAGTTATCGAACACAGCCTGAAAATCCAGGAAGATGAGCAGGAATATGGACTGAAAGTCATTGGCGCAATCTACCACATGGAAAATGGACGTGTAGAGTTCTTTGAAGAATCATAGGCGGACTGCGTTAAGTACATCTTGACGGACGCATATGGAAACAGAAATTACCCTCTATACAGACGAAGCAACATTACGATGAACTACCAGTTCACGGAAACTAAGCCACTCAGGAATGCCTTCGTGGCTAAGATTCCGTAGCCTGCTATTTCATCTTCATTAAAAACGCTTCTGAATTGTCTGCTTAGAGGGTATTTTCTGTTTCCATCCGCTGTTTAACGGCTACCCTGCGCACTGGCTATCATACCGTCTGGTCATTTAACGTTCTTAACAAGATAACATTGGTTCACAACCGCAGCTAGAAGACAGTGTTATGAACCTATCTCTCTCCGCCAGGCCGCCGGAAAGCTAAATAGCATGATGCCGACTCGCAAAGCAGCAGGTAAACAGATGCCATCCGTGGCACTTATCTGTCATGGATGGCAGCGTCCAAGCTCATTTAATATGTCCAGCAATGTATGCCGTAATGAGCTGCTACTGTTCGTTAAATATATTCTGCCGGGGAAAAATTACTACCTTATTTCCCCTCATAGCGGATAACACTGTCCACATCATATTTTGCCAGCTTTTCTCTGCCCTTCAGTCCGGCCAGCTCCATCAAAAATACAATCTTTACCACTTCCCCGCCAAGCTGCTCTACCAGTTTGGCAGCCGCTTCAATCGTTCCTCCCGTTGCGATCAGATCATCGATCAGTACCACCTTCTGTCCTGGCTGTACCGCATCCTTGTGCATCTCAATAACGGCGCTTCCGTATTCAAGGTCATATTCCATGGATACGGTTTCCCGGGGCAGTTTCCCTTTTTTGCGTACCAGAACAAACGGCTTATGCAGATTATAAGCCACCGGCATGCCAAAGATAAAGCCTCTGGATTCTGTGCCCGCGATCACATCAAATTCTACTCCCTCCAGGCATTCCTGAATCTTGTCGATCGCAAGCTTAAGCCCGTCCGCATCCTGCAAAACGCTGGTTACATCACGGAAAATAATTCCTTCTTCCGGGAAATCCGGAATACTTACAACATATTCTTCCAACTTTTTCATTCGTATCCACTCCTTAACAAAATAATCTCTGTTCAGTATACCACAGCTCTGGCCTAATATCTAGAATAACCGTTTATCCGGTCTGCCCT
>CAZGVY010000179.1:0-4043 GCA_964529215.1 uncultured Mordavella sp. | reverse complement strand
TTTCATTAAGCATGCGTTGAAGCAGTATGGCAAGAATACTGTTATTCCGGATTTGAGTGTGGATATCAGAGAAGGAGAGCTGTTTACTCTGTTAGGACCATCTGGATGTGGTAAGACAACATTGCTTCGTATGATTGCTGGTTTTAACAGTATTGAAGGCGGGGACTTCTACTTTGGGGAACGGAGAATTAATGATATGGATCCGGGCAAAAGAAACATTGGTATGGTGTTCCAGAACTATGCGATCTTCCCCAATATGACGGTTCGTAAGAATGTTGCATTTGGTCTTAAGAATCGTAAGATTGACAAAGCGGTAATCGCTGAGAAGACGGATAAGTTTTTGAAACTGGTTCAGATCGACGAGTTTGCTGACCGTATGCCGGATCGGCTTTCCGGTGGACAGCAGCAGCGGGTTGCTCTTGCAAGAGCTCTCGTTATCGAGCCGGATGTTCTTTTGATGGACGAGCCACTTTCTAATCTGGATGCAAAACTCCGGGTTGAGATGAGAACGATTATTAAGCAGATTCAGCACGATGTCGGAATTACAACTGTATATGTAACACATGACCAGGAAGAGGCGATGGCTATTTCTGATAGGATCGCTGTTATGTATGGCGGAGTGATTCAGCATATCGGAACACCGAAGAACATTTATCAGAGACCTGCAAATATGTTTGTTGCAAGTTTTATCGGAAGAAGCAACCAGATGGAAGGTGAATTGAAGATCAGGGATGGTAAGTCATATATCGAGATCGGAGATTATGAGATTGAGATAAAGACAGTAGCTCCTGAGAACATGACAGACCAGAAGGTGAAACTGGCTGTTCGTCCGGAGGAACTTCTGATTACAGACGAGGCAGATGAAAATGTACTGAAAGGAACTGTAACAGATGCAGTGTTCCTTGGCCTGAATACACATTATTTTGTGAAGCTTGACAATGGTCTGGATACAGAGATCATTCAGGAATCAGAACTTACAATTACAAGAAAGATTGGAAGCCGTGTGAACCTTACCCTCAATACCGATAAGGTGAATGTGTTTAATGAGGATGGTTCGGCAAACCTTCTCACAGGGGTACAGAACGACTTAATGGATTATCAATAGAATTAGGGGGTACGCTAGATGAATAAGAATAAAAGGTTAGATGCCTGGTTTGGCGTGAAAATAGTCGTACTGATTCTGTTCCTGCTTTTGCTTGTATATCCAATGTTCGGTATTCTAAAGCAGTCAGTGATTGCACCGGATGGCGGCGGTTTTACGCTTGAGTATTTTAAACAGTTTTTTGAA
The DNA here is from genome assembly GCA_964529215.1 of uncultured Mordavella sp. Lineage (GTDB taxonomy): Bacteria > Bacillota > Clostridia > Lachnospirales > Lachnospiraceae > Claveliimonas. The sequence goes on along the minus strand of CAZGVY010000179.1, from coordinate 2,755 downwards.
CGATCATATTATTTTTCAACAATTTTCAACAGTTTTAAGGTTACGATCGCAACAACAATCGTTTCGATGCTGATTGCTCTCCCTTTGTCGTATTTCTATTCATTTTACAGATTAAAGGGATCAAGATTTATCTTTGTTGCAAGTTTATTGGCATGTATGTCTGCACCGTTTATCGGGGCGTATGCATGGATTATGTTACTTGGAAGATCTGGTGTAGTGACAGAATTTTTCAAGCACACATTTGGAATTACAACGCCGACGATTTATGGATTTGGTGGTATCCTTCTGGTTCTCAGCCTGAAATTCTTCCCACTGATCTTTATTTATATGAACGGAGCATTCCGTAATATTGATCAGACTTTGATGGAAGCCAGTGAGAATCTCGGCTGTACCGGAATTAAGAGATTTATAAAGATTGTTATGATGCTTTCAATGCCGACATTGCTTGCCGGAGTACTTCTGGTTTTTATGAGAGCATTTGCAGATTTCGGTACCCCGATGATGATCGGAGAAGGTTACAGAACATTTCCGGTTGAGATATATACACAGTATGTAGGTGAGGTCGGACAGAATCATAATTTTGCAGGGGCAATCTCTACCATCGCGATTCTCGTAACTGCAGCGATCTTCTGGCTTCAGAAATGGGCAACAAGCAGATTTAAATTTACGATCAATGCGCTTCATCCGGTTCAGAAGAAGAAACCACAGGGTATCACAGGCGTCCTGATGTACATTTACACATATGGTATTATCGGATTGGCGATTATTCCTAATGTATACATTTGTTATCTCGCATTTAGAAATTCTGCCGGACCGATGTTCAAAGAAGGATATTCACTTGATAACTTCAGAACAGCGATCAAGAAGCAGCTCTTTAAAGCGGTTGGTAATACTGTGGTTCAGGCTGTTGTAGCTCTGGCAATTATCATTGTGATCGCAGTGCTGATCGCATACCTGGTTGTAAGACGCTCAAGTGCGATGAGTAATCTGATCGACACACTGTCAATGCTGCCATATATCATGCCGGGTACTGTTATCGGTATTGCATTGGTAATAGCATTTGGTAAGGATCCATGGGCACTTACAGGAACGATGACAATCATGATCATGAACCTGGTTATTCGGAGGATGCCGTACACGATTCGGTCTGCAACAGCCCGGCTTATGCAGATCCCAATCAGTATTGAGGAAGCAGCTCTCAGTTTGGGGGCATCTAAGCTGAAGACATTTATTAAGATCACGATCCCGATGATGGGAAGCGGTATCCTGGCAGGCGCCGTACTCAGCTGGGTAGCGATCGTAACGGAGCTTTCCGGAGCGATCATCCTCTATAACAATAAGACAATTAACTTAACGATGGCAACTTACATTGCGATTACCAGAGGAAAATATGGGCCGGCATGTGTATACGCCCTTATATTAACCGTGATTACAGTCCTTTCAATGGTAATCTACATCAAGATTACAGGATCTGAGGACAATGTTCAGCTTTAATATGAATTTGGCATACAAGAAGTATGTTAAAGAAATAAATATATGAAAAGGAGAAAAAGACAATGAAAGCAAAAAGAGTTATGGCAGTATTGCTGTCAGGATTAATGGTACTTTCTCTTGCGGCATGTGGAGGTTCATCAAGCGGTGACTCATCGGACGAAAGCACAGGCGGCGGAGAAGAGGCTGATGGACTTAGTGGTGATCTTGTAGTTTACTCATCAGCACCGGAAGCAGACAATGAGTCTCTCATTGATGGTTTCAATGAGATTTACCCAGATGTAAACATTGAGATCGTTCAGGGTAACCAGGGTGAAGGTATTGCCAGAGTACAGGCTGAAGCTGACAACCCGACAATTGACGTATTCTATACAGGCATTAATGATACTGACGGAGATGCATACAAAGATTTGTTTGAGCAGTATGTATCGCCTAACGACACAGATAACCCGGAAGCTTATCGTTCAAACGGATACTACAACTACACAATGGTATCTACAGTTTGTATCTGTGTTAATACAGAACTTGCTGATGAACTTGGTGTTGAGATCAAAGGGTACAACGATTTAACAGATCCTAAGCTTGCTGGTAAAGTTGTTATGTCTGACCCGGCAGAGTCTTCATCTGCATGGAATAACGTATGTAACCTCTTTACGATCTATGGAAATGACGCAGACGAGGCATGGACACTTCTTGAGGATCTTCTTAAGAATGGCCTCGTAGTAACAAGCTCATCTTCAGTATGCTTTAACGACGTACAGGCTGGGGAGTATGTAGCCGGCATTACATATGAAGGCGGACCAATCGAACTCCTTGGAAACGGCGCTGAGAATATTGAAATCGTTTACCCGGAAGAAGGTATCAGCGGATCTATCTTTGCATCAGCTGTTGTCAAAGACGCTCCAAATATGGACAATGCTAAGGCACTTGTTGACTGGCTTACAAGCAAAGAAGGACAGCAGACAAAGCTTGACCTTGGTTCTCCGCAGCGTCACTGTGCATCAGATCTTGATTTCTCTAACAGTATCGTTCCAGAGCTTGATCAGGAGCTCCTTGGCCGTGATTCAGAATGGCTCGTTGAGAATAAAGAAGCTATGATCGAGAAGTGGACAGAACTCTATACACAGTATCAGTAAGCAATCTTTATAATTGAATAATTAGTTGCACTATCAGTTTAAACAAGAGAAGGGAACTGCCACACGAAAGGGTGGCAGTTCTTAGACTGTAGACAAAGTCCCGGACAAGAGTCCGGGCTTTTCTTTTA
>CAZGVY010000178.1:0-4060 GCA_964529215.1 uncultured Mordavella sp. | reverse complement strand
GCAACGGCAACAAGGGTATCGCCTGCGGTCTGAACAACCTTCAGAAGATCCGCGACGGTGAACCCCTCGGAGGTAAGTCCAGAGCTGAGGATGACTTCGCAACAGACGATGAGGACGATTTCCTTTCATAACAAACGTAACCCTTTAACCCACGGGGCGGCGGCGATTCTGCTGCCGTCCCTCTTCTTTTTCAGGAGCAAAATACATGGAAAAAATCAGAGAAATGTCAATCGACTTAGAGACTTACAGCGATGTGAACATCTCCAAATGCGGTGCTTACAAATACGCTGAGGCTGACCAATTTGAGATACTGCTCTTCGGAATCTCCATAAACGGCGGACCGGTACAGGTATATGATCTTGCCTGCGGTGACACCATACCGGATGAAATCCTTGCAGCATTATCTGATGAATCAATTACAAAATGGGCCTTTAACGCTTCCTTTGAACGCATCTGTCTTTCAAACTGGCTGAAGCGCCACCGCCCGGAATACTTCTACGGCTACAGCATCCCGGAAGACCCGGCTTCAAAATATCTGGATCCCTCATCGTGGAAATGCTCCATGATCTGGTCAGCATATCTCGGACTTCCGTTATCACTTGCAGGAGCCGGTGCTATTCTCGGACTCGAAGAACAGAAACTCACAGAAGGCAAAGACCTCATTCGCTATTTCTGTGTACCCTGCAAGCCCACGAAAGCAAACGGCGGACGCACCCGTAACCTTCCCCAGCATGACGGCGAAAAGTGGATCAGGTTCAAAGAATACAACCGTCGTGATGTGGAAGTGGAAATGTCTATCCAGAAACGCCTTGCGAAATATCCGGTTCCTGAGCAGATATGGGATGAATACCATCTCGATCAGGAAATAAACGACAGAGGCATTGCCCTTGATATGGTCATGGTGGAGAATGCGATCTTATTTGATGAACGCTCCCGCGCTGATCTCACAGCCTCCATGCAGGATATTACCGGCGTTGATAACCCGAACAGCGTAGCCCAGATGAAGCAATGGCTTTCCGATAACGGAATAGAAACAGAATCCCTCGGCAAAAAGAATGTCGCAAAACTGATTGAAGATGCCGACGGTAAGGTGGAAGACGCACTCCGTCTCCGCCTCCAGCTTGCGAAATCATCCGTCAAAAAATATCAGGCAATGCAGAACGCAGTCTGTAAAGACGGCAGGGCTCACGGCATGTTCCAGTTCTACGGAGCAAACAGATCCGGCAGATGGGCCGGCAGGCTGATACAATTACAGAACCTTCCGCAAAACCACATGAAGGATCTCGCGGAAGTCAGGGAAATAGTAAGATCCGGCGATTATGAGACAATGGAACTTTTATACGATGATATCCCGGACGCTCTTTCGCAGCTGATCAGAACCGCCTTCGTTGCCAGGGACGGATACAAGTTCATTGTCTCCGACTTCTCGGCGATCGAAGCCCGTGTCCTTGCTTTCCTTGCAGGCGAAAAATGGCGTTCCAAAGTATTTGCAGAAGGAAAAGACATCTACTGCGCCAGTGCCAGCCAGATGTTCGGCGTCCCTGTCGAAAAGCACGGGATTAACAGCCACCTCAGGCAGAAGGGCAAAATCGCGGAACTCGCCCTCGGATACGGTGGATCCATCGGTGCCTTAAAATCTATGGGTGCTCTCGATATGGGCTTGACCGAAGACGATCTTCAGCCGCTTGTTGATGCCTGGCGAATGTCCAATCCCTTTATCACGAAATTCTGGTGGGATATAGACCGTGCAGTAAAGACAACCATTACCCAGCGCGTCCAGACCGAAGTGCGCGGGATTAAGTTCATGTATAAAAGCGGAATGCTCTTTATCAAGCTTCCTTCAGGCAGGCTTCTCTCATATGTGAAGCCTAAGATCGGGGAAAACAAATTCGGCGGAGAATCCGTCACCTATGAAGGTATCGGTGCCACCAAGAAATGGGAACGCATCGAATCATACGGTCCGAAGTTTGTTGAGAATATCGTCCAGGCGGTCAGCAGGGACATCCTCTGCTATGCCATGCGGACCCTCTCACATTGCTTTATCGTCGGGCACGTCCACGATGAACTGATAATAGAATGCAGCCCTGGCGTTGACCTCAATGTAGTCTGTCAGCAGATGGGAAGATCCCCGGACTGGATGCCGGATATCCTTCTTCGGGCTGATGGTTATGAGACATTCTTTTACAAGAAAGACGACTGACACGAAAATCAGCCAGGAACGGCACCGCTGCCGCCCCTGGCATTTTCTTTTTCAGAAGCTATTACTTCTTCTTTTTCTTCTTGCCGCAGTACAGCCCAAAGAACTTCCTGCAGGCCTGCTCACATTCGTCAACAACCTGATACCCTCTACTGGATTTCAGCTGAAGCTTCTCGAAGATCTCGTCCATCTCCACCCCTGCAAGCTTCATGGTTACGATATCACAGTAACGCTTGTCTATCGTTTCCAGATGCTTAAGCAGACGCGCCAGCTTCTCTTCGTCAGGCTCATTATCCTGCTCGCAGGGATACTGGTCGTAGACACCGACTTCTTCAGTCAGATCGGAAAAGATGATCTCCGGATTATTATCCTTCTCAGGATTATAACGCTCATACTCGCCCTTATGGATGCAGCCCTTACAACGGTTGCTCTTCGGGCAGAGCTTCGGTGATCCGTCCTTCTTCTTTCCGATGATGCATCTACCGGCACGGTGCTTCTTCAGGTAAGCGTTGATCTGTTCATCGCAATCCTGCTTCAGCCCTTCGTACTTTTCCGGCGGAACCGCCACATAACCGATCAGGAACGTAATTCCCGCATACTTTCTGGTGGTCAGGTTCTCGGACTTGATATACGATGCTTCGTTTACAAAATCCCTCTTCAGCCATACCGGTGCCAGCACATATCCCTCCGGGATCGGCGTGCCGTCGTATGTCTTCTTCTCTCTTTTTTCCTGTGTTGACTTAGTTGCCTGTGTTACACTTTTTGTCATTTTCATTCTCCGTTTCTCTGAAACCGGAGAAATCCGATGACATTCCCAGCTTTATAAGGCGATCATCCATTGAAACATCCTCCGTTTCAGTGTTTGACCACGCCCGTCTGCAAGGCTGGCTTGTATTGAAATTTCAACAGCACCCGTACTCCAAGTCAGACAATGCCCTCGCGATAGGCATTCATCTTTCCGGATGCAGGTCTTTTAACGTCATCCCTTACAGGACGTAAATCTATGATTCACCGCCGTCGCGGATCTTCATCTAATGTACAAAGGAGATTTCAGGCTCATTTTTCTGACCTGTCTCCCATATTTTTAAGGACATTTGTGATTCTGTTGACCGGAACCGCCCTCACATCCCAGTCGAAGAAATTCTGTGATCTTAAAACCCCTCTGCCGTATTAGGTATGAGATCCAGTCATTTTCCGATTTTGGACATAAAAAATGCCCCTTGGACGCACTGAATCACAGAACTCTCGTGTATTAACACGGTATTAAGTCCTGCGATTCATGCGCTTCCAAGAGGCATCTTTCGCGAGTAACTTCTATATATTACGCTGCAAGCACTCCTATAACTTCCTTGCTGTTCTTCACCTTACATTTGTGCTTTTCCTTCAGCGGTATTTTGCCGTTCAGACTTCGTACATCGATCTCACCCAGACAGCAATGGTCCTTGTGATACGGGCACTCCGCCTTACCACATGTGCAGATAACTCGCTTAAATTCTTCCATAGGCAATTCCCTCCTTTAGACAGTGATAGCCGGGTGGTATCAATACTTCCACTTCTCGGCTTTGATTGATACTACCCGGCTTTGATACGCTATGATCGGCACTTCCAGTAGTTATTGGTTATATAAGTTATCCAGGTTGATACATGGTCCTGAACTCACCATTTGGCTCAGCTCTTCGGGACGTATGATTCCCAAACACTGCCAGGGCTTGTCTTCGTTCCCCTTCATGATCGCTATGACGCGATCTCCGTGGTAATTGGCCCTATAGCCTACCAGTCCCGCATTGTTTGTTGTCCTCAGCTGTCGTTCGTCTCTTATCATTCACTATCCTCCCCGTTAAATCCGTCAAAGAATGTCATCTG
>CAZGVY010000177.1:0-4069 GCA_964529215.1 uncultured Mordavella sp. | reverse complement strand
CTCGATACGCGCGTTGACAGTAATATTCTCTCCAAAAAGCTTCACATATTCCGCGCCTTCAATGATCTTCCGTCCCAGAGTTCCCACGGCCTGGTATCCCACAAAGCAGACGGTACATTCCTCCCGCCAGAGGTTATGCTTCAAATGGTGGCGGATACGTCCCGCATCACACATACCGGAAGCTGAGATAATTACCTTTGGTTCTTCCTCGAAATTGATCAGCTTTGAATCGTCACTGGTAACTGAAGTCTTAAGGCCTGGAAATGTCAGAGGATTGATCCCCCGTCTCACCAGCTCCATAGCTTCCTGGTCAAAACAGGACTGCACATTTTTATTAAATACCTTGGTTGCCTCCACTGCAAGCGGACTGTCCACATACACCTCAAATCCCGGATATTCCGGAACCATGTTCTTTTCCTTGATCTGACGGATAAAATACAATATCTCCTGGGTACGCCCCACTGCAAAGGAGGGGATCACAACGTTGCCGCCCTTTGCAAAGGTCTGTGAAAGAATCCTTGCAAATTCTCCCACATAGTCCGGGATCTCCGTTCCATGCGTTCTGTCCCCATAGGTAGACTCAATCACCACATAGTCTGCTTCTTTTATATACTGCGGATTCTTAATGATCGGCTGGTTTGGATTGCCCACATCTCCGGAGAATACGATCTTCTTTCTGACCCCGTCTTCATCCATCCATATCTCAACACTTGCAGAACCAAGAAGATGCCCCATGTCCATAAAGCGGACCTCTACTCCGTCGCAGAGCGTGATCTTCTGGTCATAATCGCAGGGCGCCAGAAGCTTAATTGCCGCCTCCGCATCCGCCATCGTATAAAGCGGTTCAAATTCAGGCGCTCCGCTTCTTTTTCCCTTACGGTTTCTCCACTCCGCCTCAAATTCCTGAATATGCGCACTGTCACGGAGCATAATGCTGCACAAGTCAGAAGTGGCGAACGTCGTTACGATCTCTCCCTGGAATCCATATTTGCATAGATACGGGATCATTCCGGAATGGTCAATATGTGCATGTGTCAGCAATATGTAATCAATATCCGACGCTTTCACCGGAAGCTCCTGCTTCTCATACAGATCCGGTCCCTGCTCCATTCCACAATCTACCAGGATATTTTTTCCACAAACCTGGAGCAAATGACAGCTTCCAGTCACTTCGTGGGCTGCACCAATAAATGTTAGCTTCATGAAGTTCATCCCCTTTTTCTTTTAGTATACCATATTCAGACGTACTTTACCATTTCTCTTTTCAGCCTTTGCATAATTTTCTTTTCCAGACGCGATATATAAGACTGGGAGATCCCCAGCATATCCGCCACTTCCTTCTGCGTTTTTTCCTCTCCGTCCCTGGTTCCCAGTCCAAACCGCATACGGACGATCATCTGTTCCCTGCCCGAAAGCCTTCCCAGCGCACGGATCAGGACCTTTCTCTCCGCCTCGCTTTCCAAATCTCTGTAAATCGTGTCTTCATCTGTCCCAAGAATATCTGACAATAAAAGCTCATTGCCGTCCCAGTCCACATTCAGCGGTTCGTCGATCGACACCTCCAGCTTTGTTTTATTATTTCTTCTCAGGTACATAAGTATTTCATTTTCGATGCATCTGGATGCATATGTCGCAAGTTTGATCTTTTTCTGTGGATTAAATGTATTGATCGCCTTGATCAGCCCTATCGTTCCTATGGATATCAGATCCTCCACGCCGATCCCTGTATTGTCAAATTTCTTTGCTATGTAAACAACCAGCCGCAGATTATGCTCGATCAGGGCCTTCTTTGACGCCTGGTCGTCTTCCGTCCCAATTCCCCTGATCGCTTCTGCCTCTTCCTCTGAAGTCAGCGGCGCCGGAAGGACATCCGCCCCTCCTATATAATAAACGTCCTTTGTCTCTGGAAATAAAAATGTCTTAACATTCGGAAATAAATTCCATTTCCATTTACCTGATGCTACATGAATCATTCTTTCTCATCCTCCTGGTTATATATCTGGGTTTAATATCACATCATATCCGTTTCCAAAAGAGGACTGGCTGCTGACTGCAACCACCGGCTGCTCAACCCACTGTTCCCTGCCCCCTGCAATACACATACGGTCAATCGGAAACACAGGAAGTACCCCTCCTTCTTCACCGATTGTCTGATAGGGAATGTAATGTATCTGATCCTTCTCCCTGTATGCAGGCAGTTTCTCTGCTACCCGGCTGCTGATGATACTGACCGCTTTCCCGCTTACCTCATCAAACAGGCAATTCCCGGTATCCACGATCGCCATGGCCTCGCACCGGTCTGTTCCCGAATACAGCGTCACCCGGCAGCGTGTCTCTCCGAAATGGAAAAAAAGCGACAGTAATTTTAAAACTCCGGCAGCAATATAGTAGCTTGCAGCCGCCATGGCAAAAAACAGGCTTCCCACCTGCACATACTGCTTCAGGTATTCAAATATGCCTCCTATCAGAAAACCACTGATGTAAAGCATAAAAATCCCCCTGAAAAAGCTTCTCATATCTTTGATCCGCATTCCCACAAGCAGCATCACCGCTGGTATCAGTGCATAGAACAATAAGATCTTTACAGACATGCTGGGGATCCTGACGGCCGCCACAAAACAGGTAAGCACAGCTCCCGCCGCAGCCCCCAGGCAGATTCTTCCATAGGACGCGGGGATTTTCAGTACTTTTTTCGTAACGAGGAGCAATAGATAGTCCATCAGAAAATTCACCAGAAATAACACGTCTATATACAGTTCGTAATACACATCTTATCCTCTTTTCATTTTCTCTTATGAATACTAAATCGATTTGGTAGTCAAGCAAGATTTATTATAGATGAAGTATTTTGAAGAATTTGTCAGATAGTGATACCAGAAACAGAAATTCTTTCGACAGCAGGTAATGGCATAAAAAAGAGCATTAAAGCTCCTGCCCTAATGCTCTCTATCTCTTTATCCTGTCCGGAAAAACGGCTTATTTTTTAAAGAAATCCGGAATCTTAATAGACTGTTCCTTTACCTTTGCAGCCGGAACCTTCGGCGTATCCAATGTAGGAGATGTGCCTCCCACAGTCCTTCTCGGCATCGCGCCTCCTGCTGATGCCTGGCTTCCGCCAAGATCTACTTTCGGCGTAAACATCTGCCTGTCATAAACCGATGCCGGGGGAACGATAGTCTGACGCTGTACACCCTCCAGCCTTGATTTCAGCTTAGACGAGGTACCGCCCACATTATGCAGTCCCGTCGCGATCACTGTGATCGTTGCTTCATCTGCCCTGGAATCGTCATACATAGCGCCAAAAATAATATTCGCATCCTCTCCCGCAAGCTCCTGCACATACTCCGCTGCATCAGAAGCGTCCATCAGCGTAATATCACCGGATACATTGATAATAACATGTGACGCGCCTGCGATCGTTGTCTCAAGCAGCGGGCTTGCAACCGCCTGCTTTACAGCCTCAAGAGCTTTATCGTCTCCACGCCCCTGGCCGATACCAATATGCGCGACGCCCTTGTCTGTCATAACCGTCTGAACATCTGCAAAGTCAAGGTTGATCAGAGACGGTACATTGATCAGATCCTTAATACCATGGATACCCTGCTGCAATACTTCGTCTGCCTTCTTCAGCGCCTCCGGCATAGTAGTTCTCCGGTCAACGACCTCCAGAAGCTTATCATTCGGGATAACGATCAATGTATCCACGCTCTCTTTCAGCTTTTCAATTCCGCCAAGCGCATTATTCATACGGGTCTTGGATTCAAAACGGAACGGCTTCGTTACAACACCTACCGTAAGAGCGCCCTGTTCTTTGGCGATCCGCGCTACGACCGGCGTCGCTCCTGTTCCTGTTCCGCCGCCCATACCGCAGGTAACAAAGACCATATCTGCGCCCTTGAGCGCTGCTGAAACTTCCTCTGCGCTTTCCTCGGCCGCCTTCTCCCCAATCTCAGGCCTTGCTCCTGCGCCCAGTCCCTTTGTGATCTTATCGCCGATCTGCATCAGTGTAGGCGCTTTGCAAAGCTGAAGCGCCTGTTTATCTGTATTAATTGCTATAAATTCCACACCG
>CAZGVY010000176.1:0-4070 GCA_964529215.1 uncultured Mordavella sp. | reverse complement strand
AATAATAGCAGTTTGCTACGGAAACGTAAATGCATGGATGCGCTTCAATTTTATCAGAATGCGTTATTAAAACGAAAATATTGAAATATAGACGCATAATGGTATATAATATAAACAAAGTATAAAATTTCAGCGTTTTTACCAAAAAATATACTGAAAATTCAGCAAAATCACGATATTAGGAAAGTGGAGGGGACGCATCATGACGAATTTAGTATTCTCTGTTTTTCAGGATGAGCGGTTTATGGATCTGACAATATATCAATATGGGTATGAACAGTGCGGACCGCTGAAGTCTTTCGGGCCTTATGTGCGGAATAATTATCTGTTTCACTACGTGATCTCCGGGAAGGGAACGCTGCATGCGAACGATGAGAAGGGTCATACGTCTTATTACCATGTTTCTGCGGGAAGTGGTTTCCTGATCGAGCCAGGCTATGTGAATACTTACTATGCGGATGAGAATGAACCATGGGAATATGTCTGGGTGGAGTTTGGAGGACTCCGGGCGAAGGAGTGTATGGAACTGGCGGGACTGTCCTATAAAACGCCGGTTTTTGTGACCAGTGAACCGGAATATGGGGATCTGCTCTTAAAAGAAATACTGACGATCATAAAGAGCCAGAATGCGTCCTCCCTGGAACTGATCGGCCACTTGTATCTCTTTCTTGACAAACTGACCAAGTATTCTGCTGCCAGGAAGCAGACCCAGGGAGGAAACTTAAGCGAGTTTTATGTAAGGGAGGCAGTGGTTTATATCGAACACCACTATGCAGAAAATATAACGGTGGAGGAGCTTGCAAGGATGTGTAAGCTGGACCGGAGCTATTTCGGAAAGATATTCAAGAAAGTTCAGGGCCAGTCGCCCCAGGAATTTCTGATCCAGTACCGGATGGCAAAGGCGGCGGATGCCCTGATCGTGGGAAATGAATCGGTGGGCGACATCGGGATATCGGTGGGGTATCCGAATCTTCTTCACTTTTCCAGAGCGTTTAAGAGGGTATATGGGATGTCTCCCAGGGAATACCGGCAGAAAAATAAAATTATTTCAAGGTGATTTTCAGCTGAGGAAGGAAGATATACAGATGATCAGGATCAAGGATATTGCAAAACAGGCTGGCGTAAGCCCCACTACGGTCTCAAATGTAATCCACGGCAATTATAATAAGGTATCGGAGAAGACTGTAGAACGGATTGAAAAGCTTCTTGCCGAGACAGAATATGTACCTAGCATGAGCGCCACGATGCTGGCGGGAGGAAGCTCCCATATCATTGGGGTGCTTGTGGGAGAGCCGGAGGGAGAAAAGCACGGGAGGGAAGGGTATACATTTTCCAATGTGCTGATCCGGGCGATCGAGTCAGAAATATACAAGAGAAATTATTATATGCTGCTGCATTTTACATCGGATCCGGAAGAAGGGATCCAGTTTGCAGCTATATGGAATGCAGAGGGGCTTATTACGATCGGCCTTAATGAAAAAAGTAATATCCTGCTGCAGGTAAAGGGGAAAGCCCCGCTGGTATCGGTTGATACGTATTATGAAAAACCAGGGATCGCAAATGTAGGATTGGATGATTTTGGCGGAGGTTTTCTGATGGCAGAATACCTGCTTCAATGCGGGCACAGAAAAATCGGATTTGTGTCGGACAATGATGTGGGAGTCGATCATGAAAGATGGAAGGGAGTATGCAGGGCATATGAGAAAATGGGAGATGCCAGCGGTATCAGGCATATCCGGATACCGGGAAAACGGTCGGAACGGGAACGTTACTACCAGGAACATCTAAGAGAACTCGCCCAAGAAGAGGATGCGCTGTTTTTTGCTTCTGATTATTACGCGGCGGAGGCGGTTGTTAAGCTGAAGGATCTGGGGATCCGTGTGCCTGAGGATATATCGGTGGCCGGGTTTGACGACAGCGAAGCAGCCAGGCTGTGCCGTCCCAGGCTGACCACGGTACACCAGGATATTACCGGTAAGGGAAAACATGCGGTGGATAAGCTGTTTGGCCTGATCTGCGGGAAGCCGGATATTTCTATAGCGGAGCAGCTTCCGGTCTCTCTGGTGGTCCGTGATTCTGTATGTATGCAAAATGTATAAAAACGCCTGGGAGAGATTGTACAGAATTACGTTTTGCGCAAAACTAATTGAAAATAACGCATTTTCATATATATAATAAGGGAAAGGAAGAAGGTTTTGCGCAAAACGTGATATCGTAAAGGAGTGAAAGACTTTATGGATCTGTCAGTCTATCATTGTGGATATGAGAAAAAGCAGTCTGTACAGATAGAAAGCGAAGATGGCGGCAGGCGTTATGTTTTCTGCTATATTGTATCGGGGGATGGTTTCCTGCGTATTCAGGAAGAAACAAAGGGGGAGAGGATTTACCGTTTATTATCCGGCCAGGGATTTCTGATAAATTCGGAAAAAAGGAAACGGTATCAGATGACCGCAAAGGACGGCTGGGAGTATGCATGGATAGAATTTGGAGGCATACATGCCGGTGAATATATGAACCGGGCGGGACTGACAGATACTCAGCCTTTATATATACCGGAGGAAGCCGGGACGGAAATGGAGCATTGTATCCGGGCATTGATAAACTGCCGGGAGGAGTATCCGCTGCAGGCGGTGGGGTATCTGTATCTAACGATGGACTGCCTGATCAGGACGTCCAGGTTCCGCAGAGAAACAAATAGAAATTCCAAATGTGAGAACTATGTAAAATGTGCGGTACACTATATTGAGCAGAACTATTTCCGCCCGATATCGGTGGAGGAGCTGGCAAGGAAATGCTGGCTGGACAGAAGCTATTTTGGAAAGGTATTCAAGTCGGTTATGGGACAGTCGCCCCAGAGCTTCCTGATCAGCTTCCGCATGGAAAAGGCTGCGGAGGAGCTGACGGCAGGGGATATGCCGATTGGGGATGTGGGGGCTGCAGTGGGCTATCCGAACCAGCTGAATTTCTCACGGGCATTTAAGGGCGTGTATGGAATATCGCCGCGGGAATACCGGCAGAAAAATGAGCGGGTCTGAAGTATTTCGGGACTATCAATACAAAATAGATCAGGAAGGTGACAGGTAAAATGAAAAAAACATGGTGGAAGGAAAGTGTGGTATATCAGATCTATCCAAGGAGTTTTTGTGACAGTAACGGAGACGGGATCGGGGATCTGAATGGAATAACAGGGAAGCTGGACTATCTGAAGGAGCTGGGGATTGATGTGATCTGGCTGTCCCCGGTGTATCAGTCTCCTAATGATGATAATGGATATGATATCAGTGATTACCGGAACATTATGGCAGAATTTGGGACGATGGAGGACTATGACCGGATGCTTGCCCGTGCTCATGAACTTGGGATCCGGGTTATGATGGATCTGGTGGTGAACCATACCTCAGATGAGCATGCATGGTTTGCAGAGAGCCGGAAGTCTGAGGATAACGAGTACCGGGATTTCTATATCTGGCGTGACGGCAGAGATGGAAAAGAGCCAAATAACTGGGGGAGCTGCTTTGGGGGCTCTGCATGGGAATATGATGAAAAGACGGGTCAGTATTACCTGCACCTGTTTTCAAAGAAACAGCCGGATCTGAACTGGGAGAATCCTAAGGTGCGGGAGAACGTGTTTGATATGATGACATGGTGGTGCGAGAAGGGGATCGATGGTTTCCGGATGGATGTGATCAGCCTGATCTCTAAAGCGCCAGGACTGCCGGATGGGACGGTGGGAAAGAGCGGTTATGGGGATTTTGCCGAACATTGTGCAAATGGTCCGAGAGTTCATGAGTATCTGCAGGAGATGAACCGTAAAGTTCTTTCAAAGTATGATCTGATTACGGTGGGAGAATGCTCCGGCGTTACCGTGGAGGAGGCGAAGAAATATGCGTCCTCATCGGGGAAGGAACTGAATATGGTATTCCAGTTTGAACATATGGATCTGGATGGCGGCGAGAGTTTTAAGTGGAACCATAGGAAAATACGGCTTACAGAGCTCAAGAAGATTATGAGTAAGTGGCAGGATGAACTTGCCGGAAAAGCATGGAACAGCCTGTACTGGTGCAACCATG
>CAZGVY010000175.1:0-4092 GCA_964529215.1 uncultured Mordavella sp. | reverse complement strand
TATTACTAGCATTCAGTTTGTCAAAAAAGTCTTTTGGACAGGCTTACTCACCATGCCATTTATTATCAATCACTGCTTTTCAACACCCCACCTGTTAGCCTTTCCTCTCCTATACCTGCAAAACCGTGTCTATCTTTATATTTTTACTGATATTTCATTGGGTTTCCGAGACTACTACTCATAAAGTATATCCTTTTTCATCAATTTAATCAACACATAATAATCGCTTTATTAATCGCATATACGATTAATAAAGCGATTATTAAATTATAAGCTCCCCATCTTCACACTGGTATACTGTCCCTCACACACAACGCCCCATACCCCACCTGCGGATTCGGATACTCCGTAAATCCCGGAAGTTCCCTCGCCCCGCGCCGTAGGTAAGCTTTCACCTTCTCACCATACAGATATGGATCATTTCCCTTTACAATCCCCCATTCCATCAAAAGTGCTGCTCCGCCTGTCACAAAAGGTGCTGCAAAGGAAGTTCCTGTAAATTCTGCATACCCGCCTCCTGCCGCTACCGTTGTCACATTTACTCCCGGCGCAGCAATATCCGGTTTTACCATTTCCCAGAAATCTGATTCCACAGCCGGCCCTCTCCCGGAAAAATCCGCGTAAGTAAATGTCCGGGCATCATAAGCGCCCACTGTAATAACTCTTGAAGCAGTAGAAGGAATTGTAAGCGTCACCTCAGGACTTGGTAATGTAAATCCTGTTCCCTGATTCAAAGCGCCTGCTGTGGGAAGCCACAGATCATACCTGCCGTTCACTACATTTCCGGCTTCCAGTACGATCTTCCATATACCAGGTGCCACATAGGTTTCCCTTGGCAGAAAATCAATAAAAATTTCCTGTCTGGTACTGTAGGGACTAGGTTTCCCATAATACAGCAGCAATTCTGTCTGGCCAACGGTAAATCTCTGAGACCCCAGTATTTCCTGAAATGGTCCTACCTGTACCCCGGAAGGATTCACCAGGGAAATCTGTACTACATCTGTATAATCTTTCCATATCTGTATATTCACTTCTGTTTCCCGTTCCTGTACTGCTAATTCCACACTCGTTTCCGTGCCAGACTGCAGGATCCCTGAAGTATGCCCTGCTCCTGCCCCTTCATTTCCCGCCCCTGTGCAGATACAGATACGTCCCAGCCCCGCCACGCTGTCCAGATACCGTTCCAGCAGCGACTGGCCGTTATGCGCTCCATAAGAATTTCCAAAACTGATATTAACGGCCATCGGCATCCCAAGCTCGTTTGCCTTGCGCACTGCATAATCCACTCCCAGCATCAGTTCTGTTGTCCGCGGAAATCCCTCCTGTCTTGGCGTTCCCAGCTTTACTACGATCAAATCACTCTCCGGAGCCACTCCTGCATAGACCCCGGACGGCTGTCCTGCCATCTCCATACCCGTCAGGCTTCCGCGTCCATTCCCTGCTGCAATTCCAGCCACTGCGGTTCCATGACCGGATCTGTCATCGCTGGGCACTATTTCACGGCGCGCCTGAGGCGTCGACGCCCGGAGGGCTTCATTGATCTGATCGGCAGAGTATTCTACCCCTGGCATTTCCCCTGGCAGGGACTGATCCCACAGATACCGGATCCTTGTACTGCCATCTGCATTACGGAAATCAGGAAGTGTATAATCAATCCCGGAATCGATCACCGCCGTCAGTATCCCCTGTCCATACAGTCCAAAACGGGTTCCCTGTACACTATCGATACAGGAAACCCGTTTTCCATCCGCAACTTGAAAATACAGCCGTTTCGGCTTCTCCACATATTCTACCTGCGGAAGTCCTGCCATCTGTTCAATCAGGGACTCCCGGATCGTAACGACTGCATATTCATTTAACAACTCTATGACGCGGGACGCCAGTTCACGGACCTTTCCCAGGTCTCCTGAATACTTAACGATCAGATCCCACTCCCGGTCAATCGGATTATACCCCACCTCCAAAACCTGAGATTTCTCTCTTTCTTCTTCTGTTGCATCCATTGCCAGATTCAAAAGGTTCTCCAGTTTCTGGTTCTCCATATTCACACTTCTTTCGCGGAAACACAATTTCTCTCTTTATCTTATGAGCAGATCACTGTTTTGTGCCGGTGTGCTTCCTGATCCCGCGGCTTTACCTTGCCGATATGATTGCAGAACAGGTATATGGCGCGAGTTCCACAGGAATGAAATAGCCTCTGTCATGACGGCAGACAGGACAGGATTCCGGCACTTTCCCACCTTCATGAATATATCCGCAATTCAGGCACATCCATGCTCCTCCTGTCTTTTCAAAATACTCTTTATTCTCCAAACGTTCTTTTATATAGCAAAAACGCTCCGCATGTATATGCTCAACCTTTGCAATCTGGTAAAAGGCTGAAGCCGCTTCAAAAAAACCCTCTTCCTTTGCTGTATCCCCAAACGCCTGATAAACATCCTCATATTCTTCTGTTTCATTATGCTCTGCCGCTTTGACAAGCTCTAATAAAGAGTCATAGGTATCTACCGGAAAGCCGCCGCAAATATCGATGGTAGTTCCTTCCGACCTTTTCAGAAGATTATAATATACCTGGGCGTGCGCCCGTTCCTGCTCCGCCGTGAATAAAAAAATATCTCCAACAGCCTGCATCCCATTTCCCCGTGCAAAGCCAGCCGCAATCGTATACCGGTTCCTTGCCTGGCTTTCACCTGCAAATGCCTTCATCAAATTTTCTCTCGTTTTACTTCCATTAAAATCAACTGCCATGCTGCATACTCCTTTTTGGAAATTAGTATGCAGCATGGCGGTTGAAATATACATGCTTTCCTTCACTTTCCACAGCAATACCTGCTTCATCAATTGAAGCCTATGATTTTTCTTGCCATCAGATAAGCCAGCGAAGACATTCTGCGTCCTGACCTTCCCGGAAGATTCATAGTTTGTCCAAGAATACCGTACCGGATATGGAAAAATGTCTTACGGTCCCACTGCTTCAGATAACGCCATAATTCCTTTTTCTTCTCCAGATTTTCAGCATCTTTCGAGCGGATACAAAGGATGGATGAAACCGTCATCATAATTGCCAGATAGTTTTCCATATAAGAACGCAGCTTTTTGTTGGATATCTCCTTCATCTGGTACATATCGATCATTCGCTTTGTCACAAAGATCTGCTGGTCAACTCTCTTGATCATCACCTTCTCATTAACCGACTGGTCTTCACGCCCAATATAGTAACGGTAAAAGTCTTCATCCATATAATACAGCTTTCTCACATGAGGAAGCGGATAATACACATATATATTATCCACGTAAAATGTATGCTTAGGAAGTTTAAGCTGGCAAAGCTTCAAAAGGTCCGTCCGGTAAATGACGGAATGCATTAATATATACTGATCCAGAT
The DNA here is from genome assembly GCA_964529215.1 of uncultured Mordavella sp. Lineage (GTDB taxonomy): Bacteria > Bacillota > Clostridia > Lachnospirales > Lachnospiraceae > Claveliimonas. The sequence goes on along the minus strand of CAZGVY010000175.1, from coordinate 707 downwards.
GAAAACGCCCCATATCCGACCACCGGAACACCGTATCCTGCGGCAATGCATTGCGGTAATGGATGACCTTCTTATGCAAGGCTCCTTCCTTCTCATACACATAATTTGCAATCAGCATATCGATTTCCTGTCCTTCGCTCTCCATGTTACGGAGCACCGAAAGAATATTCTGCAGAGAACCTTCCCGGACCCAGTCGTCGCTGTCCACAACTTTAAAATACTTTCCGCTGGCCCGCTTCAGCCCATAATTGACAGCGTCCCCATGGCCTCCGTTTTCTTTATCCACTACCTGTACAATATCAGGATATTTTTTTTCATATTCTCTGGCAATTTTTAGTGTGTCATCCTTCGATCCATCATTTACAATAATAATCTCCACATCTTCACCGCCAGGCAGTATACTATCTATAGCCCGGGTCATATATTCCTGAGAATTGTAACATGGAACTGCGAATGAAATATACTTCATGCTTTTATCCTCCTCATCCTGTCAGTAGGATGTTCTATATCGTATTTTTATAAGTATATATCATTCTCTTTTATTTTCCAACATATAATTTATGAATCTATAAAATATATATTTTTATTAAATCGTCATGCGCACACTGGCTTGTCCTATAAAAACGGTCTTTCCGTTCACAATTTGTTCATTTTATTTTTAAAAATCTTTCATTTATTCAACATTATTTCTTCATAGATGTAACGTA
>CAZGVY010000174.1:0-4244 GCA_964529215.1 uncultured Mordavella sp. | reverse complement strand
CGAGATTCGACTGTATCTGCATACTTTCCTCCGGCCCCATAAATATCTTTCTTCCATCAATATGGGACTGGAAATATACGCCTTCCTCTTTTATCCTTCTCAGTCCGGCCAGCGAGAACACCTGAAATCCGCCTGAATCCGTCAGGATCGGTTTCTCCCATACCATAAACTTATGGAGCCCGCCAAGCTTTTTTATGACAGTATCACCTGGACGCACATGAAGATGATAGGTATTCGACAGCTCCACCTGCGTACCAATCTGCAGCAGGTCTTCCGTGGAAACAGCTCCTTTGATCGCAGCCGCCGTACCTACATTCATAAATACCGGCGTCTCAATCACGCCATGCACCGTATGCAGCCGTCCGCGTTTGGCATTTCCGTCTTTTTTAATTATCTCATACATTCTTTCTTCCCTTTAATAATGGCAGATTACCGGCGTACCGGCCTGGATCATTCCATACAGCTGCCCGGCCGCCCCAGCCGGCATATTCACACAGCCATGGGAACCATATGTCAGATATCTGGAACCGCCAAAGGCTGCCTGCCATGTAGCGTCGTGGAATCCGATCCCCCCGTTAAAAGGCATCCAGTAGGTTACCGGCGATTCATATTCATAGGTCCCATCCGGGAGTTTCTTTCCCCGGAGTACCTGATTCATGGATTTATATGCCAGGGTATACGTCCCCTGAGGCGTTCCGTTCCCCTTATTCGGATTACCGGTAACTACGCTGGACTGCAGCACACACTGCCCATCCTGGAAATAGAACATATGCTGATTCGTCAGATCCACTTCTGCATAAGTATTGCCAAAATCATTGCCCTCATGGGACAATGCCCGCCTTGCGTAGTTCGGTTCTCTGGTAACGGTCTCTGCATTCTGTATATTTGCTATCAAAGCGTTAAATTCTGCCTCCTGATCGATCTGCCAGCCGTAACTTCCGCCGTCCACCTGTACAACATTACCAAATCCCGTAGTAAATGTTCTGGGTTTCCCATAGGTATCATATTTTTCCGCCAGGCCTGCAACATAAGCTCTCACAGCATCCTGATTAAATATTACCTGCATGTTCTCATCGGTCACGATCCACTGTGCGATCACCGCACTGTCTATCACCTCTGTATAGGGCGAAAAATCCAATGTAATATTTGCCCCAAGATACCCGTTCATCGTTTCGTTTGCGGCTATTACCTCCGGCGATTCCCTGGTAAATACCGGCGGGATATAACATTCCTCAGCCGTCATATCAAGCTCCGGCTGAAAGCCACTGACCGCCTCGGCTACCGCCTTTGGGAATTTTTCCTGATCGATCTGTGTTCCAAGCTTCTCCTCCTGGATCACGAACTTCGTCTCTACAAACGCAGGGCAGGCTGAAACAGAGGGGGTCTGTTCTTCTTCCCTCATACATACCAGGCCGGCTATCACCTCGTCAAGCTTTTTCTTATCATAATTTACACCGACAGAAGCTTCGATCACCGGAGTCTTCCACAAAGCGGAGATCCAAAGCAGCGGATTCTGTTCTTTCACCAGCTTATCAATGGAAGCGTCCTTCACATACTCCAGATCAATATCCGTGCCATAAATCTTTTCCGTATCCCCGTCAGATTCCTTCAGCAGGAGGACATAATCATCAACCTGTTTTCCCATATATTCCTGGACCTGTGAAACATTCTTCAATGAAAAATCCGTTCCGTTAATCTGTGTATTGTAATAAAAATGACTGTAGAAGAATCCTGCTATGCCAAGATACGCAGTTGCAAATATTCCCAGAATTACCAATAAGGCGATCCGGAGCCGCTTTTTGCGCCTCTGTTTCTTCTGAGCCTTTTCCTCCTCTGCCTTTTCCTTATCTTCGGAGCTTTCCTCCTCATCCAGATTAATCTCTCTTATATCGTCATCGCCGGAATCGTCTTCCTCCTCATATTCCCCGTCACCGGCATCATCTTCTTCCTCATATTCCTCATCACCGGCATCATCTTCTTCCTCATATTCCTCATCACCGGCGGCATCGTCTTCTTCCTCATATTCCCCGTCACTGGCAGAATCGTCCCCCTTCTCGTGAGCATCCTCCCCGGCGGCGGCGTCTTCCTTCTTCTCTATAGAAGCGTTATCACCTGCCGGTCCTTCCTCCTCATCTTCACAAGAATCTTCTCCATTTTCAGGCGTATAAGCATCTTCTCCTGCAGGATCCTCTCCGTTCTTTTCTGCATCAGCATCTTCTCCGCCTGCAGCTTCCGTATCCTTATTTATAGCATTTTCCGAATCCTCTGTATCGATTAACTTCTCTTCCTCCTGTGCTGCTTCTGTATCTATATCTTCCCCCGGCATACCGTCAGCGCCTGCCGCATCATCCGGCCCGGCGTCTGAATATCCATCTTCCAGATCCGGCTCCTCTTGATCCTGACCGTCTTCTTCCTCATAGTCGGCCACATCTTCAAATAATTCCTCATTACTGATGATCTGGAAATCTTCATCATCTTTTGCATCACGTTTACGGCGAAAAAAAAGTTTTCTTTTACTCTCTTTCATGCATTATACTCCTCACAAAACTCAACTCAAACATCATTATAATACGGTCCCGGAAAAAAGTACAGCAAAAATTGCCTTTTTACGACGAATGCTATATAATAACAAAAATCAAAAAATTATTCCATCTGTACGGTTATGCCAGGCGGCAGACACACAGGTAAAAACATTTCAGATCAAGGAGTACAAATATTATGGCAGGTTCAATCTATGGTACAATTTTTCAGATCTCCACCTGGGGCGAATCCCACGGAGACGGCATCGGCGTCACGATCGACGGCTGCCCGGCGGGGCTTCCTCTGTCCGGAGCTGACATCCAGCCTTTTCTGGACCGCAGGAAACCAGCACAGAGCAAATTTACCACCACCCGGAAGGAAGCAGACAAAGCCAGGATCCTTTCCGGTATATTTGAGGGGCGCACCACCGGAACCCCTATTTCCATCCTTGTGGAAAATCAGGATCAGAGATCCAGTGATTACAGTAATATTATGGACACTTACCGCCCAGGCCATGCAGATTACACTTTCGATGCAAAATATGGTATCCGCGATTACCGCGGCGGCGGCCGTTCCTCTGGGAGGGAAACCATTGGGCGTGTAGCAGCAGGCGCCGTCGCATCCAAACTGTTAAACCAGCTTGGGATCCAGGTGACCGCCTATACCAAAGCAATCGGTCCCATTACCGTTCCGGAAGAAGTATATGATTACCGCTGCATCGGACAAAACCAATTATATATGCCTGACAACGGTTATGCCAAAAAAGCTTCCGAATATCTGCAGAAATGCATTGCAGAACGAGATTCCGCTGGCGGTATCATCGAATGTGCTGTAACGGGAATGCCTGCCGGTATCGGAGAAACCGTATTTGATAAATTAGACGCCAACCTGGCCAAAGGGATCATGTCCATCGGTTCCGTGAAGGGAGTAGAAATCGGAGACGGTTTTCTGGCGGCAAAAAGCCTTGGAAGCCAGAACAATGACTGCTTTTATTTCTCTGAAAAAGGCACATACAAAAAAACCAATCATTCCGGCGGTATCCTCGGAGGCATCAGCGACGGCTCCGCCATCCTGTTAAGAGCCGCCATAAAACCGACTCCTTCCATCTCCCGCCCCCAGGACACCGTTGATACCAGAGGCCGCAGCGCCACACTTACTATACATGGCCGCCATGATCCAGTCATCGTCCCAAGAGCCGTAGTGGTGGTAGAAGCCATGACTGCTCTGACCCTGGCAGATATGATGATGCTCAATATGTCCGCAAGGCTGGACCGCATCGTTGAATTTTACAGTTAAATTTTGCAATACTATGCATGAGGTACTGCTGTATATACTTCAAAGTATCCCGTAATGCATGCCCTCCAGGCTGGCGGACTTTGTCCGACAAGGTATGTCTTGGCGGACGAAGATGGAGCAGAATACACCCTCTGGCAGACGAAGCAACATTCCGATAAACTACCAATTTACGGAAACTAAGACGCTCAGGAATGCCTTCGCGCCTAAGATTCCGTAGATTGCTATTTTATCTGCATTAAAAACGCTTCTGAATTGTCTGCTCAGAGGATGTATTCTGCTCCATCTACTGTTTGCCATCTACTCTGCGGATTGGCATCTCTATCATATGGCTTAGCAGTTTAATAGCCTGGCTAAGGAACATCTGCTTATAATGCAGTTAGAAGACAGCGGAATGAAGAAGGAGTAGATAGCGGATCAGACAATTTAGG
>CAZGVY010000173.1:0-4304 GCA_964529215.1 uncultured Mordavella sp. | reverse complement strand
GCTCCGATGATAGTAATTTTGCTGTTCATGTTTTCTCTCCTTCTGACTTTGTTTTTTTATGTCTATGACGGGCTGACAGAAATATGTCGTTTTCTGTTTTTGCCCTCACCTATGATAGCACATTGATAACTAATTAACAAGCAATTTTTTGCCAGGAATGTTAAAAAAATAGCAATTTTTTATTATTTACAAAATCCATAAAAAAATATGCCGTAAAGTGTTTACTCTACAGCATATTTTTTGTGGATTTTGTACATTATCAACTGTATTAACAGTAAGGCTCTGCAAGCTCTTTAAATCTGTCCGCATGATCCTCATACCACTCGTCAAACTTCATTCCCGCATCGGAGATCTCTTTTCCAAGCTCTTTTAAAAATACCGGGATCTCAGCCTCTGTGAGCGTGCCGATCTGATCTCCGAACCGCTCGTTCCCTTCTTTATCATTTCCGTTTACCGTAAGCACGAAAGCAGGCTGGGGCTTGCCTTCCACCTTTTTCATTGCTCCCCGCAGTCCGATCCTTCCGATCTGATGCGTTCCGCAGGAAGACGGGCAGCCCGAAATATGGATCCTGGGCAGTACGCCGTCCTCATATCCCCATTCCTTCGATGCAGCTACTAGCTCTGCAAGCATCTTTTGAGAATCCCTCAGCCCAACCTGGCAGATGGACGCCCCGATACATGCAACGGATGCTTCAAATTCTGTCTTTGCACTGTCCTCCGTAATCTTAAGGATCCTCTGTGCTTCTGCCCCGGTAAGATTGATCACATACAGCTTTTCATCCGGTGCGATCCGAATCTCTGCCTGATCCATATCCTTCACCGCCTCATACAGCTCCTTTAGCTTTGCGGGCGCCGGACAGCCTCCGATGGGATGATATACCACCGCATACAGTCCCTCCTGCTTCTGAGGAATGGCTCTTCTGTCATCTGCCTGAGTACCGTCTGGTTTCTTCGTTACCGGCAGCTCCTCTGCCTGGATATCCAGCTTCTCCTCCCGCATTGCTTCTGCCAGCTTCTCCTGATATGCCTCTTTGTACTTATCCCCCAATACATCCTGCATATACCGGGTTCTTGCCTTAGCGCGGTTCTCATAGTTTCCATAAGCCGTAAACAGCTTAACCATCGCCTTGATATAGTAAAGGATCTGGCTTCCCGGAACCGCCTCCGCTACCAAAACGCCCATTTTAGGATTATTTCCAAGCCCGCCTGCGCTGTATACGTCAAACAGGCCGTCCTCCCTTGCCGCAAATCCAAGGTCACGGAAGGTTGCATGGGTATGATTCTCCTGAGAATTAGAAAAGCAGACCTTCAGCTTCCTGGGAAGCTTCACCGTCTTGATCAGTCCCATCAGATATTCGCCCGCTGCCTCTGCAAAGGGAAGCACGTCAAAATACTCTCCCTTCTCCACGCCTGATAAGGGCGACGCCATCACATTCCTCGGGTAATCCCCGCCGCCTCCTCTTGTTACGATCCCATGATCCAGCGCGGCAACGGCAAGGCCGCAGACTGCATCCGCGCTCAGGTTATGGAGCTGTATCGTCTGGCAGGTCGTAAGATGAACCTTGTCGATCTGATATTGCTCTACCGACCGAACCACAAAGCCAAGCTTGTCCACCGGAAGCCTCCCTCCCGGCAGGCGCAGCCTTAACATGCCCGCCTTTCCGCCCCTCTGGGCATAGCTTCCGAATCCGCCGGAAAATCCCTTATACTGGGGTACCGTAATCTCTCCTGCATAAAACTGCCTGGTTACCTTTTCAAATTCTTCATAATCCTTTTTCCATTCCATCTTCTGCATCTGTCCACACCTCGCTCCTGTCATTTCCAGATCATACAATAAATACGCTATGAACATAGTATATCTATTTCATTCTTAAAATACAATGAAATTATCAGAAAATCAGCGTTCTATCTTTTCCAGTGTCTCCTGGCGGATCATCTCCCGGAGATTTTTCAGATAATCAGAAAACTCCACCTTATCATCCGCGTATGTAAGATTCAGATCATATTCATGCATCTCCCAGGTAGAAATATCCGATTCATTATGCTGGATTACTGCCTCCAGGCTGTCCATCGCTTTGTATATCTCCGCTTCTTTCGTCTGCTGATCTTCCATTTCCTGATACAATTCCTTCATCTCAGATGCAAAAGGCTCCGGAAGTCCAGACACCCAGGCAGACAGCAGGTCTTCCTCCCGTTCCGAATCCTGCGCCGTCTTTTGAAATACTGGAATATCTCCGGTAAATATTTCACCCAGATCATGGATCAGGCACATACGGATCACCTTATCCATATCCGCCTCCGGGAACTCGTCCTTCACCAGATATGCCATAAGCGATATCCTCCAGCTGTGCTCCGCCACGCTCTCATGCCTGCCGCCGGAGGTATAACAATGCCTCGTGGTATCTTTTAAGCGCTCTGCAAGATGCAGAACCTCCAATAGTTTCCCTGCTTCCATCCCACATCCTCCCTCGTATCACTGTGTCCTTCATCCTTTGTCTTATCTACTGCCTCCTACTGCAGCTCCTCTAAGAATTCTACGCCTTCCATATTCCGGATCTCATCAATGACCTCCATCCGCCTTTTCCGGTTCTTTACTTCAATACAGACAATGGCATGGGGACCCTCCCCTATGACCCTGCTTTTGGTCACCACAAAACTACACACCTTTATATCCATATGATATAGATTTGAACGGATCTCAGGCACACTTTCTATGGAAGTAAATTCCACATACAAGTCAAAGATCCTGGCATACATATGCGTCCAGACATCCACTTTCATCAGGAATCTCAGTGTGATCATTACAAGAATCAGCGTAATAAACGCGCCCTCTACAAACCCGATCCCTACCGCAAGCCCAAGACAGGCGCAGGCCCACAATCCCGCCGCAGTCGTAAGTCCCCGGACCTGGTTCTTTCCCGTGACAATGATCGTTCCCACCCCAAGGAAACCGACGCCGCTGATCACCTGGGCGCCAATACGGGCAATATCCGTGCTCCCGTCAAAATTCAGATAAATATATTCTCCGGTCATCATTACAAGCGCGGATCCAAGACATACCAGCACATGCGTCTTTACTCCGGCTCCCCGGCGCTTAATCCCACGCTCAACTCCAATGATCGTTCCCATTAAAAACGCGGATACCATGCGGAAGATCATCGCCTCCACAGACCAGTCCTTTGCTATCGACATAAATTCTGCCATTCCTCTTTTTCTTCCCTTCCGTACACCACTTTCTTTTGTATTGCCAGGCTTTAGCGTATCGCTGCTTTCATATGATCATCCTTCTGTCCGGTCTTTTTCATCGGATAATTTACAGACATCCACCCATTTTATAAAGCCAGAGTATTCTTCTAGTTCTTTAAGCGTCAGTTCTATCGCACTATTGGAACTGCCGCACGCAGGAAATACGGTATGAAACCGCTTCAGCGAGATATCTAAATAGACTTCCACACCTTCATTTACAGCAAAGGGGCAGACTCCTCCGGGGGCATGTCCGGTCAAAGGTTCTGCTTCGTCAATATGTAACATTCTGGCTTTTTTCCCAAACTGGGCTTTGTACTTTGCATTATCAATCTTAGCATCGCCAGCTGTAACGACCAGTATTACCCTCTCTCCCAGATGAAATGACAGTGTTTTTGCAATACGGCATTCCTCACAACCCAAAGCCCTGGCAGCAAGAGGTACGGTTGCGCTTGAAATTTCAAATTCCTGTATCTTTCCATCGATCCCCTTTGTTTTAAAATATTCTCTTACTTTTTCAATAGACATATCACTTCCTCCAGATCATAAAGTGCCTGAATCTATTATATCTGTAAACTCCTGCCAAATCAATCCTATTCTGCGCCACAGTATACAATAGGGCCGCCTGTTTTCAATCATTTCTATATGTTTTTGCAGGATGTCTGATAACTATTAGCTGGCTCAGGATTCCACCAATGTCTCCATTGATGCAGACAGGCCTGCCTTTAATTTCATAAGGAGCATTCGCTTTCCTTATTAATGCATACATAAACTGCTTTGAAATTTCTCTGTTCCATCTGCCAGAAAGAAAATTTCACTATGTCCGGAGTGTTCTATTTATTGCGCACCATTTTCCTGATCCTGCAATAGCCAATCCGCTATATTACAGATTTCAATACCCTCAAAACTATATTTCGGATGTCTGGTCCGGGCAATGATCATTTTGGGATAAGCATCTCGGATCTGCAGTAGCGATGAGCATTCTCTTTCAAGAGTATTCTGATCTGAAATATTGTCACTGACCTGGATATAGATTTTCTCGCTCCCTTTTTGCGCTACAA
>CAZGVY010000172.1:0-4308 GCA_964529215.1 uncultured Mordavella sp. | reverse complement strand
CCGGGTTACCGCCGTGAAAGGGCGATGTCTTAACCGCTTGACCATGGAGCCATATTATGTCGGCACAATTGTGCGCTGACCGTGTTTAATAATATCATAATTGAAATATAATTGCAATACTTTTTCTTTAAAAAACCGATTACCGAAGGCTGTTTCCGATGGATTTTTGCATGTTATTATGAAAATGGGGAGAAGAGTAAAAGGAATAAATTTAGCTTAAAAAGAAGAAACTAAGCAGGCGGCGGTTAGCATTCATTATTTCATAAAGAGAGGGATGATGGATATGGAAAAGTATCTGGTGGAGTACTGTTCGCCTACGCTGGCATCACTAAAGACTGCAGCCCTTTTTTCCTATAGTTATTCTTCTGATGAAAAGCTAAAAGAATATATTGTATTGTGGAATATGTCTATGGAAGAAAAGGGTGTTTCCATGTGTGTTCTCAGAACCCGGGGGCATAGGGCGCTGATTTACGTATATCGCAGGCAATTGCTTGAGAGGGATATGGAGAAACCAGGAGTTTTATATTTTTTAAACCGGCTGGGGTATGAGCGTACAGACGCGGACTATATTGTCAGGAAATTGGAGGAACGGTTAAATGAAGAGACCGGGTTCCCTCATGAGATCGGTTTATTTCTGGGTTACCCGCTGGGGGATGTGATTGGATTTATTAAAAATTCAGGAAAAAACTGCCTCTGCTGCGGATATTGGAAGGTATACTGTGATGTAAGCGGGGCGGTACGTATATTTCAGAAATACCGGGAATGTACTTCTGTCTATAAGCGCTTATGGAGTCAGGAAAAGAGGAGCATCTGGGAGCTTACCGTGGGCTGAATGGGCAGACTGCCAGAAGGAAACAGATCAGGAAAGAGCCATGGGAAACGGGAGGAATTTTTGAGAATTTCTCCTTTTTTCATGGAATCTCTAGAAGCATTGTGCTACAATGAACCTGTTCGCCAGCTGGAATGGCGGATATTAAAAGAGGCAGGATATAAGTGTAGGAAAATGAATTTTTTGGAAAAACGTATTTTAAAGGATGGAATTGTTAAAGAAGGAAATGTACTTAAGGTAGACAGCTTTTTAAATCATCAGATGGATATCCGCCTGTTTGATGAGATAGGGGAAGAATTTAAGAGGAGGTTTGACAACGCTCCGATCAATAAAATCCTTACCATAGAAGCGTCGGGGATCGGAATTGCGGTTATGGCAGCACGGCATTTTGACGTCCCGGTTGTATTTGCCAAAAAAGCAAAGAGCATAAACCTGGAAGGGGATATGTATGTGGCAGAGGTGGAATCCTTTACACATAAGATGAAAAATCAGGTTATTGTGGCGAAGAAATTTCTGAGTGCAGAAGATCGTGTATTGATCATTGACGATTTCCTGGCAAATGGCTGTGCCCTGCAGGGGCTGATCCGGATTGTCCAAGATGCAGGAGCATCGGTGGAGGGGATCGGCATTGTAATTGAAAAAGGATTTCAGCCAGGAGGGCGGATGATCCGTAATCTGGGATATCATCTGGAATCGCTGGCGGTCGTGGAAGCTATGAACCCGGCTACCGGAGAAATCATGTTCCGGGAACAGGGATAGAAAATGGAAAGAAGGAATTGGATATGAATACAGACAGACAGTTAAAATCAGAGCTGGAACGCATTCACAGGAGGAGTTACCCGGCTTATAAAGACTTGAAGGGGAGTTATCAATTTCCCGGATATGTCCTGCATATCGACCATGTGCAGGGCGATCCATTTGCCGCGCCCTCTAAGATAAGTGTAGAGGTGCCCCAGAAAACGGCAGGCTTTCCGGCGGAACTGTTTAACGAAAGCTATAAAAGAATTGCTTTGCAGGATTATCTTATCCGGGCCTTTGGAAAATGCATGTCTGACTATATGTTCCAGGCGAAAGGCTCTGGCAAAAGCGGGTTGATGAGTATCTCCAGGTGTGGGCAGCAAGTGTTGGAACGTACAGCTCTGGAAATGAATGAGAAGAGGATCCTGGCGCGGTTTGAGGTGGGATTTCCGGCAAATGGAAGAACGATCAATTCTCCGGAGCTTGAGAAGATCCTTTTCCGGTTTGTGCCGGAGTGTGTCAGGCGCGCACTCTGCTATCAAAATCTGGATAGCGCTAAATTACAGGGGATTGCAGATCTGGCAGAAGATCAGCAGGCGATCCGGCAGGAGTTAAAGAAACGGGATCTGGTGGCGTTTGTTGCAAATGGATCTGTGCTTCCCAGAGAGAGCGGTGTATCGGATAAGCCTATGCGGGGAGCAATCGTATTTGAAAGCCCAAAGACGATGGAGGTAGAACTGGAGCTTCCGCATAAGGGAAAACTAAAAGGAATGGGAATCCCAAGAGGAATCACTCTGATCGTGGGCGGAGGTTATCATGGAAAATCCACGCTGCTAAAGGCATTAGAGCTCGGCGTGTATAATCATATTGCAGGAGATGGCAGGGAATATGTGATCACGGATGATACGGCAATGAAGATCCGCGCGGAGGATGGACGTGCAGTATCCCATGTAAATATTTCGCCGTTTATCAATCATCTGCCGAATGGAAAGGATACGGTTGACTTTTCCACGGAGGATGCAAGCGGATCCACCTCTCAGGCGGCCAATGTGGTAGAAGCTGTGGATTCCGGGGCAAAGGCGCTTCTAATTGATGAAGATACCTCTGCTACGAATTTTATGGTGAGAGACGCCTTGATGCAGTCTGTTATCGCAAAGGAAAAGGAGCCGATCACCCCCTTCATTGATCAGGCAGGTAACCTTTACCGGAATCAAGGGGTATCGGTGATCCTGGTTGCGGGAAGCTCCGGCGCGTACTTTTATATTGCAGATAAGATACTTCAGATGGATACTTACCGGGCGCTGGATATTACGGAGCAGGTGAAGCAGGTTTGTGAGAAAACAGGAGAATCACAGCAGAAGCCGGAAATAGACGATACGAATAGTGGAAGCTGGAAGCAGACAGGCCGAATGCTTTCTGTTGGACGGATCGAGAAAAAGCATGACCAGATTAAGCTGAAACAGTTTGGCAAAGACAGCTTTTCCATTGGAAGGGATACCGTGGAGCTTAAATATGTAGAGCAGCTTGCTGACAGTGAGCAGACGACAACCTTAAGCCACATCATGAAATATGTAGCGGAACAGCTTGAAAAGAATCCGAAGCAGGAAATAGAAAGACTTATGGAGCATGTATGCCGGAAGATGGAAAAGGAGGGGCCGGGGGCATTTGCCAGAGGGACTGTACCAGGGAATCTGGCAGAGGTACGCAGGCAGGAAATCTATGCGTGCATAAACCGTTACCGGGGATTTCGGAGATAGAAGGATACTGGCGGGATTATTGATATGGAAATGCCCCGGAGGCAGTGCGCTTCCGGGGCATTTTGCTGACCGGGTTTTCTGTTAATATAAGATGGGTTAAATTTTCCAGAATTTGCATCGGTGCGCTTAATTATTGCCGGCGATTCTGCTCAGCAGGCGCCGCTTGAAGGCTTTGATCTTTTTGATATAACGGCTGGTATATAATACGCCTACAAGCAGCATTCCCAGCACCAGGCCCAGCGCGAAGTCTGCGATCTTTTCATAAATTCCGGCAGAGGCTAAGCCGCGGATATCTAAGACCATATAGATCATAAAGGCAATGACGCCTAATATAAACAGTAAATTGAGGCGTTTGGTCAGCGCCATTTTTTCACTATTATTATAATCTGCTACTTTTAGCAATGTTTCCTGGGTTTCTTTATCGGTCATTGTATCCTTCCTTTCTCCGTTTAATAATTCTTCAATGCTGATTTCATAGTAACTAGAAAGTTCAATCACCAAATCGAAATCTGGCATATTGACTCCGTTTTCCCAGCGGGAAATGCTGCGGTTGGAAACACCGAGCATCTCAGACAGCTGTTCCTGTGTGATCCCTTTCTCTTTTCGTAATCTCTTTAGGAAGTTGCCGAATTTTTTCTGATCCACTGTAAATGACCTCCTTGTTTCTTTCTTCTGTAAAAAAGAATAGCATATATCATAAAAAATAAACACGACATAGAACGAGAATGGAAATTTTTATGGTATTAGCTGGGATTAGGACTCCGGCATATATAGAACTGGTCTTGTAAAAAGCCCGCTGGTTAAGATTTTGCTCTCCAAAACAGGGGAAAAATTGAAAAATTGACTCTGTAAAAAATTTGGCTAATATCTTGACAAAAAGGTAATAATGGGATAGAATATTATTTGCTGTAAGAGAATGATGGCAGATGTGTGGGCGTAGCTCAGCTGGATAGAGCGTTTGGCTACGGACCAAAAGGTCGGGGG
>CAZGVY010000171.1:0-4309 GCA_964529215.1 uncultured Mordavella sp. | reverse complement strand
AATTTGTCCACCTCCGAGATCATGGATTTCGATTCTTTCGATTTAACTCTGTCAGAACAGACACGGACGCTCTGACAAACACACTTAATTATATTATGATAACAAGGGATCAATGTCAATACATATTTTGATAAAATCTTGTAAAAACTGTGAATAGTACAATTATAAAACGGAGATGAGGGAAAAATAATGGTTGAAAAATACAATGTCCGTACAGACCTGGCATTGGAAGAAAAGGAGCGGTTTGAGTCGGATAATGTGGAAATCCCCGGGGTGGAGCTGGAAGAATCCTATGATGAAGAGCGGGAGATCCGTATCACCACAGTTGTGATCAAAACAGAAAAGGGGGCAAAGACCATGGGAAAGCCCGTGGGAACCTATATTACGCTGGAGGCTCCCAATATGGCGGCCGCAGACGAGGGCTATCATCAGGAAATAGCGGAGGAGCTGATGAAATTCCTAAAAAAGCTAGTGAAAGAGAATCCGGATAAGGAATACTCCGTACTGGTGGTGGGACTCGGAAACCGGCAGGTGACGCCGGACGCCCTTGGGCCCTATGTGGTGGACAATCTGAATATTACAAGACACATTTTGAAGGAATATGGGAAATATGCCATGGGCGAGCAGAATGTGAAGCTTGTAAGCGCCATCGTCCCGGGAGTGATGGGCCAGACGGGTATGGAGACGGCTGAGATCGTAAAGGGTGTGGTAAAGGAGACAGAGCCGGATTTTGTAATTGCGATCGACGCACTGGCTGCCCGGAGTTCCAGGCGCCTGAACCGGACGATACAGATTGCGGATACCGGGATCCATCCTGGTTCCGGGGTGGGAAATTACCGGAATGCGATGAATGAAGAAACACTGGGCATTCCGGTGATCGCCATCGGAGTGCCTACCGTGGTAGATGCGGCAACCATTGTAAATGATGCGATGGAGAATCTGATCGCTGCTTTGGAGACGTCGGAAACCCTGCGCGGAGTAGGCGTGGTGATGCAGGGCTATAATGCCGCGGAGAAGTACGAACTTGTGAAGGAACTGATCTCGCCCCATCTGAACGGGATGTTTGTAACGCCAAAGGATATTGATGATACGGTAAAGAGGATCAGCTATACGATCTCAGAAGCGCTCAACCAGTTGTTTACCGCATAAGGAACCGCGCCTGTCCATGCGGGCAGGCAGACAGCACATAAATCTGTTTTTTCCAGCATATAGTTGCTGTATGAGAAATGGTCTAAGGCGGTGAGCGTGGTTTGAAGCATTGGTGGGAACAGTATTTTCACAGATATAGCGGCAGAAAAGAGAAACAGAACAGGTACAGGAACCGGGAATATTACCGTTCCGGCCATACTGCCAGGCATTTGCAGGATCCGGGGAGATTTAAGGGAGCGGCAGGCTGGATACGCGGAGGGAACAGGAGGCTGATCCTTCTGTGCTGCCTGATGCTTGCCGGATATCTTTTGAGCAATATGCAGGAAGTTACCTGGAGAGAGATCAATGCCGGGATATCCGAGAGGGTCTTAAAACAATCCCAGAGAATGTATCTGTCCGGGTTCAGCTATATCGAGGAAGACCATGCGGACTCGCTGGAGGAATGGCTGGCTCAGTGTGCCATGAGCCTGATCCCTCTTGGAAATTATGTAGAGAAGGAGCAGGATACAGGGACGGATCAGGAGGATGCGGAGACATTTGCGATGATACTGGAAAAACAGGCCAATGATGAAAATGCCGTGGATGCCGACGGGAATCTGATCGGGACAGACCGTTCCGCGCAGACCGCAGGAACAAATTCGGTCATTGATACATCCATTGAAAAAATGCGTGATTTTGATTACCTGCTGGGGAATTTCTATACAGTGGACAGTTCTACGATGATACGGAGCGACGAGCTGAATGGCGAGACACTTCTGGGAAAGGATATGCATATTAAGAAGGATACGAACGGCCCAAAGGTTCTGATCTATCATACCCATTCTCAGGAAATGTTTGCGGATTCGGTGGCGGGAGACGCTTCTACCTCGATTGTCGGAGTGGGAGACTATCTGACACAGCTTTTAAATGATAAGTATCATATAGAAACGCTCCATCATACGGGAGTGTATGACCTGATCAACGGGGAACTTGACAGAAGTAAGGCATACGACCTGGCTAAGCCGGAGATCAGCAGGATCCTGGAGGAGAACCCGAGCATCGAGGTGGTGATCGATCTGCACCGGGACGGAGTGGGCGAGGGGACGCATTTGGTCACGGAGGTCAACGGGAAGCCCACGGCACAGATCATGTTCTTCAACGGGCTCAGCAAGACCCGGTCGAACGGGGATATCGATTATCTTGCAAATCCCTACATACAGGATAACCTGGCTTTTTCCCTGCAGATGCAGGTGGCGGCATATCAGAAATATCCGGGATTTGCAAGAAGGATTTACCTGAGGGGCTACCGGTATAATATGCATCTGATGCCCAAATGCCTGCTGATCGAGGCGGGAGCTCAGACGAATACCGTGCAGGAAATGAAAAATGCCATGGAGGTACTGGCAGATCTACTAAATATAGTACTTACAGAGTGATGATTTACGAGATATTGTTTGCTAAATGGAAAATTTTATGCTATGCTTTTGACAGTATTGG
Source organism: uncultured Mordavella sp. (assembly GCA_964529215.1). Lineage (GTDB taxonomy): Bacteria > Bacillota > Clostridia > Lachnospirales > Lachnospiraceae > Claveliimonas. The sequence goes on along the minus strand of CAZGVY010000171.1, from coordinate 1,684 downwards.
GATGGGCCGTCTTTTTTGCAGAAAAAGGATGGACAGACTGGTGGAAGATACCTGGAAAGGAAAGGAAGAGTATGGCAAAGAAACCTACATATGATGCAGATAGTATTGCGGTTTTAGAAGGGCTGGAAGCAGTCAGGAAAAGGCCGGGTATGTATATAGGCAGCGTGTCTGCAAAAGGCCTGAACCATCTGGTTTATGAAATTGTGGATAACGCGGTGGACGAACATCTGGCAGGATATTGTACAAAGATATGTGTGACGCTGGAAAAAGATGGTTCTGCGACGGTGACAGATAACGGCCGCGGAGTCCCGGTCGGAATGCATGCAAAGGGTGTTTCGGCTGCCAGGCTTGTGTATACGACATTACATGCGGGCGGTAAATTTGACGGTTCAGCGTATAAGACGAGCGGAGGACTCCACGGCGTAGGCTCCTCTGTGGTGAATGCGCTGTCGGTTTATATGGATGTGGAGATCAGCAGGGAAGGGTTTATCCATCACGATCGGTATGAGAGGGGAGTTCCGGTGATAGAGCTGGAGGACGGGCTTCTTCCGGTGATCGGGAAAACCAGAAAAACGGGAACAAAGGTGAATTTCCTGCCGGATGATACAATCTTTGAAAAAACCAGGTTCCGGGCGGAGGAGATCAAAAGCAGAATGCATGAGACGGCATATCTGAACCCGGATCTTACCATTCTTTTTGAGGATAAGAGAGGAGATAAGACCGAGCGGACCGAGTATCATGAGCCGGACGGGATCCTTGGGTTCATCCGGGAACTGAACGAGAAAAAAGAAACGATCCAGGAACCGGTTTATTTTAAGGGGACGGCAGAGGGGATCGAGGTTGAAGCAGCGTTTCAGTATGTGAATGAATTTCATGAAAATGTTCTGGGATTCTGCAATAATATTTATAATGCAGAAGGAGGAACCCATCTGACCGGGTTTAAGACAACCTTTACCACTGTGATGAACCAGTATGCAAGAGAGCTTGGGATACTGAAAGAGAAGGATGCGAACTTTACCGGGGCGGATATTCGGAATGGAATGACGGCTATTATATCGATCAAGCACCCGGATCCGAGGTTTGAGGGGCAGACCAAGACGAAGCTTGACAATCCGGACGCCGCCAAGGCTACGGGCAAGGTAACAGGAGACGAGGTAATACGCTTCTTTGACCGCAATCTGGATGTTTTAAAGAAGGTGCTGTCCTGCGCGGAAAAGGCGGCGAAGATCCGCAAAACAGAGGAGCGGGCCAAGACGAACCTGCTGACAAAGCAGAAATACTCTTTTGACAGTAACGGGAAGCTTGCCAATTGTGAGAGCAGGGATGCTTCCAGGTGCGAAATCTTTATCGTGGAGGGTGATTCGGCGGGCGGTTCTGCCAAGACGGCCAGAGACAGGATGTACCAGGCGATCCTGCCGATCAGGGGGAAAATCCTGAATGTGGAGAAGGCAAGTATTGATAAGATCCTTGCCAATGCCGAGATCAAGACTATGATCAATGCATTTGGCTGTGGATTTTCAGAAGGATACGGCAATGACTTCGATATCAGCAAACTCCGGTATGATAAGATCATTATCATGGCGGATGCGGACGTGGACGGCGCTCATATTTCCACATTGCTTTTAACCCTGTTTTACCGTTTTATGCCGGAGCTTATCTTTGAAGGACATGTTTATATTGCCAT
>CAZGVY010000170.1:0-4356 GCA_964529215.1 uncultured Mordavella sp. | reverse complement strand
ATCCAAGTACTGCTAATATAGGATTTTGATAATACAGATTCGTATTTCTCATCAACATTATCAACATCATCATAATAATAACAAAACATAAAAAACCTTTTAATTCTGTAATATCTTCGAGAAGCATTGGCATTACATAGGATACAAAAAAAGCCACACTCGTCTCTGTTGTATCATTACCTATAGATATCTTTTCTGCATGATCTATGAAACCCACGGTCTGTGCTTTATTAAAATACAAATATATTAATATTCCAGTAACCAATAAAATTGTACAAATTAAAATTAAGACCAAACGAAGGAATTCTGCATTTCTAAAAGATTTTAGTATAGCTTCTGTAACATTTCCAGATATTATAAAATTGAAAAATTTAGCAATCAGTTGCCAGATGATCCGGTTCCAATATTTAATAATTAAGAGAAGAAATAATGGTGTAAATGATTGGATTATCAAAAGCCATTTCAAAAATCTGTTTTCTCTCAATATAGGCATCTCCTCTCAGTTGCTGACTTTTCTTTTCACCGTTCAGTAAACAAACTATATAACAATAACTCTAACAATGATTTTATATTTAACCGCCTAATAATTAAATAGCATGTACTTTCTCTCTCACTTGAATCTTTGTTCCGTCCGGCAAAAGGAAACTCTGCTCAAATGTAACTCCAAGTACATCAGCAATTACAATTAATTCTTTCAAATTCACAGTGTCACGTTTCAATTTCTTATTAAAATTTTGCGGAGATTGACCAATACGTCTAGCTAGTTCCGAAATGCTAATATTCATTTTTTCGCATAATTCTCGGATCATATCAGATGTTGTCATTTCTCTTCCTCCTAACATTTTAATTATAAACCGTCTGGTTGATAAACACAAGATGCCTGTGTGATAATTCACTGAAAATTTACCAAGAATTAAGAAAACACCTTGCATTTCTGCAAGGTGCCATTCTTATGAGCATTCATTTTTCTATCGTCCCACATCCACTATCATCCCTGACTTGAATTCCACCTCAAACCGCTCATCGTAGACCGTGACCTTTTCAATCAGCCACCGTACAAGCTGCTCATCGTGTTCTAAAACCTCGGTTGCCTGACTGTTCAGAAATTCTTTCATCTCGGCAATCCGTTTTTTCAAACCCTCCCGCTCTGCACTCGCCACCAAAATGTGAACTTCCAGAAATTTTAAACCTAAAAGTCTCCGGTCTCAGCACTGACCACTGAAACTGGAGACTTTCTATAGATTATAATTCCTGCTCTTCAGATGAATCCGACTGAATGTATCTAAGAATCTCCTCATAGGAGCGACTGCTCTTCATGACTGCATTCATCAGCTCCTCTGTCTGCAGTGCTTTCTTTTTGTCCAATAAACTCTTCAGTTTATCGGTTGCTTCATCATACTTCTTTTTCGCCTTGATTACTTCTGCTTCAGCAGCTTCGATCTGTTGGTTTACTGCATCGATTCCGATTATTCTTTTACCTCTCGCCATTTTTGTGTTTCTCCTTCATCATACTTTTCTTCAGTTCTTCACTAATCCAGTTCGCTCGGTATTCTATGTTCTTGTCCGTCAATCCAAATGCATTCAGGATATTTTTCTGCGTCTTTGTTACCGCGTGATCAACACGATATACATTGTCGGCCTGTCTTGTGAGTTCAATCTTTTCCAGTTCCTTTATGGCCGCTGGCACCGTCATATAATTCGGTTTTTTATTCAATCGCTTCATTTCATCAAACAGACAAGTATACATCTTATTTCTGATAATCATCGCAACAAATTCAATGAATATCTTTGCGGATGTTGATTCAGTCGAATGCACACGCAGACTCTTGTCTCCAAGATATGTCTTGTCACCACGAAAAGCTTTCTCCGACATATCCCGGCTCTTATAGATATGCAGAGCTTCCTTCGCTGTCATTTTGTCCGATGTAATGATGACAAAATACCCGCACAGATCCAGTTCCCTTTCTGTGGCCTGTGTGTTTTCTTCCGGCAATAGGAAGATTTTGTTTTCCTTGTCATAATGCAGATAGAAGTACTTTTTATACATAGGACCGAAGGTGAATTCCTCATCCCGATGGGACATCATATATGTTTTCATAGTCTTCAGCTTGTCTTCAAACCGGATCCTTTCAGAGGCTTCCTTCGATATACTGTGGTATATATGAAAATATCGCTCCTTCTGGTCTGATTTATACAGCCTTCCTTTTACGGTTTTTCCGTAAACGCCAAATCTATCCATATCACAGCTTCGCTTGTTTTCAAAACTGCCTTTATTACTCAAAATCAGTTCTGATACCAGATCCGCCATTCCCTTTACCATCATAATAAAGCTATATCCACATTTATCCATGTGCTCGATGTTCTGTTTCGAGAAATATCCGCGGTCCAAAATAAAACCAACTTTCTTATATCCATATCTCTGTGCCTTATTCAGCATCAGTTTGAGCTGCGATATATCTACAATACTACCCGGATATTTTTCATAGAATAAGGGTTCCCGGTTATTCACATCATATCCCACGGCGTAGTTAAATACAGGAAATCCTATATCAACCTTGGGCTTTCCATACTCTACGATCTCGACATCACCAGCCTGGCTGTTTTTGTTTGTGGAATCGTAGGATATATATATTTTTTCGCGATGATTTCTGGAACTGTTCCATTCATTCAGAAAACCGGCATTCTGATCTTCCGTGACTGACTGGAGAAAAGCAGAAACTGTAGAATCGCTGTATATCTTCATATTTTGTGTAAACAACGGGTGATTGTAAGCGTAATCCGGATAATACTGACTTGCATTATCTTCTGTAATTATGGAATACACTGCAAGATCCAGAAAAAGACCAAGATCACGATCCTTGAGATACATTCCCAGTATTTCTTCCAGTTTATAGTCCTTTATGATCTTTCTCATCACAATAAAAGCACCGGCACGCAGACAACTGCTTCTTGTGCTTCGGTAATCAGAGATTGGCAGCTCTGCATTCGGAAAGTAAGTCAGATAATTCTGGTTTGGCCGGAACATATCCGGCTTTTCCTTCGAACGTTTCCCTATAGTCGCACGCTTTGGATATGTGAACTTCTTTTCCGGATCATAAATCCGGTCATATTCATACTTAACATAGGTCGTACCACCATGTTTTTCATAGGCAAGTTTTCCTGGAGCATCTGGCAAAGGTACCTCAAAATCGTAATACATATGTCCTCCTATATTTAGAATTAATTAAGCCTAAATAAAATATAACATAAAACCCATATTTCTGCAAGAAAAACAGCAGAAATACGGGCTATTTTAAGGTTTTTTCTCTTCGCACAAGTGGTTAGGTTTAAAAAATTCCGGAAGTCCACATCATAAGTTTCTAACGCTCTTGCTCCTGTTTTCCACCAATTGCAACTAGAAATAGATTTCCTTAAAGATTCTGATACCACCGCAACAAGTCCTCTCGCCCCTCTGCTTACAGTCTCTCAACCGCATACCGCAGCCATTCATCTGGCGTAGGAATTTCGCCCTCACAAGGTATCTTCCTCCACTGTGCCCGTTTCTTCGGATCAGGATCATTCCATCCTTTCTCAATCCGAGCCGAGATAATCGTCCGCATTTCCTCTACTGTAATATCCCGTTCACGAGCCAGACGCTCAAATAAATGCTCTCCCATAGGCAAAACCTCCTGCTGAATAGCTTTCCCATTAGTCTACCATACTATGAGTGTGTATGCTCCTTTGGGGTAATATCGTATCTACCGATTGTGACTATTATACCACCGTTTTGGGAATTAGAATAGATACAGATGGGCAGGTGATGACATGGATGCGCAGAAACGCATAAGGCAATTGATGGAGGAACGTGGCTGGACAGATTACCGTCTGGCAAAAGAGGCAAACCTCTCACACTCCACAGTTACAAATATGTTCAACAAGAATAATGCTCCGACGCTTCCAACCTTAGAAGCAGTTTGCAGGGCGTTCGGTATAACACTGACACAGTTTTTCACTGAAGACGGGGAATCTCAGATAACCGAAGAACAGCAGAAGCTCTTTTCAATATGGAGTACCTTGACTGACGAGCAGAAACGGCTCCTGCTCGACTTAATGAATACGATGTAAAATGCACGTTAATCCCGCCAAAGGAACAACGTGCATTTGCCTTTTAACAATGCTATCAACTCAACATACCATTTATCCAACCTGTCTCCACAACACCCTCAATATCCAATCCGTCCACTCAACTCCCCGCCATTTTTCATGTTTGACCAGTTCCCGCAAACCACCAAAGCATAAAAAATCCGGGAGTCAGAACTATTGTCCAAACAGTCCCGACTCCCGGAAACGCCTTGTTTTCTACACTTTTTCAACTCT
>CAZGVY010000169.1:0-4375 GCA_964529215.1 uncultured Mordavella sp. | reverse complement strand
TATTATAAAGCAGCTATATAAAAATATCAATGAAATTTTTAGAGGGTCTGGAAACGGGCTCTCTTTTTTGTGCGGCGTCGCACAGGAAGGAGAAAGCTATGTCTAGAATAGAATCAGCAGTAAGCTGGATGGAAGCAAAAGCAAAGGACAGCCGCCACGGTTATGATCAGAAATACCGCTGGGGTGAAAAGGGGGACTACGATTGTTCGGCGGCGGTGATCACCGCCTGGGAGCAGGCTGGTGTGCCGGTTAAGACAAGGGGAGCTACATACACAGGTAACATGTATAGTATATTCCTGGCATTGGGATTTAAGGATGTGACGGCCAGCGTGAACCGTTCTACCGGGGCTGGACTGCGCCGTGGGGATGTCCTGCTGAATAAGCAGAGGCACGTTGCAATGTACTGTGGCAATGGCCTGGAAGTAGAAGCATCCATTAACGAGAAGGGTGGCATTGTTGGAGGTATCCCGGGTGATCAGACCGGGAAAGAGTTCCTGATCAGAACATACCGCAACTATCCATGGGACTGCGTGCTAAGGTATGCCGGAGAAGGAACTTCCGGGAAAACGAACGCCGGATCCGTACAAAAAAATAATGATGGAGGGAAAGTAACAGTGACAGTAAATATGCCGATATTAAAGAAAGGTATGACAGGGACAGCGGCCGGAGTATGGCAGAAGATTTTGAATGCAGCAGGATATGAGGTGGAAGTAGACGGCTCATTCGGACCGGACACAGAGGATAAAACCAGACAGTTTGAATTATCACAGGGAATTACTGAGGATCCGCACGAAGTGGGGCCTGCTGCGTGGAAAGCTGGGCTAAGTCTTTTGGACGCTGTGAAATCGTTCTAATAATAAAAGATCTGCCGTGTGATATGCAAGAATAATCTTTATAGGTTATAACAAAATGGTCATCCAGTTTGGGCACTGTACCTGCTGGCCGTCGCAGTACTGGGTCAGGATAGGCTGCCGCACGTTTGGCCTGGACAGATAATCAGCGAACAGTTCATCTACAATGACAGAAATGGATTGGAAGATATTTCGTTCCGGTATCCATTTATGGTCAAAAGCGGTGGAAGAGGTAATAGTGAAATCATACCCCTGGTTCCGGTACCACTCCGTATATACCCGGTTCAGGGTAAAGGACATGATTGCCAGCACATTTGCCCGTATGGTATTGGCCGGCCATGTGGCATAGATCTCGCTGGAGGCCACATTCTTAATATAATCTTTATATTTCACATAATAGTTTTTTGCGGTACTATCGCGGGGGCTCCCGTCATGTACCACGATGTATTCCGGGACAACTACCCGGCTCAGCACGATTTCGCCGGTTTCATTTACCGGCTTGATCTCATCTTCCGGTATTTTGGCCGGATAATTTCCATATAGAGTGTGGGCGGGAATGACGAAGATCTGTTCTTCTGTTCCCGTAGTGTCTAAAGGACTCATCTGGACATTCTGGATTGCTGTTGTGCCCGCAAGGATTTCTGTGCCGGCAATGCTCACAGGTTCAAAGCCGGGCGCCTGTATCTGCAGTGTATATTCGGAATAGGGCTGTATGTCGTTTTCCGGATTCAGGCTGTATTCGGCCGGGGGAGCGGAAAGCTCAAGGATTTCAGTCTGGCCGGAAGAATCGGTAGTTGCCTGTTCCAGCGTGTTTTCCGGGATTCCCGTGTAAGAGATATTGATGGTGGCATCTGGAACCGGAAAAGAAGTGATCTCGGAAGTAATATTGATCTGGAGACGTCCCATATCTGGAGTGTCAGAAGATGGAATAGGATCGCTCATTGTGTAACCTCGCAAATTCTGTTACAATTATTATATGCAGAAAGAAATAGGCTGTGAATCGGATAACTGTAGGAGAGATTATGAAGAAAAAAAAGGGCGGATGCCTAAGATTTATTGTTAAATTCCTGGCTGCGTGCCTGCTTATTGTGCTGATGATGCAGGCGTTTCAGTTTTTGAGAGAGCATAAAGGGGATTGGTGGAAAAAGGATACGGAGGCATCGGAAGAGATTCCATATCAGGAAGTTTCCGTAACCGGAGACAGCTTTGCGGATCATTATTATTATGAACTTCTAAATGAAGAAGAAAAGGGAATTTATCAGGAGATCTGCCAGGGGCTTAAGGAACGGAAGGAGGAAATCTATGTTCATTGTATAGACGCCAAGCAGGCAAACCGGATCCTGGGAGAGGTTTTGAGGGACTATCCGGACTTTTTCTGGTGTGACGGAGGCGTAAGCTCTACTTCCTATGAACAGGGGCAGGACGGGGATGCATATACGGTTGTCAGTCCGGAGTATAACTGTACAGAGGAGGAAAGACTGGCCAGGCAGGAACAGATTGACGGGGCTGTAAATGAGCTGATGCAGGGGATCTCTCCAGAGGCGTCGGATTATGAGAAGATCCTGTATGTGTATGAGGCAGTCGTGAATTCTGTGGACTATGACCTGACGGCTCCTGATAATCAGAATATCTACAGCTCACTTGTGGGGAAACGGTCTGTATGCGCAGGATATTCTAAGGCGGCCCAGTATCTGCTGGAACGGATGGGAGTTCCTGTCATTTATGTGACGGGAGTGACAAATGGGGCGGATGCCCATGCCTGGAACCTGGTGCAGTGCGGAGGGGAATTTTATCATGTGGATGTTACCTGGGGAGATCCGGTGTACCAGAGTGCGGAAGGAGAAGAGACCCCCCAGTGGGAAACCATCAGCTATGATTATATGTGCTGTAACGATGCAGAGATTTACCGGACACATCAGGCGGATGCAGAGTATCCGCTTCCGGAATGTACCAGTATGACATGGAATTATTATATGGTAAATGGAATGTGTTATGAGAGCTATGACGGCGCTGTGGCGCTGGATGCGCTGAATGCCGCCATTTATGAAGAACGCAACCCAACCATATTCAAATATTTTGACGAGGCAAGCTATCAGCAGGCAAAGGATGATATCCTGAATAACCAGATCCAGAAGGCGGCTCAGAATCTATGCAGTATTTACGGTTACCAGGAAGTCCAGTATTATTATGAAGACAGGCCGGAGCTTTTCAGGCTTGCAGTTTATTGGCAGTATTAGGGTTGAAAAAAACAGAAACTTGTTGTATAATTTCTACAATTTGTGCATATGCCTTCGGCGGCGGAAACCGGTGGATTTCCAGCCATATGGTTTTGACGGGCGGGGGCAGGTTTGGAAGGTAATACAGGAAGGGAACAGGTGAGTGTATGAGAGCATTTCTTATCTTAGAGGATGGGACGGTTTTTACCGGAAGCAGCATTGGTTCTGCAAGAGATGTTATTAGTGAAATTGTATTTAATACATCTATGACCGGGTATCTTGAGGTACTGACAGACCCGTCTTATGCCGGACAGGCAGTGGTAATGACTTATCCGCTGATCGGTAATTACGGGATTACACCGGATATGGAATCGGGTAAAGCATGGCCGGATGGGTATATTGTAAGGGAATTGTCCAGGACGCCGAGTAATTTCCGGTGTGAGGGAACGATCCAGGATTTTCTGAAAGAGCAGGATATACCTGGAATTGCAGGGGTAGATACCAGGGCGCTTACCAAGATCCTGAGAGAAAAGGGAACGATGAATGGTATGATCACTACCAATGAGAATTACTGTCTCGAAGAGATCATCCCGAAGCTTAAGGAATATAAGATCGGGGATGTGGTTTCAGAAGCTTCCTGTAGTGAAAAGAGCCTTCTTCCTGGCGATGGATATAAGGTTGCGCTGATGGATTTTGGCGCGAAGAATAATATTGCCCGGTCTCTGAACCGCAGAGGCTGCCAGGTGTCGGTCTATCCGGCGCATACAACTGCCAGAGAAATCATTGACAGTCATCCGGACGGTATCATGCTGTCTAACGGGCCGGGAGATCCGGAGACGAATGTATCTATCATTGAAGAAATCAGAAAGTTATCCAATACTGATATTCCAATATTTGCGATCTGCCTGGGACATCAATTGATGGCTCTTGCCCATGGCGCAAAAACTTACAAATTAAAATATGGGCACCGGGGCGGCAATCATCCGGTGAAAGATCTTGAGACAAACCGGGTATATATTTCTTCACAGAACCACGGATATGCGGTGGACGCTTCCACGATGGATGCGGATGTGGCGAAGGAGGCTTTTGTGAATGTAAACGACGGGACTAATGAGGGTCTTGTATACACGGGCAAGAATATCTTTACCGTACAGTTCCATCCGGAGGCATGTCCGGGTCCTCAGGATTCAGGATATTTATTTGACCGTTTTATTGCGATGATGAATGACAGGAAGGAGAGAAAAGATGCCTAAGATTAAAGATATAAAAAAGGTACTGGTAATTGGTTCCGGCCCGATCATAATCGGC